>CAZPTI010000084.1:0-16744 GCA_964588925.1 uncultured Anaerolineales bacterium | reverse complement strand
AGAAGGTTGTCGTCGACACCGGCCTGACCGCGCTGGGCTGGCGGCAGGCGCACGCGGTCGCCGAGTGGCTGGCCGCGCGCTACCGGCCCGACGCGCTCTACTCCAGTGACCTGATCCGTTCCCGGCAGACCGCCGAGGTCATCGCCAACCGCCTGAAAGTCCCGCTCACCATCGACGAGGGGCTGGCCGAGGCCGACTTCCAGTACTGGGACGAGCTCCCCTACCGCTGGGAGCGGCCGATGGACGTCTGGCACGACGTCTGGCAGCCCAACCCCGACATTTCGCCCCTCTACGCCAGCTTCCGCGCGCGCCTCCGGGACGCCATGCACCGCCTGCTGCGCGACCGCACCAACGCGACCATCGTCGCGGTCACGCATGGCGGCGCGATTGGCACGTTGCTGCGGAGCCTGTTCGGCGGGCATCACCTGGCCGTCACTACGGCGAACACCGGCGTGACGCAGCTCACGTGGGAGCGCAATCACTGGCGGCTGGAATTCCACAACAGCACGGCCCACCTCGAAGCCCTCACCGCGCCGAAGCAGCCCGCCGCGCCAAGCGCGCCCGCGGTGCCCTGGGCCGACGGGCAGAGCGCCACCGCCATCGTCAAACACTTTCAGCGCGTGGCGGCTGTGACGAACGCGCCCGCGCTGGGCGAGCGGGAGCTGCGCGACCTGGTGCGACTGGCAAACCCGCGCGGCATCGAGCAGGTGCTGGACGTGGCGACCGGCTCCGGCGCGCTGGCGCTGGCGTTCGGGCCGTACGTCGAGTCGGTGCTGGGGATCGACCTCTCGCCCGCCATGCTGGAGCTGGCCGAGACCGAGCGCGCCGCACGCGGGATCAACAACGTGCGCTTCAGCCTGGGCCAGATCGGCGTCGCGCCGCTGCCCGAAGCCGCGTTCGACATCATCGCGCATCACGACCTGCTGCTCTACGTCTCCGACGTGCCTGCGCTGTTCGCGCTCTTCAACCGCCTGCTAAGGGCAGGCGGACGCATTGTGATGGATGAGATGATCGGGAGCGACGATCCGGTCAAGCGCGCAACGCTGGAAGCGATCATGCTGCGCCGCGACCCGGGCATGGCAGAGGTAGTGAGCGCGGGGGAGATCGAGGCAGCGCTGCGCTCGACGGGGTTTCGGGTGGCAAAGGCGGAACGTTACACGGTGAACCGCGATGTGGACGAGTGGCTGGCGCGCGCAGCGGCAGATGAAGCGACACGCGCGGCGGTGCGGAGCATGATCGAGGCAGGCATCGACGCGGATGCGGCCGGGCTGAATGCGCGCTGGGGCCGCGATGGCGCGATCGGGTTCACCGAGACGCGAGTGAGGATGCTGGCGGAGCGGGAGGAGCGGCCCGCGTAGGAACGGGCGCTGTTGCTGATTCACGAAAGCGCGCGGCGCACGGCAGGTTGGTAGTAAGCGCTTCAGCGCTCGACGCAGGGAGACGGGCGCTAAAGCGCCTACTACGAACCTCAGCGGACCAAATTCAGCAGTTCTTGCAGGAGGCGGTCGAGCAGGCCGGGGTCGGGCGTGGGCGTCGGCGTGCGCGTGGCCGGGACGGGCAGGATCGGCGTGAGGTTCGGACGCGGGGTGCGCGCGAGGGTGGGCCGCGCGGTCGGGAACGGCGCGGCCGTGGTGGTTTCCTGTGGCTGAACCGTCACGTTGGCAAGCAGGTCGCCACCGGCGCGGCCCAGCGCCACCTCGGTGGGACTGGCAGCAGGCGTTACGGTCGGCGCAATGTCGGGGGACGCGGGAGTGGCGGTCGGTGTCGCAACCGGCGTCGGCGTTGTGATGATGGGCGTGAGCGGCGGCGGCCAGATGGCGGTCGGCGTCGGCGGGATCGGAGTTGCGGTCGGCGCGACGGGCATCGCGGGCGCGGGGCCGTTGCCGGGCGCGAGGGGGTACGGCTGCCGCGTGGGCCACGGCGTCGGGAAGCCGGCCGGGATGACGACTTCTGGCGTCGCGGTGGGCGGGCTGATAACGACCTCGGACGGCGCGACTGCGAAGGGTGTTGGAAGGCGGTTCGTGACGCGGCCGGGGACCGCGTCGGCCGGGTCCTCAAAGACGATCACCCCGTCGAGCGGCCGGTTCATGCCCCAGTGCTGCCCCACCTCGAACGAGACGTCCACCACCCAGTTGCGTTGCAGCAGAGGCAGCACGTCCTGCCGCCGCGCGCAATCGACGACGAGGAACGGGCCGACGGGGTCGCCGCCCGGCGGTTGCAGCCACACCCGGCGCCCGATGTCGCCGGCGCGCAGCAGCGCGACCGAGCCGACGCACTCCGGGCATGCGTCGATGTCGCCCGCGCGCAGGCGGTAGTCCTGCACGTACTCCATAATGCCGGGATTGTAATACGTGGCGAGGCCCTGGATGGGCAGCGGCGACGGCTCCCAGTAGCCGAACTCCGGCGCCTGCGCGCGCGTGGTGACGGCCGCAAGCAGGATAAAGAGCGCGGCAACAAACAGTCGTCGGAAGCGGTTGATCAACTTCATTCGCGGTTTGCAACGAGCCTTGCTGTCGCAAGCTCCTTTGCGCCTCCATTATAGCAAGAGCAACCGAAATATAAAACTCGCGCAATACCTGACAGGTCTTCGAGACCTGTCAGGTGTGAGTACTGGAAGAGCAATGCGTCTCGGATTCGTCGTTAAGCCGCTCGCGCGGCCCGAATTGAAGAGCCACGACAGCCGCCGCTGGCAGAACCAGCCGCACCTGACGGTGAGCCTGGCTTATCTGCGCGACATCTTCGGCTACCTCAAGTCCGCCGGCATCACGATGTACCGCATGTCGTCGGACCTCGCGCCCTACGCCTCACACCCGGACATGCCGCAGTTCCGCAACCAAGTCGAAGAGAGCGCGACGGAGCTGGCCGAGCTGGGCGCAATGGCGCGCGAACAAGGATTGCGCCTCTCCTTTCATGCGGTTGCGGCGACCGTCATCAACTCGCCCGATCCGCGCGTCGCCGCGAATGCCGCGACCGACCTGACTGTCCTGGCTTCCATCCTCAACGGCATGGGCGTGGGAGCGGAATCGGTCGTGGTGACGCACATCGGCGGAGTGTATGGCTCACCCGAAACGGCGCGCGAACGCTGCGTCCAGGCCATTGACGCTCTCCCCCCACTCACCCGTTCCCGACTGGTCATCGAGAACGACGACGTGCGCTTTGGCGTGCGGGATGCGCTGTGGGTGTCGGCGCGCGCGGGCATCCCCGTCGTGTTCGACCGCCTGCACTACCGGCTCAAGGGATGGGACGAGATCGACGAGCAGGAGGCGCTCGCCGCGTGCCTCGCGACCTGGCCGGAGGGCGTCCGGCCGAAGATCCACTGGAGCACGCCGCGCACCGAGTGGTTGGTCGAAGAAGGCGGGGCAGCTGACGAAACAAAGGTCCGGCAGACGCGCTGGATGTACCACTCTGATTACGTCAACCCCTTCGAGTTCATCGACTTTCTTCGCGCTGCCGAGCGTTACTCCGTCACCGGTCGTAACCCGGCGCAGCTTCCTCCGTTCGATATTATGCTGGAAGCGCGCGCAAAAGACCTCGCGCTCGCCCAACTCCGCCGCGACCTGGCGCGCTACGCGCCCGACCTGGCTGAACGGCTCGAACCCGCGGCGATCCCCTGACCTGAGGAGGAGCTATGCCGCTCCCGCGTTCCCTGAGAATCGGCGCGCGATTCGCCGCGCCCATCGTTGTCATCCTCGCGCTGCTTGCTCTCCCCGGCCTTGCCGCTGCCGAACCGGATGCGCCTGACGGCCGCGTGTCGAAACGCGTCTGGCTGACCGTGCTGTACGGTGGGCCAGCCGCTCCGGTTTCCAATAACCGCTACGAAACGATTCCCGTCCTCTCGCCGTCGACTAATCCCCCGGCGGCCTCACACCCGGACCTGAACCTCGCGTTGCGCGGCTACTCGACGACGAACGCGGCGCTGGCGCTCGTGAGCTACAACGGCGGAACGGACCCGGACGCGCCGCAGATGCCCGGCATTTTTGCGGATCGGCGTACGCCGAAGTTCACGTCCGCATACCGCGTCAACGACTGGAGCTGGGGCTGCAACTGCCGCGGCGGACCGCTCACCAGTTGGCCGGTGACGCTGCTGGGCATGGGCGCGAAGGCGGGCGAGCTGCTGGCCGCGCCGAGCCGCGGCGCAGAAATTTACCCGGGCGGATATAAAGCGCTGGTGCTCTATGCGGACGAAACCCGCATCACACTGAAGTATACGCGCGAAGATGGCGTCGTCAGCGGCTACACGGTCCACCTTGAAAACCTCACGGTCGACCCCAACCTCCTCAGCCTCTACCGGCAGGCGAACGCAGCCGGCCGGGGCAACCTCCCTGCCCTGCGCGACGGTCAGCCGCTCGGCGTCGCGTCCGGCGCGCAGGTGCTCGTCGCCATCCGCGACTGCGGGACCTTTCTCGATCCGCGTTCGCGCAAGGATTGGTGGCAGGGCCGATAGCGCGCTCTTCTGGCGAGCACAAACCCGACAGCTCTTCGAGACCTGTCGGGTTTCGCGTCTTTCTGACTATTCCAAATTTTAACTTGACAAAGTTTATAAAATAGTAGTACTCTTGATCCGTGATTGAAATAGTTTTGCGCCGCCTTTGTACTAACACTACCTCTCTGGCGACGCCACCGGCCGTCCCCCTGCCACGGGACGGTTTTTCGTGTGAGCCTTCTTTCGCCTAACCCCACAATCAGGTGACAAATGAATAGGCGCGAGCTACTGAAGGCTGCGGCCGCGGCCGGTTTGTCGTTGGCGGCCTGGAGCCTGGCGCGGCATTGCTCACCAGCCTCGGCGCGCTTCACGGAGCGTGAAGTATGGTAGGCATCACGTTGCGCGCGGCCTGCCCGGAAGACGAAGCGTTCCTCCTGAGCGTGTACGCCAGCACGCGCGAGGAGGAGTTGGCCTCCCTGCCCTGGCCTGCCGCCCAAAAGGCGGCGTTCCTCGCGCAGCAGGGTGCGGCGCAACACCAGCACTACCGGACTTATTACAAGGAGGCGCAGTACCAGGTCATTCTGCTGGACGGCGAAGCGATCGGCCGGCTGTACGTGGCGCGCTGGCCCGCGGAGATTCGCATCATGGACATTGCCTTACTACCCGATCACCGCAACAAAGGCATCGGTGCGCAATTGGTCATCAACCTCTTTGAGGAAGCTGCGTTAACGGCCAAAAGCGTCAGCGTTCACGTGGAATCGTTCAACCCGGCGCGGCGGCTCTACGAGCGGCTCGGATTTCGCGAGGTCGAAGACAAGGGCGTGTATCGCCTGTTGCGCTGGGAGCCGGAGGCGCGTCATGCTTGAGCGGCTGCAAAGCTCCGATTTCTCGCCCTGCCTCAGCAACGTTTTTCGCGTCCCACTGACGGACGTCGACCCCATTCCCCTCGAACTGGCCGCGGTCAACGACCTGGGCGCGGCGCAAATCCCCGGCGGACGCCGGCCGTTCTCCTTGCTGTTTTTGGGTCCGGTCAGCAACCGCTACCTCCCCCAGGGCACTTATCCGCTGCAACACGACGTCCTGGGGCGTCTTGATCTCTTTGTCGTGCCGGTCGGCCCGCAGGCGGGGCGGATGCGGTATGAAGTCATCTTCAACTAGCGATCTGGCTACTGGATTGCCGAAGGAGTTGGTATGAACCTGAAGCGATTTTTGAACGGAAGAACGCCGGCCCTGGCGTTCCTTTCGTTCTTCCTGCCGATCATAATGATCGCCAGCCCGGCCTTTGCGGCTGCGTTCTCGGCCACGGCTTACGTCACCCCGCAGGTGATGTACTTGAACGACATCACCGGCACGGTGCTGACCTTTACCATTAACAACACCGGCACGGTCGACTCCATCGGCGCAGTCCAGATCGAGCGGCCGTCAAATCAGTGGAGCGTGTTGAACTGTCCGACCGGGCCGCTCGGCTGGACGCGGCAGACCTCAAGCACCATGTGCCGCTATCGCAGCGCGAACGGAACGGCCGACGACATTATGCCCGGCCAGTCGAACAGCGCATTCCAGTTGCGCGCGACCACGACGAGCGGCAACGCGGACCGGCCGGGCGTGTGGAAAGTGACGGTGAGCAAGTCGAACCAGTTCGACAACCCGAGCCTTCTATCGGCGGCGAGCGCCACACCGCCCGGATTGACGGTAACGGCGCACTCGTGGCAAATCCTCGACGCGGTCGTCGTGACGAGCGCGCCCGCGCCGGGGAGCGCGTGCCCCACGGGAACGAAGCAGGCCATTGCGGGTTCGACGCAAACGATTGTCATCTGCGGGCGCAACCGGACGAACAGCAATTTGACGCCCACAGCCGCGTTCGCGTCGCTCGGCGGGACATTCATCGCGTCGGCCGGGACGTTCTCCTCCGGTGTGATCGCGAAGAACTCGTCCAGCAGCAGGGTTCTGGGCACGTGGACGAACGTCGTCATCACGTCCTCTGCGGGCACGGGCAAGACCATCGTGGCGAAGGTCGGCTCGGCGGCCAACCAGACCTCGCCCAGCACGACGCTTGGCGGCTACGAGGCGAAGAACCAGCCGCCGACCGCCGGCAACGATTCGTACTCGGTCAACGAGGACACGACGTTGAATGTGGCTGCGCCGGGTGTGCTCAACAATGACAGCGACCCGGACGGCGATCCGATCACTGCGGTGCTGGCAACCGGCCCGGCGCACGGCACGCTGACCCTTAACGCGGACGGCTCGTTCACCTACACGCCCGCAGCCGACTACAACGGCCCCGACAGCTTCACCTACAAAGCGCAGGACAGTTTCGGCGCGCAATCGGCCGCGGCGACCGTGAGCATCACGGTTGACCCGGTCAACGACGCGCCGGTTGCCAACAACAACAGCTACGCGACCAACGAGGACACGCTGTTGAGCGTCGCTGCGCCCGGCGTGCTGGGGAACGACAATGACGTAGACGGCGATGCGCTCACGGCGGCGCTCGTGACCGGACCGGCAAACGGCAGCCTGACCCTCAACGCAGACGGCTCATTCAGCTACACGCCCGACGCGGACTACAACGGACCGGACAGCTTCACGTACAAGGCGAACGATGGGGCGCTGGACTCCAACGTCGCGACGGTGAGCATCACGGTCAACGCGGTGAACGATGCGCCGACGGCGAACAACGACGGGCCGTACGACCTCAACGAGGACACGACCCTCGTCGTGACGAACCCCGGCGGTGTGCTTGGCAACGACACGGACCCGGAGGGCGACCCCCTGACGGCAGTACTGGTGAGCGGGCCGAGCCACGCAGCGTCGTTCACGCTGAACGCGAACGGCACCTTCACCTACGAGCCCGTCGCTAACTACAACGGGCCGGACAGCTTCACGTACAAGGCGAACGACGGCACGCTCGATTCGAATGTGGCGACCGCAACGCTGAACGTTCAGTCGGTCAACGATGCGCCGGAGGCGAGCGGGCAAAGCGTCTCGACGGACGAGGACACCCCGATAGCGATCACGCTCAGCGCCAGCGACGTGGACGGTGACGCGCTCACCTTCTCGATCGCGACCACGCCGGCGAATGGGGCGCTCGGCGCAGTCGGCGCGGTGACGTGCGCGGCGAACACCTGCTCGGCGGACGTGACCTATACGCCCTCCGGCAACTTCAACGGCCCGGACAGCTTCACCTTCACCGCCAGCGATGGCTCGCTTGCCTCTGCGCCCGCGACGGTGAGCATCACGGTCAACCCCGTGAACGACGCGCCGACCGCAAACAACGACAGCTACGCGAACAGCGGTGGCGGGACGCTCAACGTTCCCGCGCCCGGCGTACTGGGGAACGACACGGACGTCGAAAATGACGCCCTGACGGCCGTGCTGGTCAGCGGACCCACGCAGGCAACGTCATTCACGCTGAATGCGGACGGCTCCTTCTCCTACACGCCGCAGAGTGGCGCGGGGGTGGACAGCTTCACGTATAAGGCGAATGATGGCAGCGCGGATTCCAACGTCGCGACGGTGACGATCTCGAACAACCAGGCGCCGACTGCGACCGGGCAGAGCGTGTCGACCAACGAAGACACGGCGGAAGCGATCACGCTGAGCGGCAGCGATCCTGAAGACGCGGCGTTGAGCTTCACGATAGTGACCGGTCCCGCGCACGGCGGCCTTGGCCCGATCAGCGCGCCCGACTGCTCCGCAGCGAACGTCTGCACCGCGAACGTGACCTACACGCCGGATGCGAACTACAACGGCCCGGACAGCTTCACCTTCAAGGTGAACGACGGCACGTCGGATTCCAACATCGCGACGGTAAGCATCACGGTGGACCCGGTGAACGACGCGCCGACCGCGGGGAACGACGGCTACAGCACCAATGAAGACACCGCGCTGAACGTCCCCGCGCCGGGCGTGCTGGCGAACGACTCCGACGTCGACCTCGATCCCTTGACTGCGGTGCTCGTGACCGGGCCGGTCAATGCCGCGTCGTTCACGCTCAACGCGGACGGCTCGTTCTCCTACACGCCCGCAACGAACTTTAACGGCAGCGACAGCTTCACCTACAAGGCGAACGACGGAACGGCGGACTCGAATGTCGCGACCGTGACGATCACGGTCAACCCGATCAACGATGCGCCGGTCGCCAGTGGGCAGAGCGTCTCGACGAACGAGGACACGCTGAAGGTAATAACTTTATCGGCGAGCGACGCGGACCAGGACACGCTGGCGTTCAGCATCGTTGACAGCCCGACGAACGGCGCGCTTGGCAGCATCGGCAGCCCGACCTGCGCGGCCGGAACGTGCACCGCGTCCGTCACCTACACGCCGAACGCGGACTACAACGGCCCGGACAGCTTCACCTTCAAGGTGAATGACGGTTCGACCGACTCGAACACCGCGACAGTGAGCATCACGGTGGACCCGGTCAACGATGCGCCGGCGCTGGCGAACATCGAAGCTGCGGCGCTGACATTCACCGAAGGGGATGCGGCGACGAACGTCACATCGGCCCTCACGGTCAACGACGTGGATAACGCCAACCTGGCAAGCGCGACCGTGACGATCAGCGCGGGCTACCAGAACGGCGCGGATACGCTGGCGTTCACGCCCGTGGGCGGAATTACGGGGAGCTTCAACGCCGGAACCGGCGCCCTGAACCTCTCCGGCAGCTCGTCACTGGCGAACTACCAGACCGCGCTGCGCTCGGTGACGTTCGCCAACAACAGCGAGAATCCGAGCACGGCGGCGCGCACCGTGTCGTTCGTGGTGAACGACGGCGCAGCCAACAGCAACACCGCGACGCGCAACATCACGGTGATCGCGGTGGACGACGCGCCTGTGAACACCGTGCCGGGCGGGCAGACGGTCAACGAGGACACGGACCTCGTCTTCTCCACGGCCAATGGCAACGCGCTCAGCGTGGCCGATGTGGACGCGGGGAGCGGCAACGTGCAGGTGACGGTCTCCGCGCTGAACGGAACCATCACCCCTGCGACCGGCTCCGGCGCGACGGTGGGCGGCTCCGGCACGTCCAGCGCGACGATGACCGGCACGCTGACGCAGGTGAACGCGGCGTTGAACGGGCTGAAGTACAAGGGCAACGCCAACTACAACAGCACGCGCGGCGCGGAGACCCTGACCATCCTCTCCGATGACCAGGGCAACACCGGCCAGGGCGGCCCGCTGACCGACACGGACACGGTCGCGATCACGGTGAACGCGGTCAATGACGCGCCTTCGGCGACTGCGAAGAACTTCACCGCGCAGGCCAACATGAAGATCACCGGCCTGAGCGGCCTGCTGACCGGCGCAACCGACCCGGACACGGGCGATGGCGGCTACACGGCGGTCTTCACCGTGGGCACGTTCGGCGCGACCTCACCTGCTGGCGGCACGATCAGCAACGTGGACGCGAATGCTGGCACATTCGACTTCGATCCGCCGCCCGGCGCCACGGGCAACGTCACCTTCACCTACACCGTCTGCGACAACGGCAACCCGGCGCCGTCCGCGTGCAGCGCGCCCGCGACGATCACGGTCAACGTGAGTGGGCCGGTCATCTGGTTCGTCAACCCGGCCGCGGCCAGCAACGGCGACGGGCGCCTAAGCTCGCCGTTCAACGTCATGTCGGGCGCGGATGGGGTGGACGCGGCCGGCCATCGTATCTTTGTCTATGCGGGCACGGCAGCTAACGGCATCGCGCTCAACACGGACGAGTGGTTGATCGGGCAGGGTGTGAGCGGTTCGAGCTTCGACTCGGTCATGGGAATCACCCCGCCGGCGGGCACCATCGCGCGGCCGACCATCGGCGGCACGCGGCCGACCCTGCAAGGGACGGTGACCCTCAACGGGAACGCGGTGATGAAGGGGCTCAACCTCTCGACCGGCGCGTCGACCGGCCTGGCCGACCCGGCCGCGTCGATCAGCGGCGTGACCGTGGCCGAGGTCAGCGCCACCAGCACGACGGGTACGGCGGTTAGCCTGTCTAATACAGGCGGGTCGATCTCCCTGACGGCGGTCACGTCGAACGGCGGGACGAACGGCATCGTGCTGAGCAGCACCACTGGCTCGTTCACCGTGACCGGCACGGGGAGCGCGGGCAGCGGCGGCGCGATCCAGAACAAGGCGACCGGCATCTCGCTGACCAGCGCGGCGAGCGTGTCGCTCTCCCACATGCAGCTCAACGACTTCACCGACTTCGCCATTCGCGGCACGAGCGTCAACGGATTCACGCTGGCGAACAGCGTGGTGAGCGGGACGAGCGGGAACGACGATGTTGCGAATGAGGGCGCGGTAATCTTCGACAACCTGACGGGCGTGGCGAGCATCACCAACAGCACGTTCAGCGGCAGCGTGGAGGACACCTTACGGGTGCTCAACAACACTGGCTCACTGAATCGGCTGACCATCAGCGGCAGCACGTTCGGGCTGAACCACACGAGCACCGGCGGGGACGGCGTGCTGATCGAGAGTTCGGGAACCGCCGTGGTCAATGTCACGGCGCAGAACAACTTCTTCACCGGCTCGCGCGCGGATCACTTCCAGATGTCGGTCCAGACCTGCACCACCTGTTCCGGCGACCTGATCTTCACGGGCAACACGATGTCGAACAACCATCCGAACATCGTACCCGGCGGCGGCACGTTCGTGATTGGCGGCATCGACGGCACGTTCACGTTCAACGTGGACACGAACACGATTCGCGACGCGACAGGGACGGCGATGCAGTTCTCGTGCGGCGGCGTGGGCTCGACCTGCCGCGGCACGGCCAACAACAACACGATCGGCGTGGCGGGAGTCGCCAACTCCGGCTCGACCGGCGGCGGCGGTATGACCTTCTTCAGCGCAGGGGGCGGGCTGTTCTACGGCAAGATCACGAACAACACCGTCTACCAGTACAACAACCACGCGATCCTGGTGCAGGCTGGCGATCAGATGGGGAACGCGCTGGACTTCCAGATGACGGTGACCGGCAACACGGCCAGCAACCCGGGCAACATCAACACCGACTTCAATGGCATTCACCTGAACCACGGCACGGTGTCCACGGACAACTTCTCGTCGTGCGTGGACATCAAGACCAACAACATGACAAACGGCGGGCAAGGCTCGACCTCACCAAACAACAACGACATCCGCCTGCGCCAGCGCCAGGCGACAACGGTTCGCCTGCCCGGCTACGGCGGCGCGAACAACGACAACACTGCGGTGCAGAACTTCATTGCGGGACAGAACAGCGTGACAGCAGGCTCAGTTGCGGCGTCCAACACCGTGCCGACCGGCGGCGGGTACGTCGGCGGCGCGGCCTGCGCGCAGCCGTAACGCCCTTGCCACAGAGGACGCAGAGAGCATCCTGAGCGAAGTCGAAGGACTCTGCGTCCTCTGTGTCCTCTGCGGCAAAAAGGAGACAAGAGATGGCAGAACCTTTTCTGAGCGAAATTCGGCTCATGTCGTTTGTGTTTGCGCCGAAGGGGTGGGCGCTGTGCAACGGGCAGTTGCTGCCCATTAACCAGAACCAGGCGCTCTTTTCGCTGCTGGGCACAACGTTCGGTGGGGACGGCCGCGTGAACTTCGCGCTGCCCGACCTGCGCGGCCGCGTCCCCATTCACGTAGGGGGCGGACACACGCTCGGCGAGCGCGGGGGCGAGCAGGCGCACACCCTCTCAATCGCGGAGCTGCCCGAACACGTCCACGTCCTGAACGGCAGCAGCGCAAACGCGGCGACGAACGCGCCGACGGGGAACGTGTTGGCGCAGTCGAACAACGTTTACCATCCGCCGACTTCGCTCGTGGCGCTCAACCCCGGCTCTGTGACCAACACGGGCGGCAGCCAGGCGCACCTGAACATGCAGCCGTTCCTGACGATTAGCTTTTGCATTGCCCTGCAAGGCATTTTCCCGAGTCCGACTTGAGGACTTGCCAGGCGCTTCGCAAGTGCCTGGAAGTGACAGCTTTGGAGGTCTAATATGGCGCAACCGTATGTAGGCGAAATCCGCATGTTCGCGGGCAACTTCGCGCCGGCCGGCTGGATGTTTTGCGAGGGACAACTGCTGCCGATCAGCGAGAACGAGACGCTGTTCCAACTCATCGGCACAACCTACGGCGGGGACGGGCAGAGCACGTTTGCGCTGCCTGACCTGCGCGGGCGGCTGCCGCTGCACCAGGGCAACGGCTTCATCCTGGCCGAAACCGGCGGCGCGGAGGAGATCACGTTGACGACCAGCCAGATCCCGGCGCACTCGCACGCGCTTCTGGCCTCTGCAGATCAGGGCGGCTCGCCCAATCCGGCGGGTAACCTGACGAGTAGGCCGCCAGCCACGTTTATCTACCTGGAGGACGCGCCGACCGTCAACATGGCCGCGCAGGCCATCGGCCCGGTCGGCGGCTCGCAGCCGCACACGAACTTCCAGCCCTACCTGTGCATCGACTTCATCATCTCGCTGTTCGGGATTTTCCCGTCCCCGACGTAAGAAGGAGCGCCTCATGGCCGATCCGTTTGTCGCGGAAATCCGCATCTTCCCCTTCAACTTCGCGCCCAAAGGCTGGGCGTGGTGCGACGGGCAACTGCTGCCGATCTCGCAGAACACCGCGCTCTTCTCGCTGCTCGGCACGACCTACGGCGGCGACGGCAAGAGCACGTTCGCGCTGCCCGACCTCCAGGGCCGCGCGCCGATGCACCCCGGACAGGGGCCGGGCCTTTCATTGCATGACCTGGGGGAGACAGGTGGCAGCGAGACGGTGTCGCTGCTGGAGTCGGAGATACCAAGCCACACGCACACGTTGCGTGGGTCGGCGGATGACGGCGATCTGACAATCCCTGCGGCAGGGCGCGTGCTGGCGAAGGCGCAGGGGCAGAATTTGTACAACACGGCGAGCAGCCTGACCATGATGGCGGCGGAAGCGCTGGCGCCGGCGGGCGGGGATCAGCCGCATAACAACATGCAGCCGTATTTGACGTTCTACTTCTGCATCGCGCTGCAAGGAGTGTATCCGCCGCGGCCATAACCGCGCGTCAAACCTGACAGGTCTTGGAGACCTGTCAGGTCTAAACTATAATCCTCCCCCGTGACTGACTCACCGCTTGATGCGCCCTTTGATGCCCCGGCGCTGGTTGCCGTTGTCAACAACCCCGATGACCTGCTCCGCGCGCGGCAGGAGGGATGGTACCGCATTCCGCTCGCGCACGCGCCGCCTCGCATGGGCGCGGATTTCCTGGCCTTTTATCAGACGGCCGCATTCCCACCTGAGGAACGGTGGGCGGTGCGGTGGGTGGCGCAGGTGCGCGGGTACCGGTTGACCACGCGGCGCGAGTTGCTGCCGGAGCAGGCGGATCATCCGCGCGCGGATCAGCGTTACTATCGGGTCGATCTCGGTCAACTTTGGACGCTTCCCCGTCCCGTGCCGAGCCGTCGCCTGCGCCGCATCACGTTCATTCGCACGACCATAGGGCGGTTGCTCGAGGCGGAGGAGATCAACGACCTGTGGCTGCAAAGCTCCGCAAAGGAACGGCTGTGGCAGGCGATTAAGCAGGCGGGGCTGGCCGATGCGGTTGAGCGCGAGCACCCGCTGACCGACGGCCTGCCCTACACCGCGGACTTCGCCGTTTTTGGCGAGGGCGAGCGCGTCGCCGTCATCGTGGCAGACGACGGCCGCGACCTGGACGGCTGCATCCGCGAGCGCGCCGCGCTGGACTACCCGCTGGCGCAGGGCAAGTGGCGCGCGGTCTTCGTCGACTCGTCAACCTCAGCATGGATCGACGGCTGCTTGAACTCAATTCGCGAAGTTCGCCAAAGTTCGTCCGCCAGCTAGCTGGCGCATTCGCAGCGGAAAACCTGATGCCTACCAACTTCGACACCATCATCGACCGCCGCCAGAGCGACAGCATCAAGTGGCGCTGGTACGGTGACGCGCTGCCCATGTGGGTTGCGGACATGGACTTCCTGGCGCCGGAGCCGGTTCTGCGTGCGCTACGAAAACGCGTGGAGCACGGCGTGTTCGGATATGCGGGCGAGCCGCCGGAGCTGCGCGAGGTGTTGCGGGCATGGCTGCAACGCCGATTCAACTGGACCGTTGCGCCGGAGGCGTTCGTCATCACCCCCGGCGTGGTTACAGCATTCAACGCCGCATGCCGCGCCTACTGCGCGCCGGGCGACGGCGCGCTCGTCCAGGCGCCGGTGTATCCGCCGATGCGCACCGCGCCGGCAAACTTCGCGTTGACGCGCGACGAGATGGAACTGACGCGCGGGGCGGATGGGCGCTATACGGTCGACTATGACCTGATGGATGCGACCATTACGGAGCGCACGAAGCTGTTCCTGCTGTGCAGCCCGCACAACCCGACCGGCCGCGTTTTCAGCGAGCAGGAGTTGACGCGCATGGCGGAGATCAGCCTGGCGCGCAACCTGGTCATCTGCTCTGACGAAATCCATTGCGATCTGGTGTATCCCGAACACCGGCACCGGCCGCTTGCGTCGCTTGCGCCGGAGATCGCCGCGCGCACCGTCACGCTTATGGCGCCGAGCAAGACGTTCAACATTCCGGGACTGGGCTTCTCGTTCGCGATCATCGAGAACAAGGAGTTGCGAAGGCAGTACAAGGCAGCCTCAGCCGACATCGTGCCGCACGTGGGGCCGATCGGTTATGCGGGCGCGCTGGCCGCGTACACGGAGTGCGACGAGTGGCTGGCGGAGTGCATCGCCTACCTGCAAGACAACCGCGACTTCCTCGCGCAGTTCGTGGCCGAAAGGTTGCCCGGCGTGAAGATGGCGCTGCCCGAAGCGACGTACCTCGCATGGCTGGATTTCACCGCGCGCGAACTGGGCGAGACGCCGCACCGCTTCTTCCTGAAGCGCGCGAACGTGGCGCTGAACGAGTCCGAGCCGTTCGGGCCGGGCAGCGACGGGTTCGCGCGGCTGAACTTCGGGTGCCCGCGGAGCGTGCTGGCGGAGGCGCTGGAGCGGATGGAGAAGGCGTTGCGCGAGCGATAGACCCGACGGGTTTGGGAAACCCGTCGGGTCTGGGCGAAAGCAGCCCTATTTTGACACCCGCGCCCCTCCGTGCTATACTGCTTCGCGCAGTGGGTTGAGGAATTCGTCGCTGCGCGACGCATGGTTGCGCTGCGCACCCGGAGGGATGGCCGAGCGGTTGATGGCGGCGGTCTTGAAAACCGTTGTGGCGAAAGCTACCGGGGGTTCGAATCCCTCTCCCTCCGCCAGCGCCCGACCTGTCGTCGAGGCGAAAACCGGGGGAGGTCGCATAGCCTGGTCGAGTGCGCCCGCCTGCTAAGTGGGTAAGGGAGACTTATACTCCCTTCGCGGGTTCAAATCCCGCCCTCCCCGCTGGCCCGCAAGGGCGACAAACTATCATCGTGTCCCAGTAGCTCAGCGGATAGAGCGCTACCCTGCGGAGGTAGAGGCCGAGCGTTCAAATCGCTCCTGGGATACCTTGGACGAGCCAGACCCGTCGGGTTTTAGAAACCCGACGGGTCTTTCGTTTCATGCGATTGTTTCCATGCCGCCCATATAGGGACGCAGGACGTCGGGGATCGTGATCGCGCCGTCCGCGTTCTGGTACGTCTCGATCACTGCGATCATGACGCGCGGGAGCGCGAGGCCCGACCCGTTCAGGGTGTGGACGTATTCCGGCTTCGCGCCCGGTTCGCGACGGAAGCGGATGTTCGCGCGGCGGGCCTGAAAGTCGGTGAAGAGGCCGCACGAGCTAACCTCCAGCCATTCCTGGCAGCCGGGCGCCCACATCTCCACGTCATATTTCTTCGCTGCGACGAAGCTAAGGTCGCCCGTGGTCATCTCCACGATGCGGTGCGGAATTTTAAGCCCCCGGCAGACATCCTCCGCATTGTCCAGCAGCGACATCAGCTCCGCGACCGAGTCCTCCGGCCGCGTGAACTTGACCATTTCCACCTTGTCGAACTGGTGCCCGCGCTTGATGCCACGCACGTCGCGGCCCGAGCTCATCTTCTCGCGGCGGAAACAGGGCGTGTACGCCACGTGCTTGATCGGCAGCTTTGCCCCGTCGAGGATTTCGTCGCGGTACAGGTTCGTCACCGGCACCTCGGCGGTCGGAATCCACCAGAAATCTTCCTCCGCGTCGCGGTACAGGTTGTCGCCGAACTTCGGCAAGTTGCCAGTGCCGATGAGCACCTCTTCCTTGACCATGTACGGCGGGTAAATCTCCGTGTAGCCGTGCCGTTGCGTGTGCAGGTCGAGCATGTAGGCGATCAGCGCGCGTTGCAAGCGCGCGCCCGCGCCCTTGAGCACGTAGAAGCGCGTGCCGCTCAGCTTGACCCCGCGCTCAAAGTCGATGATG
>CAZPTI010000083.1:0-16853 GCA_964588925.1 uncultured Anaerolineales bacterium | reverse complement strand
CGCACAACTCGCGCAGGGCCGCCCGGCCGCCGGAGGTGAGCGCGGGGCCAAGCGTCAGCGCGCGGTCGTTCTCTTCAATGATGAAGCGACACCGTTTCGCCACCACCGGCGGCAGCGCGCCCTCGCAGGGCGCAAGCATGTCGAGTGTCACGTCGCGCAGCGCCTTGATATGCGGATAGGCCGTGGACAACGCTCGCACGCCCGCATCGCACTGCGCATGGCGGTCGTCGTACTCGCTGCCCACAAGCTGGCGCGGCGCGCGCGTGTCGCAGATGACGACGGCGATGCCGTCCGCAATGGGCGCGAGGGTGTGCGTCAGGTCGCGACAGTCGAGCAGGAGCGCGCTGCCCTCCCGGCCGAGCGCCGACGAGTACTGGTCGAGGATGCCGCAGTTGAGGCCGACGAACTGGTTTTCCGCGCGCTGGCCGAGCAGCGCGAGCTGCACCGGGTCGATGCGAATATCGGACGCGACCTGGAACGCCACGCCGACCGCCATTTCGATGGCCGCCGAGGAACTGAGCCCGCTGCCGAAGGGGATGGTGGAGTGGATCAGCCCGTCGAAGCCGCTGAGCGCGTACCCGGCCTCCTGCAACGCCCACGCCATGCCCCGCGCGTACTCGGTCCACGGGGCGGTTTCGCAGTGCGTGATGTCGTCCAGGCTGAAATCGCTGCACCCCGGCAGGTTGAGCGACTGGACGGAGACGATGCGGTCGCTGCGAGGGCGCAGGGCCAACCACGTGTCCCGGTCGAGCGTCATGGTCATCACGTAGCCGAGGTTGTAGTCGGTGTGGCTGCCCATGAGGTCGACGCGGCCCGGCGCGCGAACACAGGCGACCGGCTGCCCGCCGAAGCGCGCGGCGAATTCGTCGATGATCAGCTCCTTGCGGACGGACACAGGGTCAACTCCTCTCGCGAAATGCGGTCAGCATGGCTTCGACGTTTTCAAGCGGAATGTCGCTCATCATGCGGTGCGACGGGGCCAGCATCAGGCCGGTGCAGTCGGGCGCGAGGTCATTGACGCACTGGCGGACGGCGGCGCGCACGTCGGCGGGCTTGCCGTGGGGGAGGACAGTTTGCGTGGAGACGCCGCCGTAGAACGCGAGCTTGCCGGCGAACTGGCCCCGCAACTGGCGGTGATCCAGCACCTCCGGCTGCACGGGGTTGAGGACGGTCAGGCCGATCTCGACAAGGTCGGGCAGGATGGCCTGGATCTGGCCGTCGGAGTGCATGAGGACGGGCAGCCCGCGCTCACGGAAGGGCGCAAAGAGTTGCGCGAGGCGGGGCTTGATCAGCCTGCGCCAGGCGGCCGGGGAGAAGAGCAGCCCTTTCTGCGCGCCGTAGTCGTCGCCGAAGTAGCCGCCGTCGACGCCGAGCGCGAGGAAGCGGTCGATGAGGACGAGCTGGATGGCGACGATGCGGTCGAGCAGTTCGGCGGCGTAGGCGGGATCGAGCGCCATGTCGGTAAGGAACTGCTCGAACCCGCGCAGCGACCACGCGCGCTCGAACAGCGCGAAGCCGAGATTGGGCGCGATGAAATATTCAGCGCCCTGCGCAGAGATGACGCGACGCGCATCGTCCATGAGGCCGGGCGCGTGCGGGTCGGGCCACGGATAGGCGTCGAGGTCGGGCTTCTCGGCCAGCGGACTGTGGCGGATGAAGTACCCCTCCTCCACCGTGTCGTGCCCCGCGCCCCACCAGTCGTAGCGGACGAGGCGGTCGGGGGTGTAGCGGGGGGTGTGGGTTAAGTCGACGCGGACCAGATGATTATCGAGGCGGCGGGGCAGGTCGGCGAGGGGGACGCCGTAGCGCGCCGCCAGCGCCTGCCCCATTGCGGCCGTATAGTTGACCTGCGTGGGGAGGCGGTCGACCGGCTCGTAGCGGAAGGCGGCGAGGACGCGTTGTTTGCGGGTGAGGGTCATGGGCGGATTCCTGCTGCGTAGAAAGGTTCGTAGTAGGCGCTTTAGCGCCCGTGGATTAGTGCGCGCGTGCGCCGGTTACTACGAACCGGATTATGGCGCAGCGGTCGACTTGCGCAGCACCAGGCTCGTGCTCACCACCCGGCGCACGGGCGGCGCGCCAGCCAGCAGGTCGAGCAACATGCGCATGGCAAGCTGGCCGATCTCGTAGCGGGGGAGCGCGACGGTGGTGAGCGGCGGGTCGAACTGGGCGGCGAGCCAGATGTCGTCGAGGCCGATGATGGACAGGTCGCCCGGCACGCGCAGCCCCTCCGCACGGGCCGCGCTGAGCGCGCCGAGCGCCATGAGATCGTTGGCGCAGAAGACCGCCGTCGGGGTGTGGCGCTCCTCGCGCATGAGACACCAGGCCGCGCGCCCGCCCTCGATGGTGAGGTCGCCCGTTGCGATGAGCACGCGCTCGCGCGCGACGCCACCGGTTTCGAGCGCATCGAGGAACGCGTCGCGACGGTCACGGCTCGTTTTGAGGTTGAGCGGGCCGGCGATGTGGCCGAGGCGACGGTGTCCTAGGGCCAGCAGGTGACTTGCCGCCTCGACGATGCCCGGCCGGAAGTCGACTTCGATGCAACTGACCGCCTCGATGTCGCGCCGCGCCCAGTCCAGCGCGACCGCCGGAATCCCGGCGCGGCCCAGTTCCTCCAGCCAGGCATCCGATGCGCTGCTGGACATGATCAGCACGCCGTCTGCCCGGCGGTCGATGAGCGAGCGGATGAGCGCCATGCCCCGGTCGAGGTTGTAGTTGGTGTTGGCGAGCAGGACGTTGTACCCGGCCGCAATCGCCTCATCCTCCACCCCGTGGATCACGTCGCCGTAGAACGGGTTAGCAACGTCTGAGACGAGCATGCCCACGGTGTAGGTGCGGTGGGACGACAGGCTGCGCGCGACCGCGCTGGGCCGGTAGTTGAGCGCCGCAATGGCCTCCTCTACTCGACGCCGCGTCTCGGGGCGGATGTGCGTGAACGTGCCGCTGATGACCCGGCTGACGGTGGCCTTCGAGACCCCGGCCGCAGCAGCAACGTCGTCAATGGTGGATACGGTCATTTGTGAAACCGGTTTCAAGAGATAGGGCTAGGATAAACACAAGGAAGCAGGATGTCAAATCGCGCGCGGGCGAGATGATATAATCAACGCCTACAACCCAGGCGAGGTGACGATGAGCGAGAGCGATGTGGCGCGCTGGCACCGGTTGAGCGGGATGCCGGATAACGTGACGGATGACGGCGAGGTGATCTCTTCGTCGGCGGGGCGGCGCGCGTCCGAGGAGAAGGCGCAGATGCGCGCCGCCATTGCCCGCATCCGGGAGACGCACCCCGACGAGGAGGCGCGCAACCTGGCAAAGCTCGCCGCATCGTACCTGCTGGCGGGAGATGTGGAGACCGCAAGAAGGTATCTGGACCGGGCAAGCGCGCTCTAGCCGCCGCCTCTCCGTCATTTGCCCAACTCTCTAACGCGTCCTCTGTCCGATGACCACGAGACTTGCGAGTGATACGATGGGCAGGCTATGCCCATTGATGAAACGGCCCTGATTATGGCCGCGCAGGCGGGCGACCTCGCCGCCTTCAACCAGCTTGTCACGATCTACCAGGATCAGGCGTTCGGCGTTGCCTGCCGCCTGCTCGGCGACCCCGAAGCCGCAGCCGATGCGGTGCAGGAGAGCTTCTTCAAGGTCTACCGGCGCATCCACCAGTACCGGGGCGGGTCGTTCCGGGCGTGGGTGGTGCGGATCGTGACGAATAGCTGCTACGACGCCATGCGCGCCCGCAAGCGACACTACGCCTCCCGGCTCGACAGCGACACCCTCTCGCCCGACCGGGACAGGCGCCTGAGCGACCTGCGCGCCTCCCCGCACGACCATGCGGTGCGCCGGGAACTACGCTCGCAGCTCGACCGGGCCATCATGCAGCTTCCGCCAGAGCAGCGCATCGTGCTCGTCATGTGCGACGTCGAGGGCTTCCAGTATCACGAGGTGGCCGACGTGACCGGCGTCTCCCTCGGCACGGTCAAATCGCGCCTCAGCCGGGCGCGCGCCAAGGTGCGCACCGCGCTTGTCCAGAAGGGCTTCTCGCCCAACGTGCCATCCACGGCCATGATCCGGGCGTAACCACTTGCTTCCCACGCGCGACTGCGTATAATTTATACACTTTCCAGCATAAAAAGCCGCAGAGCTGCGCCAGACGGCCATTTTGTGTGGTCGGCGCAGGCTTCGGGCATTGGAGGCGCATGGGAGCAAAGGTTTCGCGTCGAGTCTTCCTGCGGGTGGCGGGCAGCCTGGTGGGGGCAGCCGCAGTTGCTGCGTGCGCGCCGGCCGAGAAGAAGGGGCAGGGGCCGCACGGCAGCGTGGCGACGCAACTGGTGTACCAGGACTGGCGGACGGACTACTTCTCCGCAATGGCGCAGCAGATGCTGGAGGAGTTCCACGCCACGCACCCGAACATCCACGTCTTCTACACGCCGGATCCGCCGGACGACCTGAGCGAGAAGAT
Organism: uncultured Anaerolineales bacterium; assembly: GCA_964588925.1. Classification (GTDB taxonomy): domain Bacteria; phylum Chloroflexota; class Anaerolineae; order CG2-30-64-16; family CG2-30-64-16; genus JALOOB01. Next base: position 12,397 of record CAZPTI010000083.1, on the reverse strand, counting down.
GCTGGCGGACTTCCAGGCCGAGAGCGCGCCTGACGTGCTGGCGGGGTGCTGCGACTTCTTCCCGGTGTGGGCGCAGAAGGGCTATCTGCTGGACCTGCGGCCTTACATCGAGGCGGAGCTGAAGGCGGACGACGTCAAGGACTGGGACGAGGCGCAGTATCGCGCGCTGCAACTGCGCGACGGCAGCCAGTTCGCGCTGCCCAAGTATCACGGCGCGCTGGCGGTCTACTTCAACAAGGACCTGTTCGACAAGCACAGGGTGGCCTACCCGGAGGCGGGGTGGACGCACAGCGACTACGAGGCCACTATGCTCAAGTTCGCGCAGCAGCGGGCGGCTGGGTCGGAGACGGCGGTCTGGGGCAGCATGTTCGACGTGAGCTGGGATCGCATCCAGGCGCACGTGAACGCGTGGGGCGGGCACTTTGTCGACCCGAACGACCCGACGAAGAGCATGATGGGCCGGCCGGAGTCGATCGACGCGATGCAATGGCTGCGCGACCGCATGTGGAGCGACCATGCGATGGCCTCGCGCCTCGATGCGCAGAACCTGAACGTGTCGGAGGCGTTCTACCGGGGACGGCTGGCGATGGTCGAGGACGGGTCGTGGTCGCTCAAGACCATCCTGGACAACGCGAAGTTCCGGGTGGGCGTGGCGACCTTCCCCGCAGGCCCGGCCGGGCAGGTGACGATGGGCACGACGGATGGCTTTGCGATTTACAAGGGGACGCGCTACCCGGAAGCGGCGTGGGAGTTCATGAAGTTCCTGATCAGCCCACGGTATGGCCGGGCGATGGCCCGCGCGCACCTGCTCCAACCGGCGCGCGCATCGCTGGTCGACGAGTGGATCGCGCTGGCGGGCGAGCAGTATCCCGACAAGGCGAAGGAGATGAACCTGGCCGCCTTTGCCGACGGGCACCTCAAGGGGTACTCGGTCACGCCGGAGATTTTCGCCAACCAGGACGAGGCGCGCCGGCTTGCCACGGCCGCATGGGAGCAGATATTCACGCTCGGCCGGGCGCGCGTGACGACGATGGTCGACGTGTCGGCGCAGATTGAGGCGGCGCAGAAGGCGGCTGCGAGCCGGGCGCAAACCGGCGTGCGGGAGGCGGGGCGTGGCGCGTAGCCCGTTCTGGCGGAAGTGGCAGCCGCGCATCCTGGCCGCCGTCGTCCTGCTGACGCTGGCCGGGCTGATTGCGGGCGCCGTGTTCGCGTACCTCTCCTACCGGCAGGCGGCGGCGCAGTTGATCGTGCAGCGGGACCGGCAGGTGGCGCTGCTGACGGCGGTGCGGCTGCAAAACGAGCTGGGCAAGCTGTCGGACGACCTGACTGCCCTCGCGCGCACGTCCAGCCTGTACCTCGGCCTCCCGGAGCGGCAGCGGCAGGCGCTCAAGGGCGCAGCTCCCCGGCTCGGGCTGTTCGACGGCGGCGTCATTTTGCAGGACAACACAGGGCGGGTGCGCGCGACGCAGCCGGAGCGGTGGGACATCATGGGCAAGGACTGGTCGGACATGGAGTTCTTTCGCGCCATGCTCGGCCGGGAGCGGCCCGACGTCCACTTCTCGCCCGTCATGGAGATCGGGCCGGATAAAGCGTCGGTGGTGGTGGTGACGGTGCCGGTGCTCGGCGAGAACGAGGAGCTGGTCGGCACGCTGTCGGGGCTGTTCAAGCTCGGCGAGTCGCGCGTGAGCGCGTTCTACGCCAGCATCGTGCGGCTGCGGCTGCCCGGAACCGGCAACACCTACATTGCGGACAGCAGCGGCCGGGTCGTCTATGACTCGGCGTACGCGCGCACCGGCCAGTTCCTGTCGATTCCGCCCGACGCGACCGGGGATGACTCGAATGCGGGCGCACCGACACGCGACGCAGAGGGGCACGAGGTGGTGGCCTCCTACGCGCCGGTGCCGGGCACGAGCTGGATGCTCATCACCGAGACCGACTGGTCGCAGGCGATGGCGCCCGTGCAGCGGTTCGCGACCGGGCTGATCGTCCTGCTGGCGCTGGGCATGATCGTGCCGACGCTCGGCGTGGCGCTGCTGGCGCGCAATCAACGCATCGCGCTGGCCGACATGGAGGCGGGCAGCCAGGACGCCCGGCTGAGCGCGCAACTGCGGCAGCGGCTCCTGCCCCGGCACGCGCCCCTGATCGGCGGATGGGAGGTCGCTGTCCACCACCAGAGCGCCACGAAGGACGCCTCGGCGCGCGACCTGTACGACTTCATGATCCTGCCCGACGGACGGCTGATGCTGGCGCTGGCGACGGTGGCCGACAGGGGCGCGCAGGGGCTGCACCTGATGACCACGGCGCGCGCCGCCCTGCGCACGGCGGCCTGCCAGACCCCCTCGGCGGGACAGGCGTTGTCCATCTGCAACAACCTGATCTGCCCCGACCTGCGGCCGGAGAGCGCCGTCGCGACGGTGCTGGCGCTGCTCGACCCGGCGAGCGGACGGCTGCAAATCGCCAACGCCGGGCTGTCTGCCCCTTTGCGGTGGAACGGTTCGGAGCTGATCGAGATGCGCGAGGGGACGGCTTTGCTCGGCCAGAGCCTGGACGTGGCGTACGACCACGACGACATTCTGCTCGGGCCGGGGGAGAGCGTGGTGTTCTACACGCCGGGCGCGCTGGGCGCGCGACCGGAGACGGGCGAGCCGTTCGGGCCGGAGCGCGTGCGCATGGCGCTGGCGGCATCCGGCGCAACCTCGGCGCAGGGCATGATCGACGCCTTGCGGATGGATTTGACCGAGTTTGCGGACGCCAGCTCGCTGAGCCACCTGGACATTACGCTGCTGGTTCTGGCAAAGCCGCCGTCGAAGGACGGGGGGGAGCGGCCACGGCGCTCGCTGCGGGATGAGCTGCGCGCGCTCGGGGAAACCGACACGGACTTGTAGCGATGGCGATGCGGATCGACTGGCTCGAACGCTTTAGCCGGGTGCTGACGTTGAGCGCGTTCGCGCTGGCGACGCTCAGCGTGATCCTCGCGCCCATGCTGGCCCTGTCGTGGGCGAACCGCCCCTTCCCCGGCTTCCTGATGGATCACTCGCTGGCCGTGACGGATCAGAACGGGACGGGGTGGAGCGGCCGGGCGGCCGGGATCGGCTACGGGCAGCGGGTGACGCGCGTGGCGGGGAGCGCCGTGCGGAACGAGGGCGAGTATCTCGAAGTGCTCGGCTCGCTTCAAATCGGCGACACGGTCCCGATCTTCACGACGCTGCGCGACGGAGCGGGAGGCGTCTCGCAGGACAAGTTCTTCCCCGCCGTGACGTTCGGCGAGTTCAGCCGCCGTGACCTGTTCCGCCTCTTCTGGATGCCCTACCTGATGGGGCTGGCGTACCTTACCATCGGCGCGTGGATCTATCGCGCGCGTGGCGCCACCCGGCCGGGGCGCGCGCTGGCGTTCTTCTGTTTTGCCGCCGCCGTGGCGCAGGGGCTCTACTTCGATATGTTCTCGACGCACGTCGGCACGCCCGTGTGGGCGCTGGCGATTGCGTCGCTCGGCGGGTCGCTCATCAGCCTTGCGATGCGCTTCCCCCAGGAGGCGGGCGTCGTGCGCCGGTGGCCGGCCATGCTGCTGTTCCCCTACCTCATTTCGCTGGTCATCGGCATCTGGGCCGCCGCCTCCATCTATAACCGGACGCAGCCGTGGGAGTATCTCGTCGCGCGCGATGTGAGCTACCGCTGGGTGGGCATCGGCGGGCTGATCTTCCTCGGCACGATGCTCTATCGCGCGTTCCGGGGGGCGGAGGCGACGGTGCGGCGGCAGGCGCGCATCGTCCTGCTCGGCAGCGCGATCGCGTTCATGCCCATCATCGTGTGGATCATGACGCCGCTGGTGGGCATCCGCCTGCACTTCGAGCCGTCCCTGTACATGCCGTGGCTGGTCATCTTCCCGTTCAGCGTGGCGATTGCCATCTTCCGCTACCGCCTGCTGGAGATGGACTCCATCGTCAACCGCACGATCCTGTGGGGCCTGCTGACGGCGATCCTGGCGGGCGTGGTGAGCGTGAGCATCACCATCCTCCAGCGGCTCTTCCAGGCGTTTACGGGGGAGAAGAGCGACGTGGCGGTGGTGCTGACCTCGCTGATCCTCGTCTCGGTGTTCACGCCGATCAAGACCCGGCTGCAGGCGTTCCTCGACCGCACGTTCAAGGAGTCGCCGGAGCACATCAAGGCGCTGCGCGAGTTCGGGGCGGAGGTGCGGTCGTACGTGCTGATGAGCGACGCGCAGTTGATGACGAAGCGGCTGCTGGAGGAGGCGGCGAGCGGGATGGACGCCACGAGCGGCGCGATCAGCCTGGTGACGCCGGGGGGCGGGCGGCTGGAGACGGCGCACACGTACGGCGACTGGCGGGGGGAGGCGTGGATTGCGGCGCCGCTGGAGCACGGGGGGAAGCGCCACGGGCTGCTGCTGCTCGGCCCACGCGAGGGACACAGGCCGTATACGAAGCAGGAGTTCGAGACGTTGCAGGTGGCGGCGAATGAGGTGGCGCATGCGCTGGCGGTGGGAAGGAAGGGGTAGGGGTAAGTGTGTTGGATGTGTTGGATGTGGTGGATATTTTAACTGTATTGCGCTATTAACACTACTCTTTCTACCTGTCATCCATCGCGCGTTTTCGCAGCTTAACAGTGCTAGAATCCACCACATCCAACACATCCAACACAGCGGCGCTCCTGGTAGACGTGGTGGGGGCGAGCATGAGAAGGTGGCCTTGCACTCCCCTAACCTGTCCGTATCTGCTAACTGAGGATCGCTCGCACGCTCACTTCGCGCCGATCGCTTACAACCGGCGCGACATTCCCCGCCACCGCCTCCCCATCCACGGTCAGCGCCACCTCATTCCCCGGCCCCTGCCGCTCCACCGTGATGCGATACGTCACACCCCGGAAGATGCGCGTGGCGGTGAAGCCGGGCCAGCTTTGCGGGATGACGGGCTGGATGCGCAGGCCCGTGCGCTCCGGGCGGATGCCTAATATCCACTGCGTGATGGCGACGTAGTTCCAGGCGGCCGTGCCGGTCAGCCAGGAGTTCTTCGCCTCGCCATGTGTGGCCGCATCGCGCCCGGCAATCATCTGCGCGTAGACGTACGGCTCGCAGCGGTGGACCTCGCTGATTTCTTCACGGTTAGACGGGTTGATGCGCGCGTAGTAGTCGTGCGCCGCAGCCCCGTCCCCCAGCTTCGCCTCGGCGATCATGATCCACGGGTTGGTGTGGCAGAAGATGCCGGCGTTTTCCTTGTAGCCGGGCGGATACGACGAAATCTCGCCCAGGTGCAGGTAGTAACGCGAATAGGCGGGCTGCTGGAGGAGGATGCCGTGGGGCGTGGCGAGCCGCTCCCGCACCGAGTCGAGCGCCTGACGCGCGCGTCCGTCGTCCACGCCGATCCCGGCCATGACGCACATGCCCTGCGGCTCGATGAAGATTTGCCCCTCCTCGTTCCAGTGGGAGCCGATGGGCCGGGAGAAGTTGTCGTAGGCGCGCCGGAACCATGCGCCGTCCCACCCCGCTTTGTCGACCGCTGCGGTCATCTGACGGGCGTCTGCTCGCAGTTGCGCCGCTTCGTGGGGATTGCCCGCCAGCTCAGCAATCTGCGCCATTTCCTCCGCCGCCAGGACGAACAGCCCGGCAATGAACACAGATTCCGCCGTCACGCCGTCCTGGTTCGTCGTCGTCTGAAACGACTCGCCGGGGGTGGCCGAGAAGCAGTTGAGGTTGAGACAGTCGTTCCAGTCCGCCCGGCCGATGAGCGGCAGCCTGTGCGGGCCGAGCCGGTCGAGCGTGTACCGCATGCTGCGCTGGAGGTGCTCGTACAGCGGCGCTTCCGTGCCCGGCTGGTTGTCGTACGGGACAAGCGCATCGAGGAGCGCAACGTCGCCGGTCTCCTTGAGGTATGCGGCCACGCCCAGCACGAGCCACAGCGGATCGTCGTTGAAGTTCGAGCCGACGAGGTCGTTGCCCCGCTTCGTCAGCGGCTGGTACTGGTGGTATGCGCCGCCGGTGGGCAGTTGCGTGGCGGCAATGTCGAGGATGCGTTCCCTCGCCCGGTCGGGGATCATGTGGACGAAGCCGAGCAGGTCCTGGTTGGAGTCGCGAAAGCCCATGCCCCGCCCCACGCCCGATTCGTAGAACGACGCCGAGCGCGACAGGTTGAACGTGACCATGCACTGGTACGCGTTCCAGATGTCGACCATGCGGTTGGTGTGCGGGTCGGGCGTCTGCGCCTGGAGCTTGCCGAGCAGCCCGTCCCAGTATGCGCCGAGCGCGTCAAAAGCAACGTCGACCTGCGCCGGATCGAGGAAGTGCTGGAGGAGCGGCTTGACCCGGCGCTTGTTGATGCGCTGCGAATCGGGGGGATCGAACTTGTCGTCGACCGGGTTCTCCTGATAGCCCAACACGAAGATGAGCTCGCGCGTCTCGCCCGCCGCCAGCGCCAGTTTGACGAAGTGCGAGCCGACCGGCGCCCATCCATGAGCGCGCGAATCCCCCGGCGCGCCCCGCTCCACGACGATAGGTCGATCCCACCCCCGATACGGGCCGAGGAACGCGTCGCGCGAGGTGTCTGTCCCGTCAGGCGGGGTCGAGCAGGCGAAGTAGGCGAAGTGATCGCGACGCTCGCGATACTCCGTCTTGTGGTAGATCACGCCGTCCTCGACCTCCACCTGCCCGGTGCTGAAGTTGCGCTGGAAGTTCGTGGCGTCGTCCCACGCGTCCCACAGGCAGAACTCGATGGCGGAAATGACGGAGAGGTCGGCGGCCGTCTCGCGCGCATTCGTCACGCGCAGCCGCCACACTTCGAGGTTCTGCCCCAGCGGCACGAAGTAGAGCGTCTCCGCCCGGATGCCTGCGCAGGTCGAGCCGATGCGCGTGTAGCCCAGGCCGTGACGGCAGGTGTAGTCGTCCAGCGGCGACTGCGTGGGCTGCCAGGAGGGGGACCAGTACTGGCCGGATGCGTTGTCGCGCAGGTAGATGTAGCGCCCGCCCGTGTCGAACGGGACGTTGTTGTAGCGGTAGCGGGTCAACCGGCGCAGGCGCGCGTCGCGGTAGAAGGAGTAGCCGCCCGCCGTATTGGAGATGAGGCCGAAATACGCCTCGCTGCCCAGGTAGTTGATCCACGGGAGTGGCGTGTCGGGTCGCGTGATGACGTACTCACGGGCCGCATCGTCGAAGTAGCCGTATTGCATGAAGACCTCTGGCTGTGGGACGTTGGTTCCTGTGATTAGCCCACCCGCATCCGCTGCCCGCAAGACTCGCGAATCACCAGTTCGGTGGAGAGCAGAATGCGCTGGCCGAGGGCGAGCGGCCGTTCCCCTTCGGGCGCGTGGAGCAGGTCGTCGAGCAGGACGCTGGCCGCCGTGTGGCCGAGGCGGAAGATGGGCTGGCGGACGGTGGTCAGGGGCGGCTCGACGGCGGACGCAAAGGGGATGTCGTCGAAACCGGCGAGCGCGATGTCCTCCGGCACGCGCAGCCCGGCGGCCCGGATCACTTTCAGCGCGCCCATCGCCATGCTGTCGCTCGCCACGAACACCGCTTCGGGGCGGGTCCGCAGCCGCAGCAGCGTCTCCATCGCCCGGCCGCCGCTCCACTCCGAGAAGTCGCCCTCCTGGATGAAGTTGTCCGGCGGTTCGATGCGCGCAGCCCGCATGGCGGCCAGGTAGCCTTCCCGTCGATCCACCGCCGAGGTGAGCGCCAGCGGCCCGGTGATGGTCGCGATGGCCGAGTAGCCCATGCGGAGCAGGTGTTGCGTCGCCATTGCCGCCCCACGCACGTTGTCCACGTCGACGGTCGTGACTTCGCCCTCGCAGGTGGAGCGGCCGATCAGCACGAACGGCGTGCCGGCGCGCGTCAGATGCTCGATCTGCGCGTTGTCGGTCAGCGAGGTGGCGACGACCAGCCCGTCGAGGTGCGCGCCCCGCACGATGCGCGTGAGCGTCTCCGTCTCGGCCGTGGGGAAAGAGAGGAGCATATAGTAGTCGCGCTCCTCGCACGCCGTCGAGACGCCCTGGATGAGGATCGGGAAGTACGGGTCGGCGAAGACGGCATTCATGGCCTGCGGGATGACGAGGCCGATGATGTGGCTGCGGCGGCTGGCAAGCGCGCGCGCGGCCCCGTTCGGGTGATAATCCTGTTCGCGAATGACGCGCAGCACGCGCTCGCGCGTCTCCGGGTCAACGCTGGGGTGATCATTGACCACCCGTGAGACGGTCGACCGGGAGACGCCGGCCAGCGCAGCAATTTGTTCGAGCGTCGGTGTCATGGCGTTATCGCGTGGCAACAAGGTCAAGCTTTCATCTTTTGCCGCAGAGGACACAGAGCGCCTCTGCGATCTCTGAGCCCTCTGTGGCTGCTGTCTAGGACAGGTTGCGCGCCTGGGCGAGCAACCCCTGCACGATGTCTTCCGGGTGGGCGGGGAGGCGATCCTGCTGCCACATCAGCACGCTCACGAGCGGCATATCGCCCATCATGCTCATGAAGTCCATGCCGATGGTCGACTCGCCGTTGTCATCCTCGCCGATCAGCAACTGGCGCATGCCCGCTTCCATCTGCGCGTACATCGGCCCGAAGGCGATGCGGCCACGTGGGTCAGTCATCCACTCCCGGATGGTCGACTCCATGTCGAGGACGCACGGCAGGCTCACGGTCGACTGGAGCGTGACGGTCAACGTGTGGCGGATGTCGGCGGAGGATGCGCCGATCAGGATGTCGAACTCGCCGTCCTCGGTGATCCACTGGCGATGCGCCGGGCGCCAGTAGGCGAAGGCGCGAAAGTCGAGCGGGATGGTCACGGTCTTCGTCTCGCCCGGCTCCAGGCTGACCCTGGCGAAGCCCTTGAGCTCCTTCTCCGGCCTTGTTGCGCCTGCGGTGCGATCCCGCACGTACACCTGCGCCGTCTCCTTGCCCGCCACAGCGCCGGTGTTCGTCACGTCCACGGAGACGGTCACGCCGTCCGCATCCCGGAAGCTCTCGGCGGAGACGCGCGCGTTGCTGTAGTCGAACGTGGTGTAGCTCAGGCCGTAGCCAAAGGGGAAGAGCACGGGCAGCTGGCGCGCGTCGTACCAGCGGTAGCCGATGAACAGCCCCTCGCCGTAGCGCACCTTGCCCGCATCGCCCGGCCAGTTGAGGTAGGCGGGCGTGTCCTGCAGGCGGAGCGGGAAGGTCTCGGCCAGCTTGCCCGACGGGTTGACGCGACCGAAGAGAATGTCGGCAATTGCGCCTGCCCCGGCCTGCCCCATCATCCACGCCTGCAACACGGCCGGCGCCGCAGCGATCCACTCGCTCATGACGACCGGCGCGCCGCTGTTGATGATGACGACGCTCTGCCGCTGGCTGCGCGCCACGGCCTGAATGAGCGCGACCTGCTGCGGGGTGAGGTCCAGGTTCGTCCGGTCGTAGCCCTCCGACTCGATGTAACCGGGCAGCGCGATGTAGAGCAGCGCGACGTCGGCGTCCTTTGCGACCGCAACGGCCTCGTCGATCAGGTCGGCCCGGAACGCGTCGTCCGCCGGGTAGCCCTCAGCATAGACGATCTCTGCGCCTGCATATGCGGCCAGGGCGTCAATCGGCGCGTCGATGCGCGTGGGGTTGATGTGCGAGCTGCCGCCGCCCTGGAAGTGCGCGTGCGCCGCCGACCGCCCGATGACGGCGAGCTTCTGCCCGCCCTTAAGGGGCAGGATGCCGTTGTTCTTCAGCAGCACCATGCCCTCGGACGCGATCCGGCGGGCCAGCGCGTGGTGCGCGTCAACATCAAACTCGCCGCCCTTCGGCGTGTCAGATGCCTTGCGGACGATGCCGAGGATGCGGCGCGCCGACTCATCGAGGAAAGCTTCGTCCAACTCGCCTGCGCGCACGGCATCGACAAGCTGCTGCGCACGACGGGGTTGCGGCCCCGGCATCTCCCAGTCCAGCCCGGCCTTGAGCGCCTTCACCCGGTCGCGCACGGCGCCCCAGTCCGACACGACCAGCCCCTCGAAGCCCCATTCGTCCTTGAGGATGTCGGTCAGCAGTTTGTGGTGCTCGGATGCGAATGCGCCGTTGACCTTGTTGTACGAGCACATGACCGTCCACGGCTTGCCCACCTTGACGGCCTTCTCGAATGCCGGCAGGTAAATCTCGCGCAGCGTGCGCTCGTCGAGCTCGGCGCTGATGGTGAACCGCTGATACTCCTGGTTGTTGACCGCATAGTGCTTGAGCGACGTGCCCACGCCCTGCGACTGGACGCCGTGGATGAAGCTGACGGCCAGCTCCCCGGCAAGGTAGGGGTCCTCGGAGAAGTACTCGAAGTTGCGTCCGCACAGGGGCGAGCGTTTCATATTGACGCCCGGCCCAAGAACGACGTCCACCCTGAGCGCGATGGCCTCCTCAGCAATGGCCTTGCCCATCTCGGCGAGCAGGTCGCGATCCCACGAGCATGCGGTGCACGAGGCGGTCGGGAAGCAGGTGGCGGGGAGGCTCTGCGAGGTCATCTCATTGACGTTCGGCGTGCGGCGGACGCCGTGCGGCCCGTCTGAGACCAGCATCTCCGGCACACCGAGCCGCTCGATGGGGGTCGTGGTCCACGCGCTGGCGCCGATGCTGAGCGCGGCCTTCTCTTCCAGGGTCATGCTGGCGACGATGGATGGGATGTCAGGGTTCATGCTAATCCTTCTGATGACCGTTGTTGCAGGGTCAGTTTGGAAGGGGAAAGGCGAAACATGGTGAAACTGACGAAAAGCGAAACACGAAAACAGCGAAACACGTGGGTCGCCCGGCTAATCGGGCGACGAGAGGCTCCGATTGCGGGAGCGTCTTTCGCTAACTTCGTTCTTCCCCTTTCGCCCCTTTCAACGTCTTTCGCATTTCCCCTTCCAGACCTGCTTGCGCGGATTTATGCCGCGTACGTGTCAACCACCGACCGCAGCCTCAACGCAGCGCGCGCCTGTTCGAGCGTCCACCCGGCGGGCATGGGCGCAGTCACCGTCATCGTCGCGCCGGCGGGCAGGTCGAAGTAGTTGTCGCTAAAGACCACGTCTGCCCCTTCAAGCCGCACCTCCACGAGGCGGGCGAGCGAGGCTGCGGTCAACTCGATGGCGAGCGCGCCGTCCTGTTCGGCCACCGTGGCGCGCAACTGCGGATCGACGAGCGACAGGTGCTTGGTCGGGACGAAGTAGGCGACGTTCATGGCGACGCGCGCCCCGCCCTGCCACAACTCAGCGGTGAACGCCAGATTGCGGCGGCTGTCCACATCGAGGAAGCGCGCGAAGTCAAGCTGATCGACGGTCGCCGTGCTGCGCGCCCCCACTGCGACGCGCTTCTCGCCCGACGCCAGCTCCTCACCGGCCAGCGTGGTCAGCCGCCAGCGCGCGTCGCCCTGCCACGGGGCATACGAGTCGTTGCTGACGTAGATCGACTGGCACGGCGGCGCGTCCTCGATGGACAGCATCACCGGCGCATAGAAGCGCTTCGCCGCATAGTGCAGCGCCTTCCAGCGGCCAAAGTAATCGAGGCTCGACCACGAAGCCACCGGCCAGCAGTCGTTGAGCTGCCAGTAGAGCGTCCCGGCAACGCGATCAGTGTGCCGCCGCCAGTGCTCCACGCCGTAGCGGATGCCCTCAGCCTGCAACACCATGCTCAGGTAGACCAGCGACTCAAAGTCCTTCGGCATGCGGAACGTGTCCAGCATCTGCCCGACCATCAGCGAGTTGCCGCTGTCGTTCTTCTGGTGCTGATCCATGATGTAGGAGGTCATGTTCCAGTCGGCCGGCCGGGCGTACGTCTTGATCGTCTCCAGCGGCGGGAGCGCCTGGAAGCCGAACTCGCTCATGAAGCGCGGGTACTGGCTGCGGTAAGCCGTGAAAGGCTTGCGCCCGTGCCACACGTCCCAGTAGTGGGCGTCGCCCTGGATCTGGCCGTTGGGGTCCTTGAAATGGATGGCGGACGGGGTGGCGTACGACGAGGGGGAGCTGGGCCAGTAGGCGGTGTCGGGATCATCGGTCGCGACCCACCGGGGCAGGGTATGGTGGAAGAAGCGGTCGTAGGCGGCCTTGAGGTCCGCAAGCTCGGGCTTGTTCCAGCCCCAGTCGTGCCAGCCCCACTCCATCTCGTTGTTGCCGCACCACAGGCACAGGCTCGCGCGATGGCGGATGCGGCGCATGTTCTCGACCGCCTCGACATGGACGTTCTCCACGAACGCCGGATCGTCCAGCGGGTAGATGGAGCAGGAGAAGATGAACTCCTGCCACACGAGAATGCCGTAGCGGTCGCACAGGTCGTAGAAAAGCTCGTCCTCGTACAGCCCGCCGCCCCAGACGCGCAGCATGTTGTGGTGGGTGTCGGCTGCGGCGCGAATCAGCATGTCGAGATACGCTTCGGTGATGCGCGTGAGGAAGGAGTCGGCGGGAATCCAGTTGGAGCCTTTGGCGAAGAACGGCT
>CAZPTI010000082.1:0-16971 GCA_964588925.1 uncultured Anaerolineales bacterium | reverse complement strand
GATCGCTTACTCGTCCGTGAGCCATATGGGCTACATCATGCTGGGCGTTGGGGCAGCCGCTTACGCCATCGGCAATCCTGACCTGATCGATGCGGCGGCTATGGCTTTGAGCGGCGCGGCGCTCCAGATGTTCACCCACGGTCTGAGCACCGGCGCGTTGTTCTTCCTCGTCGGCGTCATCTACGAGCGGGCGCACGTGCGTGACCTTAAACTATTTGGCGGGTTCAGCAGCAAAATGCCCTACTACTACGGCCTTTTCGCTGTGGCTGCGTTCACCTCGCTGGGTCTGCCCGGCCTGGCGGGCTTCTGGAGCGAGTTCTTCGTTTTCCGGGGCGCGTTCGCCATCGTGAGCATTTGGGCCGTCGTGGGCGTCATCGGCATTGTCCTGACCGCAGCATACATCCTGTGGAAGATCGTGCAGCACACGTTCCTGGGCGAGTACGATCCGACCAAGATCGCGCACTGGACGGACGTCGAGACGGGCGAGGAACTGCACGCGCCCAAGGACGTCGCGCTGTTCGAGAAGGTGACGCTCTGGCCGCTGACCATCTTCATGGTGCTGTTCGGCATCTTCCCGGCGCTGATCCTGACCTTCTTCAATGGAACGTTCGTCAACCTCATGCAGGGGCTGGCAAAGTAGCGGTCCGAAACGGGAGGCGGTCCATTGAAACTTTCTGACATCGTCTACGTGCTGCCCGAACTGATGCTGTTGCTCGGCGCGGCGCTCGTCTTCCTGCTGGACATCGTCTGGCTGCGCCGCGTATCGTCTGCCGAACGCCGCATGACGTGGCTCCCCGGCGTTGCAATCATCGTCCTGCTCGTCGCCGCGCTCGCGATGATCCCCTCGCAGGGGCAGCAACTCACGGCTGCGACCATGCTCACGGTCGACGGCTTCGCGCTCTTCTTCAAGGCGATTGCGCTCATGGGCGTCGGGCTGGTCATCCTGACCGCCATGCCCTACATGAAGGGGCGCACGCCGTTCGGCGGCGAGTTCTATGCGCTGCTGCTGATCACCGCGCTAGCGATCAGCCTGGCCGTCTCGGCCAACAACCTGATCCTCATCTACGTGAGCTTCGAGTTCCTGAGCATCACGAGCTACGTGCTGGCCGGCTACTTCCGGCACGACCGCAAGTCGGGCGAGGCCGCGCTGAAGTACTTCCTCTACGGCGCGACGGCCTCGGCCGTAATGCTCTACGGCATGTCGCTCGTCTACGGCGCAACCGGCACGACAAACCTGGCGGAGATTTCGACCGCGCTCAACGCGCGTAACTCCGCCGACCTGATCTGGCTGATGGTCCCGGCCATCGTCATGCTGCTCGTCGGCTTCGGCTTCAAAGCCAGCCTCGTGCCGTTCCACCAGTGGGCGCCGGACACCTACGAAGGCGCGCCCACGCCGGTCACCGCGTTCCTGTCCACCGCGTCGAAGGCCACCGGCTTCGCCATCCTGATGCGCGTCTTCATCACCGCGTTTGCGGGCGCGATCTCGTTCCAGTGGGTGCCCGTGCTCGTCGTCATCGCGGTGCTGACCATGTCGCTTGGCAACCTGGTCGCGCTGCGGCAAAGCAACGTCAAGCGCCTGCTTGCCTATTCGTCCATCGCGCAGGCCGGTTACATCCTGATCGGCGTCGCCGCAGCCAACGCGAACCCGCAACTTACCTTCAACGGCATCAACGGCGTGCTGATCTACCTGCTCGCCTACCTGTTCACCAACCTGGGCGCGTTCGCCGTGGTCACGACCATCGAGAACGAGACCGGCAAGCTGGACATCAAGGACTACGCGGGGCTGGTGCGGCGCTCGCCGTGGCTGGCCGTGCTGCTCACGGTGTTCCTGCTCTCCCTCGCAGGCATCCCGCCGACCGGCGGCTTCCTGGGCAAGTTCTTCGTCTTCGGCGCGGCCGTGCAGAACCAGATGTGGGTGCTGCTGGCAATCGCCGCGATCAACACGGTCGTGGCCGCGTTCTACTACCTGAACATCGCGCGCTACATGTTCTTCGCGTCCGCGGAAGACGGCGCGAGCCGCGTGCGCATCTCGCCCGCGTTCGGCGTCACGCTCGGCATCACAGCGGTGGTCACGGTTCTGCTCGGTCTCGCGCCGCAGCCGCTCATCGAGTGGGCGACGACGTCCGCGGGCACACTGCTGTCAGCTTTGCGCTAATGGGAGCACACTGACTGGATGCGACTGGCTCAACTGATCGAAGGCCTGCCCGGAATCGTGGAGATTTCGGGCAGCCTTGAAACGGCAATCAGCCTCATTACAAGCGACTCGCGCCAGGTCATCCCTGGCGCTCTTTTTGTCGCCTATCGCGGCGTCGGTGCGGACGGGCACAAGTACGCGCCGGATGCGGTCAATCGCGGCGCGACAGCGGTTGTTGTTGAGGCGGACGCGAGACCCGACGGGTTTTGGAAACCCGTCGGGTCTGTGGTCGTAGTCCGCGATGGACGCGTGGCACTCGCCCACCTGCACGCCGCCTGGTTCGGCCACCCCAGCCGCAGCATGACCGTCGTGGGCGTGACCGGCACGGACGGCAAGACGACCACGTCGAACCTCATCTACAGCATCCTCAAGGCCGCGGGCGTTCGGGCCGGTATGATCACAACGGTCAACGCGGTCATCGGCGACGAGTCTTATGACACCGGCCTCCACACCACAACGCCTGATGCGGTAGACGTGCAGCGTTACCTTGCTCAGATGCGCGATGCGGGAACCGAGATCGCGGTGCTGGAGACTACCTCGCATGGCCTCGCGCAGCACCGCGTGACCGCGGTCGAGTTCGACGTTGCCGTCGTAACCAATATCACGCACGAGCACCTCGATTTTCACGGCAGTTACGAGGCATACCGGGATGCGAAGGCCATGCTGTTCCGGTCGCTGATGGGCGCGCGCGAGGGAGCGAAAGAGCAGCGGAAGACCGCCGTTCTTAACGCGGATGACAGCTCATACGCATATCTCGCTCAGATTCCCGCCGAACGTTATGTCGTTTACACAGCCAAAGCGGATGCTACCGCCCTGCCTGCTGGCGCACCGGTGACGGAACTGCGCGCAAGCGAGGTTCGTCAAGAACCGGCGGGCATGTTGTTTAATGTGTCGGTGATCGAGAATAGCCTGGAGACTGCGCAGTTTCACCTGACCACGCGCCTCGTCGGCGGGTTCAACGTGTCAAACGTCCTCGCCGCAACAGGCACGGCGCTGGCGTTGGGGATGAGCGCAGAAGCGATTCAGACGGGTGTTGTAGCGTTAAGCGGCATTCCCGGCCGCATGGAGCGGATCGACCGCGGGCAGAGCTTCACGGCCATCGTCGACTTTGCGCACACGCCGAACGCGCTGGACAAGGCGCTCAGCACCGCGCGCGAACTGGTGGCAGCGGACCGACGCGTCATCGCGGTCTTTGGCAGCGCGGGCCTGCGCGACCGCGAGAAGCGCCGCATGATGGGCGAGGTGGCCGCGGAGAAGGCCGACTATACCGTCATCACTGCGGAAGACCCGCGGACCGAGAGCCTCGACGCAATCCTTGCCGAAACAGCGGACGCGATGGCGCAGCGGGGGAAGGTCGAGGGGCGCGATTTCGTCCGCGTGCCCGACCGGCAGCGGGCCATCCTCCACGTTGTGCGCAACGCGCAGCCCGGCGACATCGTACTAGTCTGCGGCAAGGGGCACGAGCAGTCAATGTGCTTCGGCGCGGTCGAGCATCCGTGGCGCGATCAGGATGCGCTGCGGTGGGCGCTGGATCAGTTGCTCGGCAATGAGCAGCCAACGCCCCCCTTCATCCTGCCGACCTGGAAAGGCTCCGAGTAAGTGGCGACAACGGTTTGGACCGTCAATGTGGACGGCCGGGAACACAAGATTGAGTTGGTTCATCGCTGGATGACTGGCATTCGCCGCGTGAATGTGGATGGCGAGGTAGTTCATCGGAATCGGGAATGGTTCACGAGCGGAAACATCCTGCGTATCATGCCCGTTCTCGAAGGCCGCGCGCAGGTCTGGCTTGTAACTCACGCGACGACCTATGCGTATTATCTCTTCATGGATGGACGCCCGGTTCCAAGCGATAGAGAGCGCGCAAAAGGGATCGACTCCGAGAAACTGCTATCCGGCAGGACGTTGCGCGACATGCGCTTCTGGCTGGAGCTTGCTGACAGGCTCGGCCTGCACTACATGCCGATGGCAGACGCGATGTGGCAGTATCGTCACCGGCTCGTTGGACGGATGAATGGCGCGCCGGTGTTAGTCTTTATAAGCGGGGAGAATTCGCTCAAAACAGTCCGAATTAAGCCCTATCTGACCGTCGTCGCGGGGCATGCGAATGTCACGTCGGAGGACGTAAGCAAGAGCATTGTCGACGATCCCCGCCTGCCCGACCTGATGCCCGGAATGACGCTCAAGCAGTCGGACGTCGCGTTTTCGCCGATCAAGACCGAGCTTCTCGTCCCCTACGACTGGAAGAAGCAGGACGCGGCGGACGTGGCGCAGGGCATCCGCAACTTCGTCAGGCTAGTGGCGGAGCACGCGCCCGCGCTCCCGCCGGACGTGTGCGAGGAGTGCGGGCGCAAGACGACGCCAAGGCTGGCCTTGCCGAATTACGCCACCCCGGCGCTGATCTGCCAGGATTGCCTGGACAAGATGCCGGAGAAGGCGACTGAGGCGCGGCGGGCGTATGAGGCGTCGCCAAGCAAGCTGGGGCGCGGCGCGCTGGCCGGGCTGGGCATCAGCCTGCTCCTGTCTCCCGTGTTCGCAGCCCTCATCGTCATCCTTGAACGCGTCGGCGCGATCCTGGGTATGGCCGCCTTCTACGCCATTCTAAAAGTGATGGACCGCGTGGGGACCCGGCGCACGGGGCTCAGCATGTTCGTCGCAGCCCTGTTATGCGCGCCGGCCATCTTCCTGTCTGTCTGCCTGGTTGTCGCATGGGCGGCGTGGCAGGAAGGCATGACGCTCTCGCCCGCGTTCTTTACTGCCGTGGTCGAAGTGGCATGGACCAGCGAACTCCTGCGGTTAATGGCGTACTTCACCGGCCTCGGCGCGGCGGTCATGGGCTTTACCACATGGTTGGAGCAGCGGCAGGCGGTCGCGAAGCACTTTTCGCCGGACATGGAGCTGGCGCCGGAGCCGTCCGACAAAGGACGCGCAAGCGACACGTCCAGGTTTTGAGAATCGCTGCGCAAAGAGTACAATAACGGGACGCGAAGCTGTTACGAGCTTCGCGTCGCTGCCCTTCGATCAGGAGGGCGCGCGAATGGGTTGGGAGCTTCGCTCCCGGGGATGTATCACACAGGGTTATGGGACAAGAAACGAAGCCTGGTAGTACCAGCGACGCCGGCGGCGATAGTCAGACCGCCGGCATGCGCAAACAGAGCGGCCGGTCCGTCGCCGGCAACCTCGCAGCCTCCTCAGTCCGGGCGTAACGCGCCCTGCCTGGCCGCCGCTGCGCGGTGGCCGACGCCCTCTGGCCCCTCCTGATTAACTGAACTCACACTATTCCGGTCGCCGCGGCTCCGCGTCACCGGCTCGGCGCGCGTTCCTACGGGAAACGCGGCCGGCCTCGCGCGGCCCGCGGGCAGGAGGGCAGCATGATCACGATCTACAAGACCGGCGAGCAGGGACTCGAAGTCCTCGACGAAATCACCAAGGGCTGCTGGATCAACGTAGTCGATCCGACGCCTGAAGAACTGGCGCGGCTGCGCGAGCTAGCCGTGCCGCTCGAATTCATCACGTACCCGCTGGACCTGGACGAGCGCCCACGCGTCGAACGCGAGGACGGCGAAACGATGATCCTGCTGCGCGTGCCCTTCTACCAGGGGCCAAACGCGGACGTGCCATTTACCACCATCCCAATGGGGATCGTGATGGACGGGCAATGGATCATGACCGTCTGCCGCCACGATCACGACCTCCTGCGTGAGCTGGCCGCGGGGAAGGTGCGCGGGCTGTCGACCGGCAAGCGCAACCGCTTCATTTTGCACGTGCTGCTGGCCGCGGCGAGCAAGTACTTGCTGTACCTGCGCGAGATCAACCGGACCACGGAGCACCTGGAAGATCAGCTTCAAATGTCGATGCAGAACCGGGAGTTGCTGGGGCTGCTAAAGTATCAGAAGAGCCTGGTGTACTTTACGACCGCGCTCAAGGCGAACGAGTTGATGATGGAGCGCCTGCACCGGTCGGGCTTCTTCCGCACCTATCCCGACGACGAGGACTTGCTGGAGGACGTTATCACGGAGAACCAGCAGGCCATCGAAATGACGAACATCGCATCGAACGTTCTCAGCGCGATGATGGACGCGTTCGCTTCTATCATCTCGAACAACGTGAACGCGGTGATGAAGTTCCTTGCCGCGGCGACCATTGTCATCTCACTGCCAACACTCGTCGCGAGCCTGTTCGGTATGAACGTACCGCTGCCGTTCCAGAGTCATCCGCTGGGGTTCATGTTCGTGCTGGTCGCGGCAATTGCGCTGTCGGCCGTGGTGACGCGCCTCTTCGTGAAGCGCGGCTGGTTCTAGCCTCTGCCTGCGGCGCTGGTCGAAGCCTCTGCCAGCGCCGCATCAATCGCGGCCAGCCGCTTCTCCACCAGCTTTAGCCCCTGCTCGGCCGCCTGCCGCACTTCAAGCCGCGGATGCGCAAGGTGCGCGCGGTACGCCTCGCCGGCCTGCTCGGTCATTCCACGCCACGCCGCAAGTTCCGCCTTGCTCGCCAGCTTCCAGTCGTCGTCCGACTTCATGCTCGCTTCCAGCGACGCGGTCAGCGCAAGCAAGCGTTCGCGCTGCGCCAGCGGATCGAGCGCGCCGCCGGCCCGCACGCGCGGGGGCACAGTGAAAATAACGCCGTCGGCCGCGTGGGTGAAGAGCACGGGCGCGGCCCAACTCCGGTCGTTTGGCAGCAGCACGGCGAGCATGCTGCGCGCATACGCGACGGCGACGTCCACCTGCCCGGCCTCATCCCCGACGCACAGTCGCTTGTAGAACTCGCGGGCGAAGATCGCGGCGGCTTTGTCGGTGATCGGGAATTGCATGGCGACCACCGCAGGCACACCGTAGCGCACCAGCTGCGGGGCGAGGCCGGCGAACGCTTTGCCGTCGTCCGTTTGCCCCGTGTCGCATGCGTTCAGCACGACCAGCCGCGTGGCGCGGTAGTTGACCGCCAGCCGCGCGAGCGCGTCGCCGTCCAGCCAGTCGGCCGCGCCGTCCGGCTCGTTCAGCCCCAGATACCCCTTGCCCTCGATAAACCCGCCGTGGCCGCCGAAGTGGAGGCACTGGTAGTTGCCAAGCAGGAGCGCGTCCGCGAGGTCAGAACGCGTGACTGCGCCGTCGAGCGTGCGCACGCGCAGCGCGCCGTCCGTAGCCGCGGCCACCTCTTCCACGTTGCGCCTTTCCTGCGCCAGGTCAAGGTCGGGCGCGCGCGGCAGGACGAGCAGCACTTCGACGGGCAGTTCTGTGCCGAGTTCCGCGAGCGCGCCGAAGCGGTCGGTCTGGTCATAGTAGCGAAGCAGCGGCGTAGAGGCGGAGGTGGCAAAGACGACGTCGCGCTCGATGTCGCGCAGCAACTCCCACGGCCACGCGGCGAGTTCTGGCGCGTCGATGCTGAGGCGCAGGCGCAGACCCCCGCCCGCGCGCTCCGCGCGATCCCACGCGACACGTAGATGCGAGCGAATAGACGCCGGAAACGCCCACTCAAACAGGAGGCCGCCGGCCTGCGCGAGCGCGTCCGCTGATGGCGGCTTTGGCGCGACGACGCGGACGAGAGCGGAGGTTAGCGCGACAGATGGCGGGGGGAGCGTGGCGGTGGCGCGACCAACTCCGGCTGCGACTGCCGACACAGCGTAGCCGTTCGGCTGCCGTTCGCCGATGGCAAGAGTGAAGTCGGCAAAGCGCACGCCTCACGCCCCCTTTCGGACCATGACCATACCGGGCAGGTTGCGACCGAAGAGCCGCAACACCGCCTCACCTGCATCGAACAAACGAATTAATCGGGCGAAGTAGGGTGGCGCGCCTTCCGGGCGGTCAACGCAACAAAACCTGAACTGCTCATAGAACTTCTCGTTGTGCGAGCGACAGGTCAGATAGATGTCGCCTTGTTGCGCGCTTAACAGCGCCTCGATAATGGCGGTGGCAATGCCCTCCCCGCGTCGGTCAGATACAGTGGCAATGGAAGCCAATTCTCGGCTGCCGTCGCCGTGGACCTTCACCTGTCCCATGCCCACCATGCGCCCGCCGTCCTCCGCCAGGATGAACCGCTGCCACTGAATGCCGAGCCGGTTCAAGCCGGCCTCGCTCACCAGCCGCTTGATGGCCGGCGCATCCTCCTCATTCGCCCAACGCAGCGCGAATGTCATAGGCAGCTAGGCGAGTAACTCGTAGCCGCCGTCGATGACGAGCGTCTGCCCGACGATCATGCGCGCGTCATCCGTGCAGAGCCACGCGACCAGCTTCGCGACCTCTTCGGGCGTCACGAAGCGGCCCGCGGGCGTCCGCCGCAACCCCTCCGACAGGATCAAGTCCTTGCTGGGGAAGAAGTCAAGCGCCTCGGTCTCCACCACGCCCGGGCTGACCGTGTTGCACACGATGCCATGCGGCGCCAGCTCGACCGCCAGATAGCGGATCAGCGCCTCGATGGCTGCCTTGCTCACGCCGACCACGCTGTATTCCGGCAACACGCGCCGCGAGCCGAAGCTGCTGATCCCGATGATGCGCCCCCAGCCGCGCTCCTTCATGTAGGGGACCGCGGCTTTTGCGCCGAACAGGATGGAGCGGGCGTTGATGTTCACCGTCCACTCCCACCCCTTCAACTCCTGCTCCGCAACCGGCTTGAGCACGCCCGATGCCGCGTTGCCGACGAAGATGTCGACCGAGCCGAAGGCTTCCGCAGCGGTTGCGACCAGCCGCTCGACGCCCTCGACCTCGCCCACGTGCGCCTTGACGACGACTGTCTTGCTGCCGCGCGCCTCAACCTCCGCCGCGGTCTCTTCGGCCTGGGCCTTGTGGCGGAAGTAGTTCACCGCCACATTGACACCATGCCCGGCCAGTTCGAGTGCGATCGCTCGGCCGATGCCGCGCCCGCTGCCCGTGATGACCGCGGTCTTGCCGCGCAGCATCTCGTACTCCGCCATCAACCCACGACGTCCTCGCCGCCGTCAACGAAGATAACCGAGCCGCTGACGAACTGCACGGACGGGTGGCTGAGCGCCGTAATGGTTGCAGCCACGTCCTCCGGCCGCGTCATACGGCGGCTCGGGTTGCGACGCAGCGTCGTTTCAATCATGATCTCGTTGCCCGGAATCTTGCGCAGCGCAGGGGTGTCGGTGACGCCGGCCTGGATCGTGTTGACCAGCACGCCCCGCGGGCCAAGCTCCATCGCGAGCTGCCGCGTATGCGCTTCGAGTGCGGCCTTTGCCGCGCCGACCGCGCCGTAGTTCGGCACCACGCGGTGGCTGCCCTCGCTCGTCATGCTGAAGATGCGGCTGCCGCGGCCGAGCATGCCGCGCGCGACCAGATCCTGCGTCCAGTAGACGAGGCTGTGCGCCATGACGTTGAGCGTCATATCCATCTGCGCCGGTTCGATCGCCTCTTCTGCCGGGCCGGGCGTCCCATCCTCGCGCAGCGGGGGGATGAACGGCTTGAGCGTGCCAAACGCCAGCGAGTGCATGAAGACGTGGACGGTCTCGCCCGGCCCCATCGCCTCGGCCAGCCCCTGCAACACCTTCGCGCGCTTGTCGGGGTCGGCCGCGTTGGTGTTGAAGAAGAGCGCCTTGACGCCCTGCGCCTCGATGTCCGCGATCACCTGCTTGGCAAGGGGCAGGGTCGCGCGCAGGTCGAGATGGACGCCTGCGATGTTCATGCCCTGCGCCGCGAGGGCCTTGCCCACCGCCGCGCCAAAGCCGCTGGATGCGCCGAGGATGAGAGCCCACCGGCCCTCGAGAGGTCGATCTGACATGATGTCTCCTTAAGTGGAGGGGGTTTGTATGGCGCTTGTCTGTGCGCTTGCGCTGTCGGTTTAACCCGAACGACGGGCTAAGGTCGCGTCGCTATCGCCCACACCCGTCGGGTCTCCGAGCCCCGACGGGTGTTCGACGGTCAATCACCGACCAACGCGCGCAGGAAGAATATCAGGTTCGCCGGGCGCTCGGCAAGACGCCGCATGAAGTACGGGTACCAGTGCGTCCCATAGGGCACGTAGATGCGCACCTTGTAGCCCTGCTTGACCAGCGCGGCCTGCAACTCGCGACGAATGCCGTAGAGCATCTGGAACTCGACTTGCGACGGGGCAAGGCCGTGCTGGTAGGCGTACGCTTTAGCGAAGTTGATCACGTCCTCGTCGTGCGATGCAACCGCCGCATACGCGCCCTTCGCCCGCGCCCCTTCGCTAAAACACGTGCGGATCAACTCCTGCATCGCCTGGGTCACGCGCGAGCGCTCTCGGTAGGCAATGGTCGCCGGTTCGTCGTATGCGCCCTTGCACAGCCGAAAATGCCCCATGCCGTCATTGATGAGCGACTCGACGTCCGACTGCGTTCGGTGCAGATACGCCTGCACGACAAGCCCGCAGTTGCGATACTCCGCCCGCAGCCGTCGATAAACGGCAATGGTGCGCGCCGTGTACTCCGAGCCTTCCATGTCGATGCGGACGAAGTTGCCCAGCTCCGCCGCGCGGCCGATGATGCGCCGCACGTTCTCGTAGCAAAAATCGTCGCCGAGGTCCATCCCCATCTGCGTGAGCTTGAGCGACACGTTCGAGTTCACGCCCGATTCGTCAAGCGCGTCAAGCGCGATCAGGTACTCGTCTGCCGCAGTGACTGCCTCATCGCGTGAGGCCACATTTTCGCCCAGGTGATCCAGCGTGGCGATCATGCCCTGCCGGTTCAACTCCCGCACCGCCGCAATGGCGTCGTCGAGCGTCTCGCCAGCGACAAAGCGCATTGCCATCTTACGCGACACCGGCACGCGAACGATCAAATCCTGCAAGGTCTTGTTGCGGGAAAGGGCGATGAGGGCAGTTCGCATTACGGGCATATCGATCTCCTCCAGCGTCATTGGTTAGGACTGCGCCTATTGTGCCGCGCCGCGCGACCGTTGTCAAGCAGTCGAACGGGAGCGAAAAAACGAAACATATACGGCCAAATTTTCGTAGTAATACAAAATCGTGTTAGTCTTGACGGATTACCGTGAAGCAGTAAAAGGAGCGAGAATGTTTACCAAACGTGTGGCCCTGATCTTCGCAGGGCTGTTGATCCTTGCCAGCCTGGCCGCGTGCGCCCCCGTGCCGCCAGCCACGCAGGAACCGGCCGCAACAACCGCGCCGGTCGCTACTGCGGAACCGACCGCAACAGAGACCCCGGCCGCCACACCGACCCCGGCCATGCCCGACCCGAAGGCGGACCCGCAGGCCGCGTTGATGTACAGCAGCGGCGCGCAGTTGTTCAAGACCGCCGAGTTCACCTACACGATGACGATGACTATGTCGCCCGCCGACGACGCGTCAAAGGAAGCGCTGGGCGACCAGGCCGCCGAGCTTGAAAACTTCAAGGTGGACATGACGGGCGCAGGCGCCATTGACATGACCGACACCGAAAACGTCAAGATGCGCATGGACATGGACATGAACGCATCGGGCCAGCAGGTCAGCATCGAGATGGTCATGATCGGCAAGACCGCGTGGGTGAAGATGCCGGGCCAGGACACGTGGACCAAGGCCGAGGGCGATCAGGCGCTCTCGTCGCTGCCCGCAGGCATCACGCCCGAACAGATGATGGACGACTTCAAGAACGCGGTCGACGTGGAGTGGGTTGAGGACACGACGCTGAACGGCGAAGAGGTCAGCCACCTGCGGTTCACAATGGACCCATCGAAGATGGACCTCGAATCGCTCACCGGCAGCATCACGCAGGGCCAGGAACTCACGGCGGAACAGCTTCAGGAGATCATGAAGGACATGAAGCCCGTTGTCGACGTGTGGCTCAGCAAGGCCGACCTGCAAATCCGCGGGCAGAGGACGAACCTCGACTGGGTGATGGCGCTGCCGGACGAAGCGAACGCGGGAGACGCCAAAATCCGCTTCGTGATGTCAATGGACGCGCAGTACTCGAAGGTGAACGAACCGGTGACGATCGAAGCGCCGGCGGAGTAACGCGAGAGGGGCCGCATCCTTCGACTGCGCAGCGCAAAACTACGGCGCTGCTCCGCTCAGGATGTTGTTAAATCGTCAAAGAAGGAAACCGGGTTTCTGTCGGGAACCTGGTTTCCTTCTTGCGGCTAGACTTCCAGTACCAGCGGGAAGATCAAGGGACGTCTTCCCGTGCGGTTATAACAGTACTGGCTCAGCGTGTCCTTGATCTTGTTGCGGACGGACGACGTCGCGCCGCCGGGGACGCGCAACACCTGCCACATGCGATCCTTCGCCCCCTCGATCAATTCGTCGGATTCGGCCACGTAGACAAAGCCGCGCGTCAGGATTTCCGGGTCGGCCACCACTTCCCCGGTCGCGCGGTCAATCGCCACCATCGCTACGAGAAAGCCATCGCGCGCCAGGTGCTTGCGGTCGCGCAGCACGGCCGCGCCGATGTCGCCGATGCTCAGCCCGTCGACCAGCACATTGCCGCCGCCGATCTCCTCGCCCAGCTTGATCGCGTCGGCAGTGACCTCGATCACCTGCCCGCTCTCCACCACGACAATGTTCTCCGCCGGGATGCCGACCTCGCGCGCCAGCCGTGAATGCAGCACGAGATGCCGGTATTCGCCGTGCATGGGGATGAAGAACTTCGGCCGCGCCAGCGACAGCATGTATTTCAGGTCTCCCTGCGAGCCGTGGCCCGACACGTGCACGTCGCACAGGTCGGAGTAGATCACGTCCGCGCCGAGCCGGAACAGGTCGTCGATGATGTGGTTGACCATCTCCTCATTGCCGGGGATCGGCGTTGCGGAGAGGACGACCGTGTCCGTGGGCATGATCTGAAGCTGCTGGTGCTCGTTCGCCGCGAGGCGCGCCAGCACCGCGGATGGCTCGCCCTGGCTGCCGGTGCAGACGATGACGACCTGCTCGGGCGGGTTGTTGTTCATCTCATGCGTGCTGAGCAGGTCGTCCAGCGTGACGTTGAGATAGCCCAACCCGATCGCCATGCGCACGTTGTTGACCATGCTCCGGCCAATCACGCCCACGCGCCGCCCGTACAGCCGCGCAACCTGGATCACCTGCTCGATGCGCGAGATGTTCGAGGCGAAGGTGGCAATGATGATGCGTCCGCTCGCGTTCGCCATCACCTGCTCGAGCGTCTCGTTCACGCTCTGCTCAGAGGGCGTGAAGCCGGCTGAGTCGGCGTTGGTCGAGTCGGACAGGAGCACGAGGCAACCGGCGTCGCCGATCCGCCGCAGCTTGTCCACATCGGTCAGCTTGCCGTCGACCGGGTTATCGTCGAACTTGTAGTCCGTCGCGTGGACCAGCGTGCCATGCGGCGTGTGGACGATGATGCCGACCGCATCCGGGATGCTGTGGCAGACGTGGAAGAACTCGACGCGGAACGCGCCCAGCTCCAGCTCGCTGTCCGCCGTGATGGTGTGCAGCTCGCTGTCGGCCAGCAGTCCGGCTTCCTTCAGCTTGATCTCGGCCAGCCCCCGTGTCAATGCGGTGGCATATACCGGCACGTCGAGATACTTGAGCAGATACGGCAGCGCGCCGATATGGTCCTCGTGCCCGTGGGTGAGCAGGATCGCCTGCACCCGATCCGCGCGCTCGGTCAGATACGTGATGTCAGGATAGACGAGATCGATGCCGGGCATGTCGCTTTCGGGGAACATGAGGCCCGCATCGATCACGAGAATGTCGTTTTCGTACTCCAGCGCCAGCAGATTCTTCCCGATCTCTCCAAACCCGCCCAGCGGGATAACGCGTAACGGTGACTCGCTCACAAACCAGACCTCCCTGATTCAGACAACAATTTCGGGATAATCTTAAAATCTTCCTTCATGGCCGCGCGCCAGGCGTCGCTCCGCAGCGCGGCCGCGGGATGAAACAACGGCAAGTAACTCACTTCGCCAACGCGCTTGACCTGCCCGTGAATCTTCGTAATTGCCGCGCCGGGGAAGTAACGCTCCATCGAATAGCGGCCGAGCGTCACGACGACGACCGGCTTGACCAGCGCGATCTGCCGATCGAGATAGTCGCGGCACGCGGCCAGCTCGTTCGGCTTCGGATCGCGGTTCTCCGGCGGCCTGCACTTAACAACGTTCGTGATGAACACCTGGCTCCGGTCCATGCCGATCTCGCGCAGCAGCGATTCAAGGAAGCGTCCTGACGCGCCGACGAACGGACGCCCCTTTTCGTCCTCGGTGCGGCCCGGCCCCTCGCCGATGAAGAACACCGCGGCGTTCGCCGGCCCCTCTCCGGGCACGGCCTGCGTCCGCGTCTCGCTCAAGGGGCACTTGATGCAAATGCGGACTTCGGACGCGACCTGTTCGAGCGAGTCGTCCATCTCACTCTCCACCAAAGCAGCGCGCGATCCGCGCCAGCGCATCCTCACGCGCGGCTTCCACGCGCGCAACGACCTCCGGGTCGTCCAGTTCCGGCGTGGTCATGATAAGCCCATCCTCGCCGTCGCGGTAATACTTGCGCCGCGTGCCGACCACGTCAAAGCCCAGTTTTGCGTACAGCTTCTGCGCGACCAGGTTGCCGGCGCGCACCTCCAGGGTGGCAACGCGCGCGCCGCGCTCCTGCGCGCGCGCCATCAGGTCCACCATCAACAGTTCGCCCAGCCCGCAGCCGCGGTGGTCAGGATGCGCCGCAACGGTGGCAATGTGCGCCTCGTCAACGAGCAGCCAGAACCCGCCCCAGCCAAGGATGGGCGGCAAGTCCGCGCCGTCCGCGGAGCGAATGACGCGATAGGTGGCAAGCGGGTTTTCGTTGAGGTCGCTCAGGTACATGCGCCGGGTCCACGGGTCAGCGAAGGCCAGGCGCTCCAGCGGCATGATGATTTCCACGTCGTCCGGCTGCATGGGTGAGAGGTAAGGAAGGGTCATCGCCCGCTCCCTCCAGCCGCGGCCGGTCGCGCGACCGCGCCATCCGCAGTCTGCAAATAGATCGGGCTGAGGGAGGCCGGATCATCCGAACGCCCGGCATCAAGACGGGCGAGCGCCATTTCCGCAAGACAACCGGCGCGGCGGACGCTGAGCGCGGGCGAGAGCGCAACCACGCGCTGTTTGCCCGCGAAACGTTCGAGGGTGGCGAGGTCTTCAGAGCTCAACTCGCCCGCGAAAGCGATTGGGCGGGTTACTGCGTTCGCCACTTCGGGAACCGTTGAGAGCGCGTACGCCTCCTGCGGGCCCCAACCGGCCGGCCCGTGCGCATACGGCGCCCAGTAGACGCGCCCGCGGCCCGCCTGCGCCAGCGCGATCACCGGAATCGGCTGCGACTGATGCGGATAAGCCGTAACGTCGAGGGTGGGGATGCCGACGAGCGGGACGCGCTGCGCCAGGGCCAGTCCCTTCGCGGCGGCCAGCCCGACGCGCAGGCCGGTGAACGAGCCGGGGCCGATGGCAATGGCAACCGCGGCGAGGTCGGCGGGAGTTGCGCCGGCAACCGCGAAGAGGCTCGCAACGGCGGGCATCAACTCTTCGGTGTGCCGGTTCGCCGTGAACCAGGCATGCTCAGCCAGCAGGCCGCGGCGCCGGTCGTAGAGCGCAACCCCGGCCTGACGGGTGGAGGTGTCAACTGCTAACAGCATAGATCAAACCTGTTCGCCGATCTGCTGCCGCAACTGACGCAGCAAATGCGCATAGCGCGGCCCGCGGCCGGTCAACGTGATACGGCGCAGATCGCCGTCGCCGTGCTCGAACACGACGTCAAGATACTCCGCAGGCAGCAGGCCGGGGATGCGGTCGGCCCACTCCACAACGACCACGTCATCGCTCAAGAAGAGGTCGGTTAGCCCGGCGTCCCACATCTCAAGGGGCGCGTTCGCCAGCCGGTAACAATCCGCATGTTGCAGCGCGCGGCCGTCCGCGCACCGGTAGCGGTTGATCAGCACGAAGGTGGGGCTGGTGATCGCGCCGGTGACGCCCAGCCCCGCGCCGAGGCCCTGCGTGAAGGTCGTCTTGCCCGCGCCCAGGTCGCCGGTGAGCGTGATAATCGCATCACCCGTCAGCAGCGCGCCGAGCTGCGCGGCGATGCGCCGCGTCTCCTCGCCCGAGCGCGTCTCAAACGTAAGCTGTTCTTGTTCCATAAGCGCGGGCATTATACCAAGGGTTAAGAGCGCGACAAAACAGTTTATGTTATTTCTGCGAAAGCGGCCCCCGTGGTATGATCGTCGCGCTGGTTTGAAGATAGCCGGGAGCTGGCGGGATATGCGCGTTCTGATTCTCTCCGACATTCATGCGAACTTGACCGCGCTGGAAGCGGTGATCGAAGACGCGGCCGGGCGGTACGACGCGGTTTGGTGCCTGGGCGACACGGTCGGCTACGGGCCGGAACCGGACGCGTGCGTAGCGTTGGTGCGCTCGCTCGGCGCAACGACCGTCATCGGCAACCACGACTGGGCGGCGCTGGGGCGGATGGATGTCGAGGACTTCAACCCGGAGGCGCGCCGCGCGGTGATGTGGACGCGCGACCACCTGACGCAGGAGAGCCTCGACTGGCTTGCCGGACTACCGAGCCAGCCGATGGAGCAGGAACAGTTCACTCTCACCCATGCCAGCCCGCGCGATCCCATCTGGGAATACGTACTGTATCCGGCGGTGGCCTCCGAAAATTTCGCGCATTTCAACACCCCCTTCTGCCTCGTCGGGCACACGCACGTTCCGGCGCTGCATGTTATGGCTGACGGCGAGAGCAAGGCGCGGCCGTTCCAGCCAACGTTCAACGAGCCGATGAGGCTTAAGCCGGAATGGCGGGCGATCCTGAACCCGGGGAGCGTCGGGCAGCCGCGGGATAACAATCCTCACGCGGCCTATGCCCTTGTGGACACCGAGAAGGCCGTGTGGGAACCGCGCCGCGTTAAG
>CAZPTI010000081.1:0-17039 GCA_964588925.1 uncultured Anaerolineales bacterium | reverse complement strand
GGGCAATGGCGACGCGCTGCTGCTGGCCGCCGGAAAGCTCGTTCGGCCGGTGATGAACGCGCTCGGTTAGACCAACCATTTCGAGCGCGTTTAGCGCGCGTTGCCGGCGCTCGCTCGGCCGCGTTCCTGAGTAGACAAGCGGCAGCTCGACGTTCGCCAGCGCCTCGGTGCGCGGCAGCAGGTTGAAGCTCTGGAAGACAAAGCCGATGCGCTTGCTGCGAACTTCGGCCAGCCGGTCGTCGTTGAAGCGGCTCACGTCCTCGCCCGCCAGACGGTAGATGCCGGCCGTCGGCTGATCGAGGCAGCCGATGACATTCATCAGAGTCGACTTACCCGAGCCGGATGGCCCCATGATCGCGACCATTTCGCCCTGACAGATCGATAGCGTCACCCCGCGCAGCGCATGGACCTCGATGTCGCCCATGCGGTAGACTTTGGTGATGTCCACCAGATCAATGACCGAGCCCCCGATCGATCCAGGCGCGTTCGCGCCGTTGCCGTTCCCCGTCGCCGCGGCCATGCTTATCCGCCTCCGAACAGGCTGCGCAACTGGTCCTCGCTCGACCGGCTCCGAATCGCCAGCGTATCGCCTTCGGCCACGCCCTCGCGCACCTCGCTGAACTGCTCGTCGCGCAGCCCAAGCTGCACCTCGACGCGCTGCAACTCCTCCCCGACCACCTTCTCCACGTACGTGCGGCCGGTCTCGCGCTCAAGTTGAATGGCGCGGTTGGGAACGAGCAGGACGTCGTTACGCGTCGTCGCGATGATCGTCGCGGTCGCGCTCATGCCGGAAAGCAGCGGCGCGTCGGTCTGGTCGATGTCGAGACGGACGTTGTAAGTGACCCCGCCGGTTTGCGTCGTCACGGCCGAGGGGGAGAGGCGGCTCACCTTGCCGGTCAGCTTCTCGTCGGGCAGCGCGTCCACTTCGATCTGCACCGGCTGCCCGACCTTGATCCCGGCAATGTCAACTTCGTCCACCTGCGCGTCCAGATGGAACTGCGCCGTGTCGGAAAGGCGGATTGCCGGTTGCCCCGGCGTTGCCTGCCCGCCTTCGACAATGGTCACAGCGGTCACGACACCGTCCCACGGCGCAACAAGCTTGGTCTGCTCAAGCCGGCGTTGCGCCTGTTGCAGCGCGATCATGGCCTGATCAACACCCGCGCGTGCGACCGCCTTCTGACCTTCCGATGTGCCGCGGTTCAGCCGGTCCAGGTTCGCCTGCGCCTGCGCGACCTGCGCCTCGGCCGCAGTGACCTGCGCGCGCGCGGCTGCCACCTGCGCGTTCGTCACCGACTTCTCGGCGGCGCGGTATTGCGCCTCCGCCGTTTCCAGCGCGATCGTGGCGTTTTGGAGCTGCGTGGATTGCGGCAGCATGCCCACGTCGGGCCGGTCTTTCACCCGGTCGTACGCCTGCTGCGCCTGCTGGAGCTGGACGCGCGCCTGCTCGACCTGCGCGCGAGACGCGGCCAGCGTGTCCGCGTCCGGCCCCTTGAGCGTCTGCTGGTAGGCAGCCTGCGCGCTGATCAGCGCCTGTTGCGCGCTCGCCAGCCCGGCCTCCGCCGCCGCAACGTCGACCGCGCTTGGCCCCTCGTTCAACTGCTGTAGCTGCGCCTGCGCCTGCGCCAGCCCGACCTCGGCCTGCCTGACCGCCAGCTCCAGGTCGGTGGTGTCCAGCGCCGCCAGCACCTCGCCTTCCTTAACCGCCTCCCCGATGCGGACATTCACTTCGTTGACCATCCCGGCTGCCGAGAACGCCAGATTCACTTCACGCTCCGGCAACACTGCTCCCGTGGCGCTCACTGTTGCGGAGATGTCACCCCGCCTCACCGTCACCGCTTCGTACTGCGGCTTGCTGGCTTCGGCGCGCCGCTTTTCAAACTCACGATACCCAAAATAACCGGCCCCGCCGATCACCGCGAGGACCAGCAAAACAATCACTGCCTTGCGCATGGAACTTCCTGCCTGCCTTCCGATTCCAACCGTCTGCGCATCGTTTGCGCAAGGTCATCATCGCGCCCTTGCGCAGTTTGCTCCGCAAGGTGCATTCCGGTGAGCCACGCTTGTCTTTTGTTAAGCTCCTGTGGGGAATGGCGCAGACGGCTTTACCCTCTTGTCAAGAATTGCGCAAAAACTGCACGTATGCTAGAATAATCTCACAGTGTCACAAACGTAACGCGAGCCAGCTACAGGACTTGCGCACCCTTTGGTAAAGCGGCAGGCGGCCTGCCTGCGCTAAGGAGAGAAGGACATGGCAAAGAGGATGATCCCGGATATTGTGATCGGCCGGCTGCCTGTTTACCTGCGTGCGTTAGGATTTTTGATCGCGGAGGGACGGCAGATCACGTCCTCGCAGGAGTTGGGGGACCGGCTCGGCATTTCGTCGGCGCAGATCCGCAAGGACCTTTCGCACTTCGGCGAGTTCGGCAAGCAGGGAACCGGCTACGACATTAACTTCCTGTACGAGCAGCTCCGCACCATCTTGAAGGTCAACAAGATGTGGGATGTGGTGCTGGTCGGCGCCGGCAACCTCGGTAAGGCCATCGCGGACTACGGCGGTTTTAAGGGCAAGGGCTTCCACATCCAGGCCATCTTTGACAACAAGGAAGACAAGATCGGCAAGCCGATGGGCGTCGACAACATCGCCGTCCAGCCGATCAGCGAACTAGCCGAGACGATTAAGTCGAAGAGCATTATGGTCGGCATCATCGCGACGCCAGCCGAGGAAGCGCAGGCCGTGGCGCGGACGATGGTCGATGCGGGCGTGAAGGCGATCCTGAACTACGCGCCCATCACCCTGACCGTGCCGAGCAACGTCCGCGTGCAGTACATCGACCCGGTGGTCGGCCTCCAGCGCATGACGTATTACCTGCCCGAGAAGTGAGCCGCGCGGGGATAAACCCGACGGGTTTCCGGAAACCCGTCGGGTTTTTGTTTTAACCCACCGGCTAACCCAACGCCGCCTCCCGCTTGTCCACCAGGTTTCGCAACTCCTCCCCGTCGCGATACCTTCGCAGGTTATCGAGAAAGATCGGCATGGCGCGCTCGTAATAGCGCGGAGAAGCGCCCGCGTAGTGCGCGGTCATGATGACGTTCGGTATGTCCCACAGCGGCGAGTCTTGCGGCAGCGGCTCCGTCTCGAACACGTCCAGCCCCGCGCCGGCGATCCACCCCTCCTGTAGCGCGCGGATCAGCGCCGCCTCGTCGATCAGCTTGCCGCGGCCCATGTTGACGAGAAACGCGCTCTGCTTCATCGCGCGCAGCTCGCGCTCGCCGATCATGCCGCGCGTCTCGCGCGTCAACGGCGGCGCAAGGACGACGAAATCGCACTCTGGCAAAATCTCCAGCAGCCGGTCGGGCGGGTAGATGGCGTCCACCCCGGCGGGAGCGTTCCCCTGTCGTCGTCGCATCCCGAGCACGCGCATCCCCAACGCATGGCCGACGACAGCGATCCGCTCGCCGATCGCGCCCAGGCCGACCATCAACAGCGTCTTTTCGTATAGCTCCGACAGCGATTCGCCGGGCGGCGCTTTCCACTCGCGCGCGGCCTGGTGACGCACCGCCTCGTGCAACTTGCGCCCGAACGCCAGCATCATCGCAAACGTGTGCTCCGCGATCTGCACCGGATGGACGCCGGACGCGCTTGTTACCAGAAACGGGCGCTCCGCAGCCTCCGGGCGTCGCGTGAGCCAGTCCGCCCCCGCGCTCCACTGCTGATACCAGCGCAGGTTTGGCGCGGAGACGAGCAGGTCAGGCACGGGCCAGCCCGCAAGGATTTCCACCTCGTCGCGCAACCGGGAAATTTCGTCGCGGTCCTGCGTCAGGCGCGTGTCGTAACTCGGCATCATCTCGCGGATTCGTCGCAGGTCAGCCTCGGTGACCGCGTGCGGCGGCAGGTTTAGCAGAATGGTGGGCATCAGGCGTCACTCCTCGCAATGCGTAGTTACGGGTCACTTTAGTCCGCGCGGGCGAGTTTGCATAGTGGTATAATTCCGGTGGAATCTGGTTGATTGGAGGGAGCGATGAATCAGGGGTTGATCGTATCGGACCCGCAAATCCTGGCCGGCAAACCCATTATCAACGGGACGCGCATCACGGTCGAATTAATACTGGAAAAGCTAGCCGCAGGGGAGACCGTAGAGCAGTTGCTCGAAGCGCACCCGCGACTTACACGCGACGGAGTTCTGGCGGCTTTGCGTTTCGCCACTGACGCACTACATTTTCCATCTTAACTGAACATTCGATCGGAATACGAAAAGCCTGGTAGCCGCGTTTTCTGACCTTCAAGCTTTTGCGGCTGGTCCAATGGAGGCGCCCCGTGAAGCTTCGCCCGTTTCCTCACCGCGCGATGTTGGTCGCGCTCGTCGCGCTGGCGCTTCTTGCCGTCTGCCTCGTCCCGGCTCGCGCCGCGCCGTCCCTGCCCTACTACTTCGACGACTCCTCCCCCGACCGCATCCTCCTCGGCAACAGCTACTACGAAGTCGCCCTTCGCAAGTCCAACGGCAGCATCGCGGCCATTTACGTCAAGCCGAACAAACAGAGCATCACATTGGGATCGCGGTGGGAGTGCCTGTGGGGCGCCGTGTATCGGGGCGCGCCAGGTGACGCCTTCACCGGCGGTTGTGAGTTCGGCGCGACCCTGCCGGATCGCTTCACCTACGAGTGGCGCGCTGACACGGCAACGCTCATCCTCAAGTATGACCCAGACCCTGCCGGCATGCGCGGCGCAAGCGCGCGGGTTGAGATTCATATCAGCGGCGAACGCTGGCTGGACGTGCGGATCGCGCTTACAAATCGACTGAACCGACCGCTGCACGAAGTCCTCTTCCCCTGCGACCTCTCATTTGCCGAAGCCG
The DNA here is from genome assembly GCA_964588925.1 of uncultured Anaerolineales bacterium. Lineage (GTDB taxonomy): Bacteria > Chloroflexota > Anaerolineae > CG2-30-64-16 > CG2-30-64-16 > JALOOB01. Next base: position 12,186 of record CAZPTI010000081.1, on the reverse strand, counting down.
AGATGAGCGAAGTCGCGCTGCCTTCCCTCCCCGGCGTTGCGCTCCAGCCTGCGTTCTGGGCCGACAATGCCTCCTTCGTGCGCAAGTATCCCGGCTGGCCCGGCTTGTTCTTTGCCGACCTCGTGAGCATCGAGACGACTTATGGGGGTGTGTCAATCTACCCCCTACCGACGGGCGATGGGCGTGTCCAGCCAGGCTTCCTCGGATTCATGCGCGACGAGGAATACGCAAAGGACAGCACTTTTTACCATCACGTCTTTTCAACATGGTTGAAGCAATCCGAAACTTACACCTCTCCGGTTGTGCGGCTGCTGTTCGGCGGCAACTGGCAGGGCGGCGTGCCGCTCATCCGCGAACACCTCGGCTTTGGCGCCTTGCCCTCGCTGTCAGAGCAACTGCAACCCTCCTTGCTCCGGCAGTTGGTAAGCGGCCCACTGTATAAGGCAGACACGGCCCAACTGGGAACACGCTTCTCCGATTACGCTTCGATCTTTGACCGCGTCCCTTATCCGGGACTGCTGCATCCGGTGGCCTGGCAGCCCGGCGGTCACGACGAGAACTACCCCGATTTTCTTCCGCCTGACCCACAATGGGGATCGACTGAGGATATGGCCGCCATGTTCGCGTCCGCGCAGGCGCGCGGCTTCCTCGTCATGCCCTACACAAACCCAACTTGGTGGGACGACGAGTCACCTACCATGCGGAACCTGCCTCCCGGCGTGACCCTCTCCGACATTGCGGTGATCCTTTCGGACGGCAAGCCTTTTTATAAATGTTACGACGCGCACTGCGGCTACGTCGTCGAACCCTGGTCGCCCTACGTGATCACTCGCACGGAACAACTTGTCGGCCAGATCGCCGCGCTTAACTCAGATTTGCAGTTCTGGGATCAAGTCGGCGCGCGCGAGTGGGAGTTCGACTTCAACCGCTTCGCGCCCGATCCGCTGGCCTACATGGACGGCTGGCGGCGCCTGGCGGAGAAGCATCAGAGCGCCCGCCTCCACACCGAAATGGGCTACGGCGGGCTGATTCCCTCCATGCCCGGCTTCCACGGCAGCACCCTCCTGCTGGAGCGTAAGCGCGACCTGCCGGAAGGATGGCGCAAAGAGTGGTGGCGGCCGATCCCGTGGGCGAGCGCGCTGTTCGGCGATAAGGCGTTGCTCTACCAACACGACCTCGCTCCCGAGACGATGACCAACGACAAAGCGACGCTGCGCTGGAACCTGACGATGGGCTACATGCTGAGCTACAACCTGGCGAACGAGAACGGCGGACTGGACGGCGAATGGCTTCCTGCGGTTGGCGCGTTGCAGCGGTACGCGGTCAGCCGGTATGTTGGCCGCCCTGCGCTCGGCTACGATGCGTGGGACGGGCCGGGCGAGTCGAAGATGGCGCGCGTGTTCTTTGGCGATTGTACCGTGACTGCCAACTGGAACGACGAACAGCCGCAACCGCTTGCGCCGAACACCCTTGCGGCTTCCGGCGTAAATATCAGTTGTCCCTACGTGGGCGAGACAGCGGGCGCGCTTACCGCCGGCGTCTATACGGCGTTTCGCGGCAGCCCGTTGACCGCAGGCGATCACGTAATTATTGAGGAGCGCACGACAGCCGCAACGACAGTCCGCCACCCACTCGGCGCAGATACTGCCGTCGTCGCGGCCTATCCCGTCGACGCAGATCGTTCCCTCGCTTACCGCGCGGAGGCCATCGGCTTCGGTGGCGCACAGTTGGCGGTGGTACGCGCGACGGCGACCGACTCCGGCCTGTCGTTCTTCTATCAGCGCAAGGTTGACGGCGAACCGGTCGAGCATTATCGGCTGACAGCCGGCCCGCTGGTGTATCTTCCTCTGCTACTGCGGTAGTCAGGGGTAAGAAAAACACGAGTCAAACTATTGACAAAACTTAGACAGCATGGTATAACAACGCGCAAGGTTCAGCGGGAACCTGCAGGAGGGGCGAATGAAGCGTGTATTGGTCACGGGCGGAAGCGGCTTTATCGGCCGGCAGCTTGCGGGCGAGCTGCTGGCGAACGGATACGAGGTCATCGCGTTGTCGCGCAACCCGGACGCGGTCAACGGGCTGGCGGACGAGGTGCGCGTCGAGCAGTGGGACGGCGCAACGAGCCACGGCTGGGGCCATCTGGCGGACGGCGCGCTCGCGATTGTAAACCTTGCGGGTGAGAACCTTGCGGGCGAAGGCTTCCTGCCTTCGCGCTGGAGCGACGAGCGCAAGGCGCGCATCCGCGACAGCCGCTTGCGCGCGGGGCAGGCCGTCGTCCAGGCCGTGCAGGCCGCGCAGGTCAAGCCGAAAGTCGTCATTCAGTCTTCCGGCATCGGGCATTACGGCCCGCGTGACGACAAAGTGCTGACTGAGGACGACCTACCCGGAACTGACTTCCTCGCGCGGCTGACCGTCGACTGGGAGAACAGCACGGCCGCGGTCGCGCAGTACGGCGTGCGACACGTCAGCATCCGGTCGGGTGTGGTGCTTAGCCCCGATGAAGGCGCGCTCAAGCGCCTCATCCTCCCCTTCAAGCTGTTCGTCGGCGGGCCGATGGGCAGCGGCAAACAGGGCTTCCCGTGGATTCACCCGGCGGACGAGGTCGCAGCGATCCGCTTTCTGATCGAGAACGAGGCTGCGCGTGGCCCGTTCAACCTGGTCGCGCCCGAAGCGCTCACCTTCGGTGAGTTCGGCGTGAAGCTGGCGCGCGTCATGGGGCGACCCTACTGGCTGCCTGTCCCCGCGTTCGCGCTGCGCGGCGCGCTCGGCGAAGTCGCGTCGACCGTGCTCGAAGGGCAGAAGGCCGCGCCGAAGAAGCTGCTTGACCTGGGCTTTGAGTTCAAGTATCCGACCGCGGAATCGGCTTTGAAAGAGTTGCTAAATTCGTAGAGGCAGGCGTTGATGAAGTTTGAGCATCGGTTTCGAGTGCGGGCGTCGGTGGAAGAAGTGGCGGCGTTTCACAGCAGTTCGGCGAGCATGGGGGCCATCACGCCCCCGCCCATCATCGTGCGCGTCCATGCCGCGCCGCCGCAACTGAAGAGCGGCGATCAGATGGATTTCACCCTGTGGGCCGGGCCGGTCCCGATCCGCTGGGTCGCGTGTATCGAAGATGTCTCTCCCCGCGGTTTCACAGACCGGCAGCTAAGCGGGCCGTTCGACGCGTGGGCGCACCGTCATGAGTTTGTTCGCGTCGACGATGAGACGACCGACGTGGTCGACCGCGTCGAGGCAACCTACAAGAACCACCTCTGGTGGGGGTTCGTGGGCCGGCTGATGTGGGTCGGGATGCCCACCCTCTTCGCGTTCCGCGCCAACAAGACGCGTAAGTTGCTCGAAGCCCGATGACGAAGCGCATCGTTGTTGTCGGCGCGGGCATCGGCGGCCTGAGCGCGGCTGCGCTGCTTGCCAAAGCCGGGCTGGACGTAACCGTTCTCGAGGCGCACGTCTACGCGGGCGGCTGCGCGGGGACGTTCTTTCACGGCGGCTATCGTTTCGACGCGGGCGCGACCCTTGCGGCCGGATTTGAGCCGGGCGGAGGGATGACGCGGCTGGGCGAAACGCTCGGCGTTGGGTGGCCGGTCGAACGCGCGGACATCTCGATGCGCGTCCACCTGCCGGGCGGGCAGACCGTGACGCGCTGGAGCGACGAAGCCGCATGGCAAGAGGAACGCGCTGCGGCCTTTGGCTCGGCTGCTGAATCGTTCTGGCGCTGGCAGGAAGACACCGCGGCTGCGCTGTGGGACGTTGCGCTGCGCGGGATTCCCTGGCCGCCGCAGTCGGCGCGCGATGCGGCGGCGCTCGTGGGCGCGGGCGCGCGTCTCGCTCTTGCCGCGCCCTTGCGCCTGCCGCAACTCGGCCTGGACGCGCTTCGCCCCGTCGCTGCGCATCTTAAGTCCGCTTCCCCTGCCCTCCGCCACTACGTCGACGGCCAACTGCTGATCGCCGCGCAGGCCGCCTCTCCCACGGCCAACGCGCTCTACGGCGCGGCTGCGCTCGACATGCCCCGTCGCGGCGTTGCGCACGTGCGCGGCGGCATCGGGCAGATCGCGTCGCAGCTTGTCGACGCGGTGCGCAAACATGGGGGACAGGTCCACTTCCGCCAGCGCGTCACCTCCGTTGAACGTCGCAAAGATGGCGCTTTCGTCATCCGCACGCATCGCAAAGCTGAGTTCGCCACGGACGAAGTCCTTTTCAACCTCCCGCCGTGGGACGCGGGGCGATTGATGGCGGGAGACGCGCCCGATCGCTTGCGCCGCGCGCAGCGGCCAGCCGACGGCTGGGGTGCGTTCACGGTGCACGTGGGGTTGGACGGAAGCGCGCTTCCTGCCGAAACCCCGCTGCACAACCAGGTGCTGCTCCGCGAGCCGTTCGGTGAGGGCAACAGCGTCTTCCTCTCGTTGAGCCTGCCCGGCGACCTTCAGCGCGCGCCCGCCGGCCATCGCGCGCTGACGATCAGCACGCACACGGACCTGCGCGCATGGTGGGATCTGTTCGAGCGCGACCGCGATGCGTACGAGGCGCGCAAGCTTGAATACACGGAGCGAGTGTTGGACGCGGCGCAAATCGCGCTGCCCGGCCTGCGCGCAGCCGCAAAGCTGATTCTCCCCGGCACGCCCGTTACATTCCAGCGATACACCGGCCGCTCGCTCGGCTGGGTCGGCGGCTTCCCGCAGACCTCGCTTTTTCGCGCCTGGGGGCCGCGCGTCGCAGACGGCATCTGGCTCGTCGGTGACAGCATCTTCCCAGGCCAGTCGATCCTCGCGACCGCGCTTGGCGGCGCGCGCGTCGCGTCAGCGGTTCAAGAGGCGGCCAAAGGCGAGGGGCGCACGACGGATGCGCCGGCAAGACTCACTTACCGCAAGGTGAGAATGCTCTAGCCGCAGAGGGCGCAGAGACAACACAGACTCTCTGCGCCCTCTGTGGCAGAATGGTTGTCGCTCGTGTTACAATAGCGCCAAATTGCGCAAGGAGGTGCGAGCATGAAGGTCGGTGTGGTCGGCGCAGGGTTCGTAGGCAGCACCGCCGCGTATGCGATGGTGATGAGCGGCGTGGGTCGCGAGATTGTCATCGTCGACGTAAACGCGGAGCGTGCGCAGGCGCAGGCGGATGACATTTCGCACGCGGTGCCGTTCGCGCACCCGCTTGACATTTATGCCGGGGGTTACAGGGCGCTCTCCGGCAGCCGCGCGGTCGTCATTGCCGCAGGCGTGGGCCGGCAGCCGGGCGAGACGCGCACGCAGTTGCTTCAGCGCAACGCGGCCATCTTTCACGAGGTCGTGCCGCAGGTGCTGACCCACGCGCCGGACGCCGTCCTGGTCATCGCCACCAACCCGGTCGACGTGATGACGCACATGACCGCGCGCTTTGCCGCGGAAGGCGGCGTGCCCGCCTCGCGGGTCATCGGCTCCGGCACCACGCTCGACACCGCGCGCTTTCGCGCGCTGCTTAGCGATCACCTCGGCGTGGATGCGCGGCACGTGCACGGCTACGTGCTCGGCGAACACGGCGACTCGCAGGTGCTGGCGTGGTCCTCGGTGACGGTGGGCGGCGTGCACCTGTACGAGTACTACGAGAGCCGCGGCCTGACGATCAGCGACGAGTTGCAGGCCGACATCGACAGGCGTGTGCGCTTCGCCGGCCGCTCGATCATTGCCGGAAAAGGTGCGACGTACTACGGCATCGGCAGCGCGCTCGCGCGTATTGTGGACGTCGTCCTGCACGACCAGCGCGCGATCATGACCGTGTGCTCGCCGCAGGAGGACGTGGCCGGGGTGAGGGACGTCACCGTCTCGCTGCCCCAGCTCCTTGGCGGACAGGGCGTCATTGCCACCCTGCCCATCGGGCTCAGCCCCGACGAAACCGCCGCGCTCCGCAAGAGCGCGGGCATTGTGCGGGAAGCGATAGAGAGTCTGGAGATGTGAGTATGCCAGCAACGATTGACCTCGTGCCCCTCGGCAAAACAGCGATCCGCGTCAGCCCGGTTGGCTTGGGCGCGTGGCAGTGGGGCGATACGATGATGTGGAGCTACGGCAAGGGCTACGGCGAGCAGGACGTGCGCGCCGCGTACGACGCCGCGCTTGCCGTAGGCATCAACTTCATCGACACCGCAGAGCTGTACGGCCGCGGTCAGTCCGAGCGGCTGCTCGGACAGTTCATGGATCATGCGCATCCGCCCGTCGTGGCGACGAAATTCGCGCCGCTGCCGTGGCGGTTGTCGAAGGGCAAGCTGCTCGACGCACTCAAGGCCAGCCTCGAACGGCTCGGCATGGCGCAGGTGGACCTGTACCAGGTCCACTTTCACATCCCGCCCTTGTCGGTCGAGACGTGGGCCGACGGACTGGCGGATGCGGTGCACGGCAAGCTGGCGCGCGCGGTGGGCGTGAGCAACTACAGCGTCGAGCAGATGCGCAAGGCGCATGCGGTGCTGGCGAAGCGCGGGGTGCCGCTGGCAACGAACCAGGTCGAATACAGCCTGATCGAGCGCAAGCCGGAGCGCACCGGCCTCGTGGACGCGGCGCGCGAGCTGGACGTCACGCTCATCGCCTACAGCCCGCTCGGCAAGGGAATGCTCACCGGCAAGTATAACGCGCAGAACCCGCCGCCCGGCGCCCGCGGACGCCTGTACCGCGGCGAGAAGCTGGCGAAGCTGGACCCGATCAACGCGGCGCTCAAGCAAGTGGGCGACGCTCACGGCGGCAAGACGCCCGGTCAGGTGGCGCTCAACTGGCTCATCTGCAAGGGCGCGGTGCCGATTCCCGGCGCAAAGAACGCTCGGCAGGCCGAACAAAATGCGGGTGCGCTAGGCTGGCGGCTGACGGACGAAGAAGTCGCGCGACTCGACGCAGTGGGCAAAGATTTCTAGCCGCAGAGGACACAGAGAACGCAGAGTCCTTCGACTGCGCTCAGCCCTTCGACTGCGCTCAGGATGCTCTGAGTTCTCTGTGTCCTTTGCGGCAAACAAGCGCTACTTGACGGAACGAAACATGGGAAAGCTCGACAACAAGGTCATTATCATCACGGGCAGCACGCGCGGCTTCGGCCTCGCAGTGGCGCGCGCGTGCGGGCGCGAGGGCGCAGCGGTCGTGGTTAGCTCGCGCAGGCAGGAAGCGGTCGATATCGCGATAGCCGACTTGCGCGTGGCTGGCGTGACCGCCGACGGCATGGCGTGCGATGTGGCCGAACTCGAACAGGTCGAGGCGCTCGGCGCGTTTGCCGCCAGCAAGTACGGGCGGTTCGACGTGTGGGTCAACAACGCCGGATGGACTGCGCCGTACGGGCCAGCCATGCACATCGACCCCGCGACCTTCTTGCGCACAGTCAACACCAACATCGTCGGCACATATCACGGCTCGCTCGTCGCCCTCACCGCGTTCCTGCAGGAGGGCAAGGGCAAGCTCATCAACGTGTTCGGGCGCGGCTCGGACGGACGCGCGTCGCCCATGCAGACCGCATACGCGGCGAGCAAGGCGTGGGTGCGCAGCTTCACGGCCAGCCTCGCCGAGGACTACAAGGAAACTGGCGTCGGCATTTTCGGCATCAATCCCGGCATGATGACCACCGACTTCCTGACCGACCTGACCGCGGTCAGCGGCTACGAAAAGCGACTCAGAGTGATGCCGACCATTATGCGCATGTGGGCGAAGCCGCCTGAGATCCCTGCCGAGAAAGTAGTGTATCTCGCCTCCGCGGAGACGGACGGCAAGACCGGACTGTTTCTCTCCGAGATGAACACGGTCCGCATGGCGAGCGGCGCGCTGCGAGAGGGCGCGCGACGCCTCTTCCGTCGCCCCGTCGAAGAGACGCCTGTGACCGTCCAGATTTTGCCGGCGACGCTGCCGCTTCCCAATCCCCGCGGCCCCGGCATCGGGCAGAAATGGTAACAGCATGACCTACTTCGGCTTCCTCCTGCGTTTCGTCGGCATCCCGCTCCTGATCCTGGCGATTCTGACCTACTGGGATCACAAACGCGGAAAACGCACGCCGGAGCAACTCACCGGCCTTCCAGGCTGGTTCGCCATTGCGGCGCACATCGTTGCAGCCGTCGTGTGGACCACGCCGTGGGACAACTATCTCGTTGCGACGGGCGTCTGGTACTACGATCCGAAGCTCGTCACCGGCATCACCCTCGGTTGGGTTCCCATCGAGGAATACACCTTCTTCGTCGTGCAGACCTTGCTCACCGGCCTGTGGGTGTTGTGGTTGGCGCGCAACCTGAAGCCTGCGCCCGCGCCGCTGCCTCGCCGTCCGAAGCTGAATATCGCCGCGGCCGTTTTCGTCGGCCTCCTCGTCGTGGCGTCGTGGATTCTTTTCTTTTCTGACTGGGCGCCGGGCACTTACCTTGGCCTGGCAGCCGGGTGGCTGCTGATCCCGGTCATCCCGCAGATGCTCATGGGCGCAGACGCGCTCTGGCACAACCGTCGCCTGGTGCTGCTCGGCCTGCTTCCGCCGTGGCTCTACCTGTCAGCGATGGACTCGCTGGCGATCACCGCCGGCACCTGGACCATCGACCCGAACCAGTCCCTGCCCATCCTCCTCTTCGGCGTCCTGCCCATCGAGGAGTTCATCTTCTTCGGGTTGACCAACATGCTGATCGTCTTCGGCATGGTGTTGTTCCTGGCAACCGATAACGTCGCGGTCAAGCGGTGGGCGCGGCGCGTGCTGGGCCACCGCCCGTACCTGGAGGAAAGGGGAACCGCATGAGCGCGCGACGTGGTGGAGGAACCGCTAAACTCATCAACATCTTTCTGGTCGTCTTTATTGACCTGCTTGGATTCGGGCTGATCCTGCCCCTGCTGCCGTTCTATGCGGGCGAGTACGGCGCCAGCGACTTTCTCGTGGGGTTGCTGGCCGCGGCGTACGCGCTGGCGCAGTTCTTCGGCGCGCCCTTCCTCGGTCGCCTGTCCGACCGCTACGGCCGACGCCCCGTGCTGATGATCTCCATCGCGGGCACCGCGCTCAGCTTTGTTCTGCTCGGCGTGGCCGACCCGCTCGGCCGGTGGCTGGCGTCGCTGCCGCTGCAAAACGCCACGCCCGACCAGTTGACCGCGCTCACCAACGCTACGGTGATCGGCGTGATGTTCCTCTCGCGCCTCATCGGCGGGCTGGCGGGCGGCAACATTACCGTGGCGCAGGCGTACATCTCCGACGTGACCGATGCGCAGAACCGCGCGAAGGGCCTCGGCCTGATCGGCGCGGCGTTCGGCCTCGGCTTCATCCTCGGCCCCGCTTTAGGCGGCATCCTGAGCCGGTGGGGCTACGCAGTGCCCGCGTTCGCCGCCGCGTTCCTTGCGCTGGCGAACCTGGCCGGCGTCTTCTTCACCCTGCCCGAATCGCTGACGGCGGAGCGCCGCGCGCAGCTCGCCAACGACAAGCGACCGCTCATCAGCCTGGCCGCGATGTGGGAGGCGCTGTCCATTCCACGGGTTGGGGTGCTGTTGCGCATTCGCCTCTTCTTCGCGCTGGCCGCGGCCCTGTTGCAGACCATGTTCACCCTGTGGGCGAAGGACAGGCTCGGCCTCGACGCGCAGTCGACCGCGCTGCTCCTGGCCTACCTCGGCGTGCTCTCCGTGATCGTGCAGGGCGGGCTGATTGGCCCGCTCACCCGGCGCTTCAGCGAACCGAGGCTGATTGTCTGGGGCACGGCGATTTACGGCATCTCCATGCTGGCGTGGGCCTTCACGCCGAGCGTGCCGGTGCTGCTCGTGGTGATGATCCCGATGGCCTTCTCGACTGGCGTGCTCAACACGGTCATCAACTCCGCGATCACGCGCGTCGTGTCGCCGCAGGAAGTGGGCGGCGCGCTCGGCATTGCCGGTTCGCTTGAAAGCCTGTCGCGCGTGATCTCCCCGGCGGTCGGGGGCTGGCTGCTCGGCGCGGTCGGGCTGTGGGCGCCGGGCCTCGTCGGCGCGCTCATCATGGGCTGGGTCGTCACCTTTAGCTGGCGGCGGCTGATCCTCCACCCTGATCCTGCGTTCTCGCCATCCTGAGTCATCATATCAAGTAAGGAAGTTGCTCCCCTATGCGCATTCTTAAACGCGTCCTGCTCGTATTGCTGGCCCTCGTCGTCGTGGCCGCGGTCGGCTTCACGGTCTGGGCCTACACCCCCCTCGGCCCCGAACCGGAGGCGCTGGCCGCCATGCAGAGCGGCAACGGCATCAATGTCATCGAGTCGCCCTACCTCACCTTCACACCGGCGGGCATCCTCCCGACAACCGGCTTGATCATCTACCCCGGCGGCCGGGTCGATCACCGCTCGTATGCGCCGACCGCGCGGGCCATTGCGGAGCAAGGGTATCTGGCCGTTATTGTGCCGATGCCGTTTAACCTGGCCGTGTTCGGCTCGGGCCGGGCAGATGGCGTCATGGCCGCGCATCCTGAGATCACCCGCTGGGCCATCGGCGGGCACTCGCTTGGCGGCGCGATGAGTGCCGCCTACATCTACAACAACCCGGACGCGGTGGAGGGGCTGGCGCTGTGGGCCGCCTATCCGGCGGGCAACAACAGCCTGGCCGACCGCAGCACGGTGGTCACGTCCATCTCGGCCTCGAACGATGGCCTCGCCACGCCCGACAAGATCGAAGCCTCACGGCCTCTGCTGCCACCCGACACAACCTGGGTCGTCATCGAGGGTGGCAATCACGCGGGTTTCGGGTATTATGGGCGGCAGGGCGGCGACGGGCAGGCCACGCTCCCGCGTGAGGAGCAGCAGCGGCAGACCGTCGACGCTACGGTGCAGATGTTGAGGAGCCTCCCATGACGGAAACCCAACAAGTCATTTACTCGATGGTGCGGGTGGGCCGCGTCCATCCGCCGAACCGGCAGGTGCTGCGCGACATCTCGCTCGGCTTCTACTACGGCGCAAAGATCGGCGTGCTGGGACTGAACGGCGCAGGCAAAAGCACCCTGCTGCGCATCATGGCCGGGGTGGACGACGGCTATCTCGGCGAGACCATGCTCTCCAAAGGCTACACGCGCGGCCTGCTGTCGCAGGAGCCGGAGCTCGACCCGGATAAGACCGTGCGCGAGGTCATTGAAGAGGCCGTCCAGCCCATCGTCGACATGCTCAAGGAGTTCGACGAGGTCACGAATGCGTTCAGCGAGCCGGACGCGGACTTCGACGCGCTCATCGAGCGGCAGGGCAAGCTGCAGGAAGAACTGGACAAGCACGACGCCTGGAACCTCGACAACCGCCTCGAACAGGCGATGGAGGCGCTGCGCTGTCCGCCGGGCGACTCGCCGGTGACCGTGCTGTCGGGCGGGGAGCGACGCCGCGTCGCGCTCACCCGCCTGCTGCTCACCGAGCCGGACATCCTCCTGCTGGACGAGCCGACCAACCACCTCGACGCGGAATCGGTCGCGTGGCTTGAGAAGCACCTGCAGAATTACGCGGGCACGGTCATCGCCGTAACCCATGACCGCTACTTCCTCGACAACGTGGCCGGCTGGATCCTGGAGCTGGATCGCGGCTACGGCATCCCCTGGCGGGGCAACTACTCCTCGTGGCTGGAGCAGAAGCAGGAGCGGCTGCGGAAGGAAGAGAAGGCCGACGTCAAGCGCATCCGCACGCTGGAGCGCGAGCTGGAGTGGATTCGCATGTCGCCCCGCGCGCGGCAGAGCAAGGGCAAGGCGCGCGTCTCTGCCTACGAGAAGCTGCTGAGCCAGGAAACCGAACAGCGGCGAGAGGAGATGCAGATTTACATCCCGCCGGGGCCGCGGCTGGGCGACGTTGTGATCAACTTCGACGGCGTGAGCAAGGCGTACGGCGACCGGCTCATTTTCGAGAACCTCAGCTTCCAGATGCCGCCCGGCGCCATCGTCGGCGTGATCGGGCCGAACGGCGCAGGCAAGACGACCATGCTGCGGCTCATCACCGGGCAGGAGCAGCCAACCTCCGGCGCAATCACCATCGGGCAGACGGTCGACCTGGGCTACGTCGACCAGAGCCGCGACACGCTTAACCCGGATAACTCGGTCTGGCAGGAGATTTCCGGCGGCGAAGAGACGCTGACGCTCGGCGGGCGAAAGGTCAACAGCCGCGGCTACGTCTCCGGCTTCAACTTCCTCGGCTCGGATCAGCAGAAGCGCGTGGGCGACCTTTCGGGGGGTGAGCGCAACCGCGTGCACCTGGCAAAAGTGCTCAAGAAGGGCGCAAACGTGCTGCTGCTGGATGAGCCGACCAACGACCTC
>CAZPTI010000080.1:0-17157 GCA_964588925.1 uncultured Anaerolineales bacterium | reverse complement strand
TCAGACGGTCGGCACGGGCGTTCAGTACTTCGTCGACGGCGAACTGCTGATGACGCTGACTGATGCGGCCACCGTAAGCCTTGCCAACGTCATCCTGAACGTATACAACTTCGGCCAGGACTACGACGTCTATTGGGACAACTTCAGCCAGGATTCGACGGTTACCGGGCAGATGACGATTAGCGCCAGCAATGTCGAAGTCACCGGCTTGAAGATCACGAACCCGGGTCAGCCCTACGGCATCCTCATCGACGGTTCCCCCAAGCCGAGCAACGTTCGCATCGCCGCCAACCGCATCCAGGACCTCGGTGGCGCCAGCACCACGGCCCACATCAAGGGCATTTACGTGGTGAACGGCCCCGATAACGTTACCATCGAAGACAACTCCTTCATGAAGATTGTCTCGGGGACCGGTAAGAGCGCCGATGCGATCAACTTTGGCGATAGCAACAGCCCCGATACCAGCACCGGCGTCGTGATTCAGAACAACGACTTCTCGAACATCGTGGCTGGGAACGGCGCGTACGGCATCAAGCTGAACAACGGCGCGGGGAGCCCGGGCGCGCAGGTGACGGGCAACTCGTTCAGCGGTCTGAGCGGGAAGTGGACGCACGCAGTCGGTCTGGAAGGCCCGACGCCGAACGCCGTCGTCACCGGCAACAAGTGCTCCGCGCTTACGGCGAGCGGCGCCGACAACGTCTGCGTCTTCTTTGAGAAGAACAGCGGCGGCGCAACAGTCACCGTGGCGAACAACCAGTTCAACGGCGGCGGGTACTACGGCGTGGCGCTCCACCCGAACGACCTGCCCGGCGGGGCGAACGGCCTGAACTACGTCGTGACGGCCGAGAACAATTGGTGGAACTCCGCCTGTGGGCCGATGGGCGCGGGCGCGGCGCTGGCCGGCCAGAACGTCGACTACAATCCCTGGCTCACCACGCCGACCGGCCCTGACACGCGCACCGGCGGCGCGAACGGCGAGCTGCTGATCCCGGCCGGCGCGACGCAGGCTGAAGCGCAGGCGATCCTCTCGTGCGCTGGCCCCGGCAGCACGGTCGTCTTCCAGGGTCCCACCTACCCTGGCGGCTACACGATTAGCAACAACGGCGTCACCATCAACCTCAACGGCGCGACCATCGGCGCGGGCTCGCCTGCCTACACGATCGATGCGGATGACGTCGTCATCAACGGCCCCGGCATGCTGAACGGCAACACCACTGATCCCGGCGTGCTTGTCAAGACCGGCGCGGACAACTTCACGCTGAACGGCGTTGAGATCAAGAACTGGACCGACGGCGTCCGGCTCGAAGGCAGCCATGCGTCGCTCAAGCTGGTGAACAACTGGCTGCATGACAACACGACTGGCTTCCACTTCGACAGCGCAACGGCCCTTTCCGGCGTCGTGACGATCAACGGCAACCTGTTCAAGTTCAACAGCGCCGAAGGCATCCTGAACGACAGCGCCGCGTCGATCCCCGCCGAGTACAACTCGTGGGGCAGCAACGGCGGACCCGCGGCCGGCGACGGCGTGAGCGCGAACGTCGATGCGGACCCGTTCACCTTCATCGAGCTCTTCACCGATATGGACCCCGACACGCTCGCGACGGTGCGCAACGTGGTCGAGAACGACGTCTTCACGGTCAAAGTGAAGGCAGACGCGCAGGGCATGTACGCGGTGCAGTACAAGCTCACCTACGACCCGACCTTGCTGGTCCTGCAGAGCATCACCGCCGGCCCGTTCAAGGGCACGGGCGCCTGCGCACAGGACACAGCGACCGCGGGCGTGATCACGGTGCACTGCACGCGCTACTCGCCCGATGCGGACGTGAACGCGGCGGCTGAGACCGTGAGCATCCTCACGTTCAAGGCCGACCCGGACGCCACGCACGACGGCCAGCCCTCGTGGACCACGCACCTCGACATCAGCACGGCCGCGGCCGACCTCTTCGGCGGCGCGCGTGATGGCGTCAAGGTGTGGGTGAACAACGGCGGTTTCGGCGCGGACAGCGGTCTGCCCGGACGGACGATCACCGATGCGGAGGACGGACAGGTCTACATCGCCGGCCTGTCGCAGTTCACCGGCTACATCGACCTGCAGGGCCGCACGAACGACAGCGGCGCGCTGTTGAACGTGTACAACCAGGCGACGGTTGCGGGCGCGACGCTGAAGGCAAGCGCGACGAGCGCCAGCAGCGGCGCGTACACGACGGCCTACGCCAGCGGACAGCAGCTCGTGATCGGCAACACCTACTACTTCCAGATCGACCGCGCGCTCTACCTGCCAACCACGGCGAAGAACCCCGCGGCGACCGATTGGGCCGACTTCAAGCTCCTCGACACGCGGCCGCTGAAGACGCTCGGCACGGTGATCCTGCTGGGCGGCGACGCAACCAACGACGACAAGATCGACGTCGATGACGCGGGCTGCATCGGCGGCGCGTACGGCGCTGCGCCGGGAGCCTGCGGCACGGGCGGCACGTCCGACGTGACCGGCGACGGCAAGGTCGACATCCTCGACCTGACGCTCATGGGCGGCAACTACAACAAGACGTTCTCGCCCTGGACTGAGTAAGTTGTAAGCAAGCGTAGGCGGGCGGCGCGCCCCGGGGCGCGCCGCCCGCGACAATCATCCCGCCGGCACAGCGTTGTGGAGTGACTTCGGTATGTCCCAGCAATCCACCCTCCACCGGAAGGCGACCGCCTTCCTACTCGTCGGCGCGCTGCTGTGCGCGCTGGTGCTGGCGTTTGCGCCGGCTGCGTTTGCAGCGGGACCAGTCTCACCGTCGAACGAGGAGCGTACTTCGGCAACACTCACACAGGCGGCTGCTGCTGTTGTTCCGGATGGCATCGCGGCGACACTGACGGTCGACGGATCGTGTACTGACTCCGAGCCGAATGGGGCATGCGATGGCGCGCCGGATTCATACAAGACGTTGAAGGCAGCAATTGCCGCTGCAAGCTCGGGCGACACAATTAACATCCTCGCCGGCACATACGTCGAACAGGGCCAAGTTGTGATCGACAAGAACTTGACGGTTATTGGCGCGGATCGTGCGACAACGATCTTTAAGACCGACAGCGACACCGGCAGCAGTGGCGACGCGCGCGGGTGGTTCCTGGTGAACGTCGGCGTCGTGTTCAACCTGAGCAACGTTACGCTCGATGGATCGGGTCATCTAGTGCACAACGGTATACGCACGCATGGTAACGGCACAATCGACAGCGTCGCGTTCAAGAATATTCGGTACACTGCCAGCAGTTATGACGGACGTGGCGTCTCGACCTACGGCGAACCGGGGCAGACCATCACCGTCAGCAACAGCACGTTCGAGAACATAGGCCGAATCGGCGTCCTCGTCTTCGGCGCCACAGCAACCATCTCTGGCAACACTTACATCGGCAAGGGAGCGGGTGACTGGCTGGATTACGGCTTTGAGGCCAGCGGCGGCGGCAAGATGACCGTGACCGGTAACACGATCACGGACTGTGAGGGCGTCGCACTCGTCGACGGTTCCACATCAGCCGGGATCCTGGCAACCGACTACTGGGGCCCGGGAACTCAAGCAACGGTCGAGAACAACTTCATCAATGGGAGTACCGGGGCTATCGCTGTAGGGTTCGACGCTGGTGATGCGAGCGTTGTCGTTGCCCACAACAACGACTTGAGCGGGAACGTTAGCTACGCGGTCGGTTCCACCGGGCCGACTGTGGATGCCTCCGGCAACTGGTGGGGCAGCAACGTGCCGGCCACGGTAAAGACCGCTGCGGACGGCGGCGACGTCGAGGACTATACGCCGTGGCTGAACAGCGGGACGGACACTAACTTGTCTGCCGCAGGCTTCCAGGGCGACTTCTCGAACCTCTGGGTCGACGATGACAGCCAGCAGACTGGCTCGACGGGACGGATTCAGGAGGGCATTAACCTTGCTGTGGGCAGCACCGTCAACGTTGCTCCCGGTACGTATGCGGAGAGCGTTGTCATTGCCAAACCCAACTTTACTCTCGTTGGGAGCGACGCGAACGATCGCCCCGTGATCACCGGGGGGATGAACACGGTCGGAAGCGATAACTTGACTCTCCGGAACTTGATCGTCCGCGGCGCTATTGGCAGCTTTGTCATAGCAGCAGGCGGCAACGGCTTCACGATGGAGAAAGTGACGGTTGACGCCGAAGATGTTGCGGGCCGCAGTGGTGTCGGCAGCGGGCAAATTAACGGCGACATCAACATCACTTACTCGGAGTTTCTCAACATCAAAAACTGGGTGGGCTTCGACACTCGCAGTGGCAGCGGCGGCCCCACGACCGGGGCGGACATTAACAGTGTGATCTTCAGCCACAACACGGTTCGGAATACTCAAGGCCACATCAACTTCCGTGGCACCATCGGCGATCCTACGCCGAGCGTGACCGTTTCCGACAACTTGGTCGAACAGGTCGGTTCTGCCACCAACTCGTTCGGGGCCATAATCAAGGTATTCTATGCCACCAATGTCGCGTTCACGGGCAACACAATCAAAGACGTTGGAACGAGCGGCTACAATCCGGCCGGAGAAGCAGCATACGGCGCGGGCTTCATGCCGCGTAACGTCGCGAACCTGACTGTGACGGGCAACACGTTTGAGAATAACAACCAGGCGATTGCGATCGAGCCGCGTAACAGCAACCCATCCGGTTTTGCCGATGGAGTCTTGTCCAACGGCACGATCACCAATAATACGTTCTCCGGCAACAAGTACGGGGTCTATGTGCCAGCTACCCTGCATCCCACGAGCAACTTTGTGGGCCTAAACATAACCGGCAATCAAATTGTGGGCAGCCTAACGGAAGGCGCGCACAACGGTTATTCTGCAGGAATCTTGAAGACCGAGAACAACTGGTGGGGTTCGGCCTGCGGCCCGCTCGGCAGCGGCGCATCTCCCGTCAGCGCCAACGTCGACTACAGCCCCTGGTGGCTCACCCCCACCGGCGCCGCGCCGGCCCCTGCGCCCATCACCACCGGCATGAGCGCATCAGACCAGTGCGCGCAGCTCAACTCGGCCGCGCCGAACACGACGATCACCTACGGCGCGGGCACGTACCCCGGCGGCGTCGTCGTGACGGCAAGTGACGTCACCATCGACCTCGGCGGCGCGGAAGTCGGCCCCGGCTCGCCGGCCTATACGATTACGGGCGACAACGTCACGTTGCAGAACGGCACGCTCAACGGCGCGCTCAACGCCAATGGCGCCACCTCTGCGGCCGTCACGGTCGAGGGCGGCGCGGATAACTTCACCCTCAAGAACGTCGAGGTGAAGAACTGGCTGACCGGCGTCAAGATCGCCGGGCCGGTCACCTCGCTCAAGCTGGTGAACAACTTCCTGTGGGCCAACGGCACGGGCCTGCTCGTCGACAGCGGCGCGACGCTCGGCGGCGTGATCACCGTCCAGGGCAACCTGTTCAAGGCGAACACGACGGCCATCACGAACAACAACGGCGCCAGCTTCAACGCGCAGTACAACTCTTTCGCGTCGACCACCTGCCCGGACTTCGTCGATGTCGATGAGAGCAACTGCACCTTCGCGGAGCTCTATGTCGACCTGACCCCCGGCGCGCCGGACAACTTCACGCGCGGCGTCGTCGAGAGCGTGCCGTTCGACGTGGAAGTGCGCGCGGAGGCGAAGAACGTCTACGGCGTGACCTTCAAGCTGAGCTACGACACGTCGAAGCTGCTTCACAACTCCCTGACCTGGGCCCCCGCCTTCGTCGGCAAGTGTTTTGCGCTCGACGGTCTGACCGCAGGCCAGATCGGCTACAACTGCAACCTCCTTGCCGCATGGAACGGCGGTCCCGTTGCCACACTCAACTTCACGCCCACAGGCGCGGGGCTGGTCAATCCGAGCCCCTGGACGACCGACCTTGATGTGGACCACGTCGTCTCGACCGCGGGCACGAACAAGGGCGCGCTCGTCTACCTGAACAACGTCAAGCTGGCGGACATCCCGAACACGCGCGACATCACGGACGCGAAGGACGGCGAACTGACCATCACCGGCATCGGCCAGTACACCGGCTTCATCGACCTGCAGGGCCGCTCGGACGACTCCGGCGCGGCGTTAGAAGTGTGGAGCCAGCAGCTAGCCGCGGGCGCAACCAAGCTGGCGACCGCGACGAGCGCGAAGAGCGGCGCGTACACGACCGCCTACGTCGACCTGCTCAAGCCATTGCAGATCGGCTCGACCTACTACTTCTTTGTCGACAAGGCGCTCTACGTGCGTACGGCAGTGACCACGGCAGGGACGCCCCCCGCCGTGACCAGCTACGACGTACCCTGGCTGCTTGGCGCTCGTCCGCTGACCACGCTGGCAACGCTGGAACTGCGCGGCGGCGACGCGGACAACAGCGAAGACGTCGACATCCCCGATGCGAGCTGCATCGGCGGTTCGTACGGCCGGCCCGGACCGTGGCCCTGCGGCGCGAACGGCGGCAGCTCGGACGTGAACAGCGACGGCAAGGTCGACATCCTCGACCTGACTCTCATGGGCGGCAACTACGGCGTGTTGGCCTCCACGTGGCCCTAAGCCGTAGCCTGAAGAGCAGCTAAGGTTGCTCCGGCCGTGGCCGCTAAGCTGCGGCCGGAGCAACCTGCCACAACGGATCGCAGGCGGGCGAAAAGAAGGTGCGCGTCCACCGAGGCTCACCCACCATGAACTGGCCTGATCCATCTTGTAAACAGAGGAGAACCGCACGACAATGTCTCACTCTAATCGTCCCATGATTCTTCGCCTTGCGGCAGTTGCGCTGCTGTTGGGTGTGTTGGTGCTGGCGCTGGCGCCGGCTGCGCTGGCGGATGCGCCCTCCCAGGAGCGCGTACCAAACGGTCCCATCGGCCCCCGCATGTCTGGCGCCGAAGTTGCCGCAGCGGCAGCGCCGGAGACAGGTCCCGCTGTTGTCTATGTAGATGCCGCATCCGGCAGCGACACGAACGATGGCTCACAGGCCGCGCCCTTCAAGACAATCGGCAAGGGCATCGACACCGTTGCCACCGGAGGCACAGTCAACGTTGCAGCCGGGACTTATATCGAGGATCAGGTTGTCACAAAGTCCGTGACGCTCCTCGGCCCGAACGCGACGGTTAATCCGAATAGCGGCACGCGCGCCGCCGAAGCGCTTATCCTACCGGCGGTTTCGGCCCCCGACCCTAGCGTCTGTGAAGTGATGTACGACATCCGCGTTAGCGACGTCACGATCAAGGGCTTCACGTTCGACGGTGATAACCCGGCGCTCACGAGCGGCATCCTAATCGATGGCGCGGACGTGGATGCCTGCGAGCTTGTCATAGCTGACTATGGCTCGGCTAACATCGTCATAGAGAACAACATCTTCAAGCACGCCACATACGCGGCCCTCGAGTTCTATAACTACTACGGCACGCCAGGCGTGGCGACTTCGGGCAACTACATTCGTTATAACCGTATTGAGGACATCGGTGAGACGACCTATAACTGGGGCATCGGCATCCTCGTCTACAATAACTTCTACGCCGATATCACCGACAACGTCCTGACTGGCGTGCGAACGGGCATCCAGACGGGCAATTTCTATAACGCCAACCCCGGTACGACGGGAAGCATCAGCAACAACCGGATCGGCGTTTGGCGGCTTGGCATCTTCCACAACCTCGCCTACACGAACGCAAGTCCGCTGACGATCTCGGGCAACACGATTACCGCCGAAAGCTATTCCGGCGCTACTAAGTGGAATGGCCTGCTGCTGAGCTCCATGCAAAGCGCCGTGAATGCCATTATCACGAATAACACGATCGTGATTCCCAGCAACATTGTCTTCCCGGCCCCAGGCTATGCGGCAGGTTATAACGTCTGGAATGTCACCACAACCGCGCCGATGACTATTAGCGGCGGCAAGGTCACCGGCGGGGACTATGGCGTATTCGTGAACAACTGGGAAGGCTACAGCAGCGATGCTGGCAACACGGCCATCACGGTTGACGACGTAAAAGTGTTCGGTGCGCGCTACGGTGCTATGTACGTAAAAGACAGCCCGAACAACACGAACGGCGCCACCGTAAAGGCGACGGTCAAGAACAGCTACGCGCGGGGCAGCGTTGCAGGTGTGCGCGTTGACGGCGTGGATGCGTCGGCGACGGTCAACAACAACCTCATCTCGATGAACACGACCGGCGTTCTGGTCGAGAACGGCGCCACGGGCAACTTCGACAACAACCTGTATGCAGGCAACACCTCGTTTGGCGCGAACAACACGACTGCTGCGGCCATCGATGCGTTGAATAGCTGGTGGAATAGCGCAACGGGTCCTACCCATGCAAGCAACCCTGGCGGCACAGGCGACAAGGTCAGCGACCTGGTGAACTTCGGCGGCTTCAAGACGAGCACGACGAACTTGCAGGCACTGGTGGACGGGGCATGCAATGGCACGTTGACGCTCGGCCCTGCCACCTACACCGGCGGCGTGACCATCGATTGTCCGGTCAAGATCGTTGGCGTTCCGGGAACTGTCATCACGCCCGGCTCTCCGGCCTTCACAGTGAATGCGGAAAACGTCGAAATCAACGATCTTACCCTTAGCGGCGGTGGCAGCGCCTTCCCGGCGATTCTCGTCGAGCCGGGGGCGGATAACTTTACTATGCAGCGCCTTGAGGTCAATGGCTGGGCCGACGGCATCCAGGTCGCCGGTGCGGTCACCTCCCTCAAGATCGTGAACAACTTCATCCACAGCAACACCGACGCCGGCCTCCAGGTCGACGCCGCGGTTGCCGGTGTGCAGACGGTCGAAGGCAACCTGTTCAAGGCCAACGGCGGCGACGCCATCAAGAGCGTAGCCGCGCTCAAGGCGCAGTACAACTCCTTCGCCTCGACCACCTGCCCCACGACCTACGCCAACGTTGACGCGACCAACTGCGCGTTCGCCGAGACCTTCATCGACGTCGATCCGACGACAGCCGGCGATCAGTTCGTCCGCAACGTCGATGAATCGACCAGCTTCGACGTCAAGGTGATGGTGGATGCGAAGAACCTCTATGGCTTCGCGTTCAAGTTCAGCTATGACACGGGCAAGCTGCAGAAGAACAGCGCGCAAGCGATCTTCC
The DNA here is from genome assembly GCA_964588925.1 of uncultured Anaerolineales bacterium. Taxonomy (GTDB): domain Bacteria; phylum Chloroflexota; class Anaerolineae; order CG2-30-64-16; family CG2-30-64-16; genus JALOOB01. Next base: position 8,057 of record CAZPTI010000080.1, on the reverse strand, counting down.
CTGCCGGCTACGCATGCGGCACGCTGCCCGGGCTGGCCGGGAACGAAATCGGCTTCCAGTGCGCGCCCAGCACGGGCAATCCGGTCATCAACGGCCTGGTTGCGATTGGCGTCGCGAACTTCACCGCCACCGGCCCCGGTCTCACCGGCCCCGGCACGTGGGACGCCTACTTCAACGTCGACCCCGTCGCGTCCACCGCAGGCACGGCTAACGGCGCGCTGGTCTACCTGAACAACGTCAAGCTGCCCGGCGCCAACCCGCGCGACATCACGGACGCGGACGACGGCAAGATCGTCATCCGCGGCATCGCCAACTTCACCGGCTTCATCGACGTCCAGGGCCGCGCGGACGACTCCGGCGCGCTGCTCAATGTTTATGAGGCAGACACGCTGGCGACGCCGGTGCTCGCAACGGCCACAAGCGCAAAGGGCGGCGCGTACACGACCGCCCACACGTCCGGCAACCTGCTGACGATCCTCACGCCCTACTACTTCTCAGTGGATAAGGTGCGGTACGTCAAGACGTGGGCCACCGGCACGGTTCCGACCAAGGTTCTGACGACTCGACCGCTCACAACCTTGAATACGCTCGTACTTAAGGGCGGCGACGCGAACGACGACGAGAAGGTCGATGTCGGCGATGCTGGCCTGGTCGGCGGCGCGTATGGCGATACCCTGACTTGCCCGCTGACCGGCGCCTGCGCCGACGTCAACGGCGACGGTAAGGTCGACATCCTCGACCTGACCCTCATGGGCGGCAACTACGGCATCATGGCCTCCGACTGGACGCCCTGATCCCGTAATCCGGTAACATAACGCGGGGCGAGGGCTGGCGCTGCAAACCGCCGGCCCTCGTTCCGCCGACTATTCTCATCAGAAGGAGGCGCTCGTGTCCAACCGGTGCTCATCCCGCCGCGTGCTGGCCCTGCGCTGGCTCATCGTTCTCGCCCTGCTCCTGCCCGCAACCGCAGCGGCTGCGCAGGGCGTCGACCCCGAACAAGCAGCTGTCCCTGCCACCACGGCCAGCGTGTCGCTCGCGCGTTCATCGCCGAACGTCCAGGGCTGCCAGCTTACGACGGTCGATGTCTGGGTCAACAACGTCGTCGCGGCGTACGGCGTCGATGTGCGCATCAGCTACGACCCGGCAAAACTGATGGTCATCGACCAGGACGTCTATTCCTACGGCACCCAGATTCAGCCGCTGAACGGCTTCATGAAGCCGGACTTCATCATGCGGCAGGTGGCGTGCAATGCGCTTGACCCCGCCGATCCGTTCTGCGACGAAGCGGCCGAAGTCGGCACGATCTGGTATGCGTTCACGCAGGTCAACCCCACGCCGGAGGTGAGCGGCTCCGGCGCGATTGCGCGCATCACCTTCCGCGCGGTCGGCGCGGGCCTGTCGCCGCTCGACTTCTTCTACTCGAAAATGTCCGACCGCAACGGCGTCACCATCCCCAACACTGAAACGGACAGCGAGTTGACCGCTGCGCCGCTGGCCGATCCCGTCGTCGCCATCCGCCAACTGGATGCCACGACCGCGCGCCTGAGTTGGACCAGCGTCACGGATGCATCAACGTATCGCGTCTTCCGCGCGACTGCGCCGTACTTCACCCCCGCAGAGCCGGCCTTCGGCTTCACCAGCGGGCTGACGTACGAGGACCCCAACGCGCTCGGCAGCACCGCTCAGGAGTACTTCTACATCGTCAAATCCGCCTGTGCCGATGGTTACACCAGCGCAGGTTCCAACCGCACCGGCGCCTGGGACTACGACCTCGTCCCCGGCTCATGACCGGCGCACCCGCATGAACCGTTGCCATGCGCTTCGGTTCTTGCTACTATTTGAACAAACGTGGATAATAGTGTCATGAAATTTGCGAAACTGCTCCTTCTCGCGGCGCTGACCTTGCTGCTGCCACTGCCCGCCTCAGCCGCCGGCCCCACCATCACACTGGTCCCTTCGCCGCTCCAGGCGCCTGTCGGGCAGGTTGTGCCGCTCGCCGTAAGAATCAACAACGTCGAGAATCTGTACGGGTTTGACGTCCAACTGAAGTTCGACCCGGCGGTCGTGGAAATCCAGGACGCGGACCCGAGAACGCCCCTGATTGACTTGCTTCCGGGCGATTTCCTCTCTTACGACTTTGCGCTTCACCACGAGGCAGACAATACGACCGGCACGGCCTCGTTTGTAATGACGCAGATAAACCCTAGCGAGGCCAGGAGCGGCTCGGGAACGCTGTTTACCATCTATGTCAAAGGCAAGGCCGCGGGCAAGAGCGCGTTCGAGATTACCTATGCGAAGCTGGCGGACCGCAACGGTGAGGAGATCAATGTGACGTCGACGGACGGCGAGGCGCAAGTAAGCGTTGCCGTTGCCCCTCCGTCCAACAGCCCCACGCCGCTGCCCACCGCGCCCGCGCCGCAGATCGACCTGACGCAAGCCGTTGCCGAGGCGGCTCAGACGCCGACAGCGCAGGCGCCTCAAGCCACCCCGCGAGTCGATCCAACCGCGACGGCGCCCGAGACTGCAACGTCTGCCCCTGCGACCACCGTAGCGTCGCCCGCAACGGTCGCGCCCGCTGCTACGCCGGCGCCCGCCGAAGTTACCGCGCCGACAAGCGCTGCCCCCGTTGCAGCTGCTGAAGTCACGCCTGCGCCTGCCACAGCCGACGGATCCCCTCAGCCGACCGCGCAGTCGTCCGACGCGACTCCTGCCGCCGCGCAGGCTGCTGCGGCGGAGCCCACAGTCGTAGCCGAAAGCGCAGCGGGCGCGGCGACCTCTGCCGCGAACGCTCCCGCCGGGCCGGACGCGCCCACACGCGTCTCGACCGCATCGCAGCAAAGCGGCAGCAATACGCTCCTCTTCGCAGGTGGCGGATTGCTCCTGCTGGCCGCGGCCGGCGCAATCGGGCTGGTCGTGTTGAGGCGCGGCAAGTGAACGGCGCCGAACGGCGGGAGCGCCCCCCCGTCGTCCTGCGCGTGATCGCCCTGATCGCGTTCGCGGCGCTTCTTTTGCCGCTTGTGGGCTTTCTCATGCCGGTTGCTGCGGCGCAGCCCGGGTTGAGCGCGCCGGCAGCCAACGCCATCGCGCGCCTTGAACCCGCCGACGCGTGGGTCGAGGTGGGCAAGACGGTCGTCGTCAACATGGTGATCCAGGACGTGGTCAACATGTACGGCGTCGACGTTCGGCTCAAGTTCGATCCCGCGCTCGCGCAGGTGGAGGATGCGGACATCTACAGCGACGGCACGCAGATTCAGCCCCTCTATGGCTTCATGCGGCCGGACTTCGTGATCAAGCGCGTGGCCTGCAACACTGTCGAGCCGAACAACCCTGATTGCGCGGAGGCGGGATTCATCTGGTATGCGGTGACGCAGTTGAATCCTGCGCCGCCCGTCACCGGTTCTGGCGCGATCGCAGCGATCACATTCCGGGGCATCGCAGAAGGCTCTGCGTCAATCACGATGACCTACGCAAAGGCAGCCGACCGCTACGGCAACACGATCGTGCTGGATCGTCTCGACGGTCGCATCACTGTGACTAACGGGCCGCGGCCCACACCCAGCCCCACGGGAACTCCCACCCCAACCGAGACGCTGACGCCATCCGTCACCCCGACGCCGAGCCAGACGCCCACGCCGACGCCCATCCCTGACACCGCGACATTCGACGGCTGGGTGTTCCGTGACGACGACCGGGACGGCTTGCGCGACGGAGACGAGCCGGGCCTCGGCGGGGCTACGGTGCGTGTGGTGTGCGACAGTTCCGCGCCGGTAATTACAATGGTCTCGAACCCGGACGGCAGCTTCCGCGCCGACGGGTTGCTGCTTGACACGGACTACTGGATCAAGCAATACCCGCTGCCCGGCTATGCGTTCACGACACAGCCGGTCGTGGTGGTGCGCTTCTCTTCCGCCGATCCTCAGCGCCACGCCGAGGTGCTGTTCGGCAACACCCCGCTTCGCAGCAATCGACGGCTACATCTACCAATCGTGCTCGGAGGTAATCCGTAATGTCTCGAACCCGACTGCTTGCGTTTTGCGCGGCGTTTCTCGCGCTCGCGCTCACCTGGGCGACTGCCCGCGCCGACGGCATCGCCGTTGTTCGGCTGGACCCGGTGGTGAACGAGGTCCAGGCCGGACAGGTCTTCACTGTTCGCATTTATGTGGAGAACGTGGAGAACCTGTACGGCGCGGACGCGCGCCTGCAATTCAATCCTTCGGTGGTGCAGGCGGAAGATCAGGACCCCTTTGCGCCCGGTGTTCAGATCAGGCCGCTGTCGACCTTTATGAATCCCGGTTTCGTCATCAAAAAGGTCGCCTTCAATGATACAATCGTACCGCCGGGCGAGTGCCCGCGCTGCCGCGTGTGGTACGCCGCAACGCAACTGAATCCCGCGCCGCCGGTGTCAGGCAGTGGTCCCCTCGCGGAAGTCACGTTCCGCGCGATCAAGAGCGGCAATCCGGGCTTGTCGGTGGTCTTCAGCCAGCTGGCGGATCGAAACGGCATGACGATCCCGTCATACCCGGGCACGGCGAAGTACCTCTTCCTACCATTGATGATGCGTTAGGAACGCGCTCCCCGGTTTGTTGTCCGGGATGCTCTGCGCTATAATGCGCAATATCAACGCCCCTCCATCAGCGAGGGGCGTTTTGTCGCGCATCATCCCTTTGGCAGTAGCAAAATGACCTTCAATCTCCCAGCCCCCTTGCGACGGTTTCGCCGCCGCGTGCTCTTCCGCCTGCCCAACGGCGCAGCCGTGACCGGCGGCGTCTTCTTTGACGTTGCCCTCGTTCTAACGGGCAGCGTCTGCATGGCGCTTTCGGTCAACATCTTTCTCGACCCGAACAACGTCGTGCCCGGCGGTTTCACCGCGCTTGCCATGTTCGCCAACCGCCTGTGGGGCTGGCCCATCGGCCTCACCTTGCTGGCGCTCAACTTCCCGTTTCTCATCATCGGCATGCGCGTGCTCGGCATCCAGTTCGGCCCCAAGACCATCTTCGCCGCGGCCGCCTCGTCCTTGTTGATCGACCTGACCAAGCCCTACCTGCCTGTGGTCCAGGGCGAGCCGCTGCTCTACACCCTCTACGGCGGCCTGCTCTACGGCTTCGGCATGGCGCTCGTCTTTCGCGCCAACGCGACCACCGGCGGCACCGAGATCCCCGCCAAGCTGCTGGAGCATTTTCGCGGCGTCCGCATGAGCCAGTCGCTCCTCATGATGGACATCGTCATCCTGCTGCTCGCCGCGGTCTACTTCGGCCTCGCGCCCGCGCTCTACGCGCTCATTGCGGCCTGGGTCATGGCGCGCGTGATCGACGCGGTGGAATCCGGCTTCGAGTCGGGCAACACCGCGTTCATCGTCACAAAGTACCCCGATCTCGTCCGCGACAGCATCATGATCGATCTTAACCGGGGCGTTACGATGCTCCAGGCGACGGGCGGCTACACGGGCGAGCAGCGCACGTTGCTCTTCACCGTGGTCAACGGCCGGCAGACGCCCGCGCTGCGCGACATCGTCCGCGCCGCCGACCCCGACGCCTTTGTCGTCATCAGCCCCAGCCACGAGGTGCTGGGTGAGGGGTTCCGCCCGCTGACCCGAACTCGCCAAACGGGATAGCCGCTTATTGACTTACTGCGGCCAGGTGCTATACTCACATCGGCAGCCGACCCCCATCGGGCGGCCAGCATTCATCAGTTGAAACAGCGATAAGAGTTCGCTTGGATCGCGCAGGGCACGGAGTGCGCACCGTGGCCGGAGCGACCGAGACGGCGGAATACACGGACGCGTCCCCCCACCGGGACGTTGCCACCTGACATTCAGCCCCTCGGCCGCGCCGTGGGGCTTTTCGTTTTGGGAGGGGAGTGAGGCAGATGGCACGTAAGAAGATGACGATCCTGGCGCTCCAGGAGAAGAAGGCGCAGAACGCGCCCATCACCATGATCACGGCATACGACTACCCGTCCGCGCTCGCCGCCGACCGCGCCGGGATGGACACCATCCTCGTGGGCGACTCGCTCGGTATGGTCGTCCTCGGCTACGACTCGACCGTCCCCGTGACGATGGACGAGATGATCCACCACTGCAAGGCCGTCCGCCGCGGCGCGCAGCACGCCTGGCTCATCGGCGACATGCCCTTCATGTCCTATCAGGCCGACCCCGCAGAGGCCGTCCGCAACGCGGGCCGCTTCCTGAAGGAGGCCGGCATGGACGCGGTCAAGCTGGAGGGTGGGCGCGAGGTGGCGCCAACCATCCAGGCCATCACCAACGCAGGCATTGCCGTTGTCGCGCACATCGGCCTGACCCCGCAGTCGGTCGCCAGGATCGGCGGCTATCTCGTCCAGGGCGCCACGGCCAACGACGCGCAGCGCCTGCTTGACGATGCGCTTGCCGTGCAGGAGGCCGGCGCGGTCATGCTGGTGCTGGAGAAGGTGCCCGACCGCGTCGCCGCGCGCATCTCAAAGAAGCTGCGCATTCCGACCATCGGCATCGGCGCGGGCGCGGGCTGCGACGGGCAGGTGCTCGTCCTGCACGACATGCTCGGCATCTTCGATCGTTTCACGCCGAAGTTCGTCAAGCGGTACGCGGAGATCATGAAGGAGATGGAGCGCGGGTTGAACGAATACCGCGAGGACGTGGAGCAGCGCCGCTTCCCCTCATGCGACTACGCCTTCCCGATCGACGACGTCGAGTGGGCCGCGTGGACGGGTGGTCGCGATGGTTCGGGCGCCGAAGATGAGTCAGCCTGGCAAGGGCTGCTGATCGGCTGTTGAGATGCGCGTTGCTGTAATCGGCACGGGCGCGCTCGCCTGCGTCTACGCGGCGCGCCTCGCCGGCCATGCGGACGTCTGCATGTTCGGCGCGTGGCCTCCCGGCGTTGCCGCCATCCGGGCCAACGGCATCCACGTAGTTGAGCCGGACGGCCGGCTCTGGCGCGCGCAGGTGTCGGTGTACGGCGATCCGGCGGAGATCGACGAGAAGCGCGCGGCGTACGCAGGTGACGGCGGCGCGGATGTGGCGCTGATCCTGGTCAAGAGCTATCAGACGCTCCGCGCAGCCGAGTGGGCGCGTGAGTTGCTGGCGCCGGGCGGCATCGCGGTCACGCTGCAAAACGGGCTGGACAACTACGAGGCCATCGCCGACGAGGTGGGCGCGGACCGCGCCGCAGTCGGCGTGACTTACAACGGCGCGACGATGCTGGCGCCGGGCGAAGTGCGTCACGTCGCCCATAATCCCACCTATCTCGGCGCACGCCCGGCATACGAAGACCGCATCCGCGCGCTGGCCGACCTGTTCGACCGCGTCGGCCTCGAAACCGAGGTCGGCCCGGACATCGACGGGCGCTTGTGGGGCAAGGCCGTTGTCAACGCCGCAATTAATCCGCTCACCGCGCTCTGGCGCGTGCCGAACGGCGCGCTTGTCGCGTCTGCCGACCGGCGCTGGCTGCTTGGGCGGCTGGCCGAGGAAGCAGCGAACGTGGCCCGCGCCAGGGGGATTGCGCTGCCGTTCGAGGATCCAGTTGCCTACACCGAGTCCGTGTGCCGTAGCACTGCGGCCAACCGCTCTTCTATGCTGCAGGACGTAGAGCGCAGCCGTCCAACCGAGATCGACAGCATCAACGGCATCATTATCTCCGAGGGTAAAGCCCTCGGCGTTCATGTGGGCGTGAACGAAGTTATCTGGCGTCTCGTTCGCGCCCTGTAAGTTCTTTGCCTCAGAGGGCGCAGAGGCGCTCTGAAGACTCTGTGTCCTCTATGGCAAAGAGAAAGGGCATCATGCAAGTCGTCGAAACTGTCAGCCAGGTGCGCGCAATTCGCCACAGCTTATCCGGCTCGTGGGGCCTTGTGCCCACGATGGGCTTCCTGCACGAAGGGCATCTCGCGCTCGTCCAGGCCGCGCGGCTCGAAAACGACCACGTCGGCGTCTCGATCTTCGTCAACCCGACCCAGTTCGGGCCAACGGAGGACCTCGGCGCGTACCCGCGCGACCTTCAGCGCGACCTGCGCTTGCTGGACGAGTTAGGCGTCGACCTTGTGTGGACGCCGCCAGCGGAAGAGGTGTATCC
>CAZPTI010000079.1:0-17224 GCA_964588925.1 uncultured Anaerolineales bacterium | reverse complement strand
CGAGGTGCGCGCGACGGATCACGCGCTGCTCCAGCCGATGACGCTGGTCAAGCTGTTGAACACGACCGACCCGGACTTCAAGTTCTTCGAGCTGGTCACGCTGTTCAAGCCGGAAGAGACCGCGCCGCCGTGCCTGGTGCCGGCGGAACTGAACCGCTGCAAGTAAGGGACGAGACCCGTCGGGTTTTCCGAAACCCGACGGGTCTTAATCCTCGAAATGGATGGAGGGCCGATGCCGAACGCAATCATCGAAACGCGCCAGGTCGCCAAGCACTTCGGCGGGCTGCACGCGGTGGACGGGGTGGACCTGCAAGTCGCGGAAGGCGCGATGCACTCGATCATCGGGCCGAACGGCGCGGGGAAGACGACGCTGTTTAACCTGATCAGCGGCTACCTCAAGCCGACCTCCGGGCAGGTGTTCCTGCGCGGGAAGGGGATCACGGGGCTGCCGCTGCACCGCATGGCGCACCTCGGCATCGGCCGGTCGTTCCAGATCACCAACGTCTTCCCCAACCTGACCGTCTTTGAGAATGTCCGTCTCTCGGCGCAGGCGCTCGGCGGGGACAACTACAAGGTGTGGAGCAGCGCGCGGACGTTCAAGCGGTACGAGGAGCAGGCCGCGCAAGCGATTCACGCGGTAGGGCTGAGCGAGAAGGCCGCGCTGCCCGCGGCGTTCCTGCCCCACGGCGACAAGCGCAAGCTGGAACTGGCGATTATCCTCGCAGGCGACCCGCAGGTGCTCTTGCTCGACGAGCCGACCGCGGGCATGGCGTCGGAGCAGGTGCCGTCGCTCGTCCGCATGATCGCGGACATCCGCAAGGCGGGCAACAAGACGATCATACTGGTCGAGCACAACATGAGCATCGTCATGAACGTGTCCGACCGCATCACGGTCATGCACCAGGGCAAGCTGCTGGCGGAGGGCAGCCCGCAGGAGATCGCGGCCAACGAGGACGTGCAGCGGGCGTATCTGGGGGAGACCCATGTCGAACATTCTTGAGGTCAACGGCATCCATACCTTCATCGGCCAGTTTCACATCCTCGAAGGCGTGTCGTTGACGGTGCCGCAGGGGAGCATCACGGCGCTGCTCGGCAGAAATGGCGCGGGCAAAACGACGACGCTGCGCTCGATCATGGGGCTGAACCCGCCGCGCGAGGGGACGATCATTTACGGCGGCGAGCCGATCCAGGGCAAGACCGCATACCAGATTGCGGCGAAGGGCATCGGCTACGTGCCGGAGTACCGCGCCATCTTCCGCGCGCTCACCGTCGAAGAGAACCTCAAAATTGCGGAGCGGCAGAAGGGCGACCTGGCAAAGCGCAGCGACATGATATTCGGGTTATTCCCCGACCTCAAACGCTTCTATAAGCTCCCCGGCGGGCAGCTTTCCGGCGGGCAGCAGCAGATGCTGGCGATTGCCCGCGCGCTGGTGCCCGATAACCGGCTGCTGCTGGTGGACGAGCCGAGCGAGGGGCTGGCCCCCATTATCATCGAAGCCATCGTCGCGGCCCTGCGCCAGCTTGCCACGCAGGCCACCGTGCTGCTCGTCGAGCAGAATTTCCGCATGGCCTCCCTGCTGGCCGACCAGTATTTCATTTTGGATGACGGGCAGACGGTCCACGCGGGGCGGATGGCCGACCTGGTCAACGACCGGGCGCTCATTACAAAGTACCTGGGCGCGGGTTATGCCGGGGCCGGGGTGGTCAAGGAGGAGGTGAGGGCATGACGGCATTTTTGCGCCGCAACCGCGCGCTCGTGGTCACGCTCGCCATCGTGCTGCTCATCTTCGTGTGGATGGTCAATCGCTATCCGCCGCGGGTCACGGCGAGCATCCTCCTGTCGGGGCTAACCCTCGGCGCGCTCTATTTCCTCGTCGCGTCGGGGCTGTCGCTCATTTTCGGCCTGATGGACGTGCTCAACTTCGCGCATGGCGTCCTCTTCATGATCGGCGCGTACGTCGGGTTTACGACGTATGCGAACCCCCGGCTCATCCTGAACACGCTGCCCTTTGCGCTGGCGCTGCTCGGCGCGGCGCAGGCGGGGCGGTGGCTCGGCGGATGGCTGCCGCCGAAGCTGGGCGGGCGGCGGCTCGACCGGGGTTTTCTGATCGCGCTCTTTGCCGCCTCGCTGATCCTGCTGCTGATGGGACTGCGCGGGTTCAACCTTGCGCCGCTCGTCGCGGCGACCGCCACGGCCACGGGCGGCGCGGTGTCGACCGAAGTGGCGCAGGAAGCCGCGGCGGTCTACCTGCCGCGCCTGGTCTGGCTGACCGCGTCCGGGCTGCTGCTCGGCGTGGCGCTCAGCCGCGTCGCGCCGGTCGAGGTGCGGCAGAGGACGAACTGGCCGTCCGCGCTCGCCGGGCTGCTGATCGTGGCGCTGGCTTTTGCGCTCGTGCCGCTGCGCACGCCCGTCGAGACGTTCCTGCTCGGCGTGTCGTCCAACATGCGGTTCGTCCTCGCGCTGCTGGCCGGGCTGCTGGCCGGCGCGGGGCTCGGCGCGCTGATCGAAACCTCGCTGATCCGCCCGCTGTACGTGCGCCCGATCTACCAGGTGCTCATGACGCTCGGCCTCGGCTTTGTGCTGACGGAACTCGTCAAAGCGGTCTGGGGCACGGCGGGGTTTTACATGGACATCCCCGCGTTCTTCAACGGGTCCGGCGACAACTGCCCCTCGCCGACGCTCTGGTCGTGGTTCAGCGACCACTGCCAGTCGATCCTCGTGCTGGGGCGACCCTTCCCCTCGTATCGCCTGTTCATCATCTTCCTCGGCGTGGTGATCTTTGTGGCCGTGGGCCTGCTGCTCAAAAAGACGCGGCTCGGCATCATCATCCGCGCGGGGGTGCAGGACAGCGAGATGGTGCAGGCGCTCGGCATCAACGTGCGGCAGGTGTTTACGCTCGTGTTCGCGGTCGGCTGCGCGCTGGCCGCAGTGGGCGGCGTGGCCGCGGCGCCGTTCCTCGGCGTGAATCTCGGCCTGGGCGCGGAGGTGCAGTTGCAGGGGTTCATCGCGGTGGTCATCGGCGGCATGGGCAACTACGTCGGCGCGGCGGTCGGCGCGCTGCTGGTCGGACTGGCGCGCGCGTTCGGCGACCAGCTTGTCTTGAGCGGCATCAAGCTGCCGTGGATGGAGGAGGCGATCCGTATGTCGCCCTCGATTGCCCGCGCGTCGACCGTGCTCATCATGGCGCTCGTGCTGCTGCTGCGGCCGGCGGGCCTGTTCGGGAAGAAGGAGTAGGCCGTGAACCCTCGCAACTCCCGCAACTGGCCCGGCCTTGCGGCGCTGCTCTTCTTCGTGGCGTTTCCGTTCCTGATGTCGCTGCTCACCGGGCAGCCGGTCGATGCGGGCACGCCCAAATTCTGGCAGGGCCTGCTTATCCAGATGTTCATCCTGGCCGTGTTCGCCATGAGCTACGATCTGCTGATGGGCTATACGGGCATCCTCAGCTTCGGCCACGCGATGTTCTTCGGCACGGGCGCGTACGTCGCCGCGGTGCTGTTCAAGCATGAGGGGTGGTCGCTGCCCGCGGTCGCGCTGGCCGTGATCGTCGCCGCGGTGCTGCAAAGCGTGCTGATCGGCGTCGTGTCGCTGCGGGTGCGCGGGGTCTACCTGACGATGGCGACGCTGGCCTTCTCGCAGATGTTTTTCATCCTGGTGCAGGCGACGGACCTGCGCGAGTGGACCGGCGCGGAGGACGGGCTGCACGGCGTGCCGATCCCCGCGTGGCTGAACCCGACCGACCATCGCCTCGCGTTTTACTTCGTGGCGCTGGCCTTCTGCGTCCTCATGTATCTCCTCGCGCGGCGCATCGTCGACTCGCCGCCCGGCCGCGTCATGGTCGCCATCCGCGAGAACGAGCCGCGGGCGCAGATGATCGGCTTCAACACGTTCCTGTACAAGCTGCTGGCGGTGACTGTCTCCGGCGTGATGGCCGGGCTGGCGGGGCTCATGCACGTCCTGTGGAATATGAACGCCACGCCGGAAGTGTTGAGCGTGGAGACGACGATCAGCGCGCTGCTGATGACGATCATCGGCGGAGTCGGCACGCTCGTCGGGCCGATGATCGGCGCGGGCGTGCTGCAACTGCTCGGCTACTGGCTCAACCAGCTCTTCGGGCCAAGCTGGCAGCTCATCATCGGCGTGGTGTACATCCTGCTCGTGCTCTTCCTGCCGTACGGGATCGTGGGGACGTGGTATCTGCGGCGGAACGACATCCGCGCGGGGTGGCGGCGGCTGCTGCAACCGCTGCGGACGGAAGGGGAGCAGCCGGTCGTCCGCAAGAGTTAAGCCGCAGATTCGCAACCCCGGCGGTTGTCATCCGTATGCCATAGTGAGAGAATATCTGCCACGGGGCAAAGGAGACAACCGCCATGAAAGCCATTGTCGTCTACGAATCCCACTGGGGCAACACGGCCGCGATTGCGCGCGCTATTGCCGAGGGCATCGGCGGGGATGCGCGCGCCCTCTCCACCGCGGAAGCCACCCTCGACGCGCTCGCCGGCGTCGACCTGATCGTCGCGGGCGCGCCGCTGCTCGGCTTCAGCCTGCCGACCGACAACATGGTCAGCGGCCTGACGTCCGAAACGGCGAAGGGCGGCCCTCCGCCGGACATCTCGCACCCGACCATGCGCACCTGGCTGGATGCGCTGCCGAAGGGCAACGCCCGCGCCGCCGCGTTCGAGACGAAGATTTCGTGGTCGCCGGGCAGCTCGTCGAAGGCGATCCTCGGCAAGCTCAAGGAGAAGGGGTATCGCGAGGCGGCCAGGCCGGAGCGGTTCGTGGTGAAGGATCGCTACGGGCCGCTGAAGGAAGGCGAGCTGGAGCGCGCGAAGGCATGGGGCGCAGAGCTGGCGCGCGGCGCGTGAACGGTTCGTAGCAGGCGCTTCAGCGCCCGGAGCAAGGGCGCTAAAGCGCCTACTACGAACCTTGATGGAGGGCAGATGAATAAGGCTGACATCGAGCTTCTTTTCCGTTATAACGCCTGGGCGTGGGACCGGGTGTTGGAGCAAGTGGCGAAGCTGACGCGCGAGCAGTACGAAGCGCCTGCCCCGACGCCGCAAGGCAGCTTGCGCGGCACGCTGGTGCATGCGCTGGCGGCTGAAATGCTGTGGCCGCAGCGCGCGGAGGGCGAGTCGCCCGCGATACTGCTCCGCGTAGAAGATGCGCCGACGTTCGGGGCGCTGCGCGAGACGTGGGTGCGCGCGCGGGCTTCGTTCGATGCGTTCCTCGGCGCCATCACCGACGAGCAACTGATGTCCGTAGTCCACTACAAGACGACGAAGGGTGTGCCCGAACACAACCGCATGTGGGAGATGCTGGCGCACCTGGTCAACCACGGCACGCAGCACCGCTCGGAGGCGGCCATGCTGCTGACGGGATACGGCTTCTCACCGGGCGACCTGGACCTGATCGTGTTCCTCCGGCAGGAGCAGTAGCCTTTCGGACACCGGACAGGTTCTCTTCATTCAGAGGCTCTGGCAGACCGGGCAGAAGTAGATCGCGCCGCCGAGATAGGCTTCCTTGCAAACGAGCGCGCCACAGGCGGGGCATGGCCGGTCGACGGTGTTCTTGCTCAGCACGGTGACGTAGCCGCCCGGCTGCCCGAAAAGGTCCAGCTCCGTATCGCGGCCGCCGCGCGCGGTCATGTCGGCCAGCGCGCTCTTGACCGCCGCGTACATGGCTGCGACCTCTGCGCCCGAAAGCTCGCCCATCTTGCGCTTCGGGTGGAGGCGCGCGGTCCAAAGGATGTCCTGCAGGACGCCGTTGCCGAGGCCGGGGATGCGCTGCTCGGTGGCGAGGAAGGCTTTGGCCGAAAGCTTCGGCGTGTTCTCGTCGAACAGCGTATCGAAGTAGGCGCGGTCGAACGCGTCGCTGAGGGGCGAGGGGCGGTCGCGGCCCCTGTCGTAATCGGCGAAGCCCGCGAGGCCGCCGGTGGGGAAGCAGAAGAAGCCGCCCCACATCTGCGCGGATGCGCTGATCGCCGTCCCGTCCTCGAACTCGATCAGCAGTTGATGCTTCGCCGGGCGCTTCTCGCCCGCCGCGTGGTAGCGCACGGGCGCGCTGATCGAGAGCGTCATGTCGCCCGCCTCGAACTCAATGCTGAGGCCCATCGCCGCGCCGCTGCCAATAACCTTGCCCGCAAGGCGGCTGTTGTACTCCGCCGGGTCGCCGGTGTACCAGGCGAATTTGTGGGGCGAGGCGCCGGCCACCGCGCGGACGATCCGCTTGCCCCCCAGCGTCTCCACGATCTGCCGCGTGATGACTGCCGCCTCAGGTAGCTCGACCATGTCTCCCTCGCCGTCTACTGGCCGCGCAACCGAAACAAATTGAACTGTTCCGCAACACTTTTCGTTTTTTGCCCCGTGTTTCGGTGTTGTTACGGTTGGCGAATGCGAACGAATGTCCTACTCCTATTGTAACATACCGTGTCAAGTAACCGACGAGGGGGCTTCGCCTTGTTCGTCCAGCTTGCGCACGGGCGAGCGCAGTTCGTGGCGCTCCTCCACCTCCTCGCGATCCTTGCCCCTGTGCTCCAGCGCCTCGATGAGCGACGCGAGCTGGCCGCCGAAGAGGAAGATTTGCGCTGTGACCCAGGCCCAGAAGACGAGGATGATCAGGATGGCGAGCGCGCCGTAGACGAGGTTGTAATTCGCGAAACGGTCGATGTAGAAGGCGAACAGCGGCCGCGCGACGAGGAATGCGACCGTGGCGACCAGCGCGCCGATCCACGCGGGGCGCGCGTGCACGGTGCAGCGGGGCACCCAGCGATAGACGAGGAAGAGCGTGAGCGCAAGCAGGATGCCGGGGACGAGCCATTCAAGGCCGTTGGCGAGCGTGATGAGCGGTCCGCTGAAGCCCAAACGCTGCGCCACAACCTCAATGACGGTGCGCGAGAGCAGCGCGACGATCAGCATGACGCCGATGGTGCCGGCCATCGCGAACTGGATGAGGACGCGACGGAGAAAGCCGTACGTTTCGTCCGCATCGAAGGCGAGGTTGAGCGCCTGCGTCGCGACGCCGAACACCTGCGAGCCGGACCACAGCAGCAGCGCGATGGAGATAATCGTCGCGCTGCCGCGCGCCTCGTAGATGCCGTAGATGATGCCGCGCAGCTCGTTCTGGCCGGTGGGGACGAACTCGCCCAGGATGTTGGCTGCCTGATCCGCCACCCAGCCGACGTCGACGAAATATGACGCGATGGAGAGCGCGGCGAGCATGAGCGGGAAGACGGAGAGGAGCGCGTAGTAGGCCAGCGCCGCGGCCCACTGCGGGCCGTTGTCTTTACTGAAGTCCTTGAAGGCCCAGATCAGATATTTAACCGGCCTGGGCAGCCGGTCGACCAGGTTTGCCACGTCCTCCCCCTCTCACGTCGCACTGCTTGCGGCCAGCCCGCGCAGGAGCGCCAGCACGTCCGGCGGCCCCGCGAGCCGGAACCGCGCGGCCGACTGCCCCGCGCCCACCTTAATCGACCATGCTTCATCGGGCAGCACCTCGAAAAGCGTCTCGTCGGTCCAGTCGTCGCCGATTGCCAGCTCGAAATCCCACCCGCCCTCGGCCAGGTTGGCGCGGTAGTAACCGCCCTTCGTGATGCGCTCGTTCTTGATCTCTACGACCCGGTGGCCCTGCAGCACGCCGAGATCGGTGTTCGCCGTGAGGTTCGTCAGGCCGTCGATGAGCTCGCGCGCGGCGGTGGAAGCGGTGGCAACATCGGCCGACCGGTAATGCCACGCCAGCGAGAAGGTCTTTTCCTCGATGAACGAACCCGGAATGCGCGCGACGTAACGCTCCAGGATGGGGCGCATGCGCTTCTTCCAGCGCGGCCGGCCGGGGGCAACGGGCTGCCACTCGCCCCCGCCCGCCGCCCGATCCCACGGCCGCACCCACGCGCCGTGCTCGGCCACGATGCGCACCGGCAGCGCGGCCAGCCAGGCGTCCAGCGAGTCGCGGTCACGGCCGCTGACGATGACGACTTCGTTGCGCGCGTCCGCGGCTAACGCATGCAGCGTATCAAGCAACTCGGACGTGGGCGCGGCGCGCTCCGGGCGGTCGACGAACGGCGCGAGCGTGCCGTCGTAATCGAGGAGCAGAAGGCGGCGCCGCGCGAGCGCGTAGGCGGCGGCAAGGCTGTCGCGGAGGGCGGGGTCGAGGTCCTGCTGGCGCAGGTTGCGCGCGGCCTCGGCGGTTTCGGCGAGCCGGTCGAGGAAGCGGCCGGCCCACCAATGCACGTCGCGCTCGGCCAGCCAGTCGCTCAGCGCCGCGTAGCGCGCGAGCCGCTCATCGTCGGGCATGGTCAGCGCGCGGCGCAGCGCGTCGGCGACCTCTTCGCGGCTGTTCGGGTTGACGATGACCGCCTGGCGCAGTTCCTTTGCCGCGCCCGCGGTCTCGCTCAAGACCAGCACGCCGCCGCCGCACTGCTGCGCCGCGATGTACTCCTTCGCCACGAGGTTCATGCCGTCGCGCAGGGGCAGCACAAGCGCCACGTCAGCGAGAGCGTACAGCGTCACCAGCTCGGGGAAGGGGACGTTGCGGTACATATAGCGGACGGGCGCCCAGGTGAGGTCCGCGTATTTGCTGTTGATGTTGCCGACGCGCTCGTCGATCTCGCGCTTGAGGTGCGCGTAGCGGTCCACCTTCTCGCGCGAGGGCACGACCGACAGGACAAACTCCACCTTCCCGCGCCAGTCGGGATACCGCTCGAAGAAATAGTCGATGCCATCGAGATGCTGGGGGATGCCCTTGGTGTAGTCGAGCCGGGAGACGGAGAAGATCATCTTGCGCTGCCGACCGGCCAGCTTTGCGGCTTCCGCCTGCGCCTCCGGCGCGGCAGGCGCGGCGCGGAACCGCTCGAAGTCGATGCCCATCGGGAAGACGTCCACGTCGACGACGCGGCTGCCTGCGGCGATCTGTCCCAGCCGGTTCTCGTAGCCCAGCATCTGGCGCACCGCGGACAGAAACGCGTCCATGTAATCGTAGGTGTGGAAGCCAACAAGGTCCGCGCCCAGCAGATGTTCGAGGATCTCGCGGCGCTGCGGCAGGAGGCGGAGGATGTCGTAAGGCGGGAATGGGATGTGCAGGAAGAAGCCGACACGGGCCTCCGGCAGCGCGGCGCGCAGGAGGCCGGGCAGGAGCGTTAGCTGATAGTCGTGGACCCAGATGTCGTCGCCCGGCTCGTACACCTCGAGGACCACGCGGCAAAATTCCGCGTTGACTTCGCGGTACGCATCCCAGTCGGCCGCGGCGTAGCGGGTGTAGGTGGGCATGGAGTGGAACAAAGGCCACAGGGTGCGGTTGGAGTAGCCCTCGTAAAACCGCTCGACCGTGGCTTCGGGGATGAAAACGGGCTCTGCGTTGTAGCCTTCCCGCAGACGGGCGCGGGCTTCGGCCTGCCGCCGCGGCGGCACGTTGCCCGGCCAGCCGATCCATACCGCGTTGCGCTCCTGATAGAAGGAGCTCATGCCCGTTGCCAGTCCGCCCGCGCTCTCCCTGAAGTCGAGCTGACCCTTCTCCGCGGCCACCGTGACCGGGAGGCGATTTGAGACGATGATCAATTTTGGCATCCCCAACCCTACCTCTGCTGCGAAACGGCGACGGGCGCGCAGTGGGGGGCCGCCCTGTACCTACCCCCTTAGCGTATACAAGATTTGTTTACATACCGTACTTGCCCCTACAAACACGTTCGCTCAAGCGCGTTATCCTGATTGATAACTGAGTAGTTTTGCGCAGGAGCGATGGACGCGCCGCGCAACGGAGGGAGGGAAGTTCGTTATGGCGAAGTTTTCGAGCAAGGAACTGCCGGAAGGCGTTGAGGGCGACGATCAGAAGTATCTGAAGAAGTGGGGCGACAAGCTGTCGGATTCGACGCGGTATGCGAAGTGGATCAGCGGGCCGGATGAAGGCGCAGACCACGACGGGCAGTCGCTGGTGACGCGCAATCATGAGGTCATCATGCAGTGGGCGGAGGAGCGCGGCGCGCGGCCGGCGACCGTTGGCGGCACGGAACATGGCGACACGCTCGGTGTGTTGCGCTTCATGTTCGACGAGAGCAGCAGCGACCGGCTGGAGGAAGTGAGCTGGGACGAGTGGTTCAAGACGTTCGACGAGCGCAACCTGGTGTTCCTGTACCAGGAGAAGCTGAAGAACGGCAACCAGAGCAACTTCTTCCGGTTTGACAACCCGGAGCGCGAGGACGCGTAGGATATCGCGCGAGCCTTAGCTCGTGAGCGCATGCCGCGCCAGCTAAAGCTCGCGCTACGAGATCGAGTTGCCCATGACCGAGCGCGACGCGCTGGACCAGGAACGCGAGGGGTTGCTCGAGCAGGTCGAAGCGATTCTCGAGACGCCGCTGATCGTTCTCGGTTTTGCGTGGCTGGCGCTGCTGATCGTCGACCTCGTGTGGGGGCTGCCGCCGCTGCTGGCGGGGCTGATGACGGTCATCTGGATCGTTTTCATCCTCGACTTTGCGGTGCGCCTGCTCCTCGCGCCGAGCAAGGGCCTCTTCCTTCGCCGCAACTGGCTCACCGCCATCTCGCTCGTGATCCCGGCGCTGCGCGGGCTGCGGATCATCCGCACGCTGACCATCGTGCGCGCAGGGCTGCGCGGCGCGCGGCTGGTCAGCATCGTCAGCTCGCTCAACCGGGGCATGGGCGCGCTGCGGCGGAGCATGGGGCGGCACGGGTTCGGCTACGTGATGGCGCTGACGGCAATCGTCACGCTGGTCGGCGCGGCGGGCATGTACGCGTTCGAGGGGTCGGCCGCGGGGACGGACGGGTTGGTCAGCTATGGCGAGGCGCTGTGGTGGACCGCGATGGTGATGACGACGCTGGGCAGCGGGTACTCGCCGCAGACGGTGGAAGGGCGGCTGCTTACGCTGCTCCTCGCGCTCTATGCCTTCGCGATCTTCGGTTATGTCACTGCCGCGCTGGCGAGCTATCTCGTGGGGCGTGACGCGGAGGACCCGGACGCGGAGGTGGCGGGCGCGAAGGAGATCCATGCGCTGCGGGAAGAGGTGGCCGCGCTGCGCGAGGAACTGCGCCGGCTGCCGGAGCGGATCAACGCCGACCCCGAAGCTACTCTCCGCGACTCCGAATGAACGATTCGGGGGTTAACTGCTCCGCGCGATCCCTTCCCGCAGCGCGTACAAGGTGGCCTGGATCCGGTTGGCGAGGTGGAGCTTGCCGAGGATGTTGCGGACGTGCGTGCGGACGGTCCATTCGCTGATCGTGAGCCGGTCGGCAATCTCCTGGTTGGTCAACCCCTGCGCCACGAGCTTGAGCACCTCGACCTCGCGCTCTGAAAGCGGCGTCTCCGCGCGGGCTTCGTCGCGCGGCCGGTCCAGCTCGCGGATCATCTTGAGCGCAATGGTGGGGTGGAGCGACGGCTCGCCGCGGTGGACGTCGCGAATCGCGCGCAGCAGTTGTTCGGGCGACGAGTCTTTCAGCAGATAGCCCAGCGCGCCCGCGCGAATCGCGGGGAACACCTTGTCCTCTTCCGCGAAACTGGTCAGGACGAGAATGGGCACGTCGGGCTGAAACCCTTTGATCTCAGCGATGGCCTCCAGCCCGCTCTTGCGCGGCATCATCAGGTCCATCAGGATCACGTCGGGCTGGAGCGCGCGGGCCCGGTCGACCGCCTCGACGCCGTCCGCAGCCTCACCGACGAGGGTCATGCCCGGCTCGCTGCCGATCAGCGTCCGCAACCCTTCGCGGACGATAGGATGATCTTCCGCAACCAGAATCCGGATCGTGTCCATTTTGGCCTCGCGTGAGCCCCGCCAGGTCGCGAAGACCTGACGGGTTATCGGTGTTCGACCGACGGCGCGGCAACGCGCAGGGGCACGCGCACGGTCACCCGGGTCCCTGCGCCGGGGCCGGAGCGGATGGTCAGCTCGCCGCCGAGTTGCCGCGTGCGTTCGCGCATGCTGGCGATGCCCATGCCGCCCTTGCCCTCGGCGCTCGCCACGTCAAACCCTCGCCCGTCATCTTCAATTTCAAGCGCGACGCATTCGTCCTCCGCAAGGAGGCGCACCGTCTCGCGCGTGGCGAACGCGTGCTTGAGCGCGTTGTTGAGCGCCTCCTGCGCGATGCGATACAGGCCCTCGGCAACGCCCGGCGTGAGGTCGATAAGGTCGCCCATGACGACGCGGCCCTCGATGCCGACGCGGTTCTCGACCGCATCGAACCGCTTGCGGAGCGCGTCGACGAGGCCGTCCTGGTCGAGCGCGGCGGGGCGCAGCTCGTAGATGAGCAGGCGCATCTCTTTGAGCGCCTGCTGCGCGATCTCCTTGATGCGGCGCAGTTGCGCTTCGGGCTGCGGCGCGGCGTCGCCGGCGGTGATCAACTGGCGGCGCCAGCCCTCGCTGAGCAGCACGACGCTGTAGAGCGACTGCGTTACGGAGTCGTGCAACTCGCGGGCGAGACGCGTGCGCTCCTCCAGGATGGCGAGCTCGCGGCTCTGGTCGTATAACCGCGCGTTCTCGATGGCAATCGCGATCTGGTCGCCCAGGCTCTGGATGACCAGCGCATCCTCGGCGGTGAACCCGTTCGCGCGATCGCTGTGCACGTCCAGCGTGCCGATGACCTGATCCGCCAGCCGCAGCGGCACGACGAGCTCGGAGCGCGTTGCGGGCAGGTTGCCATCGCGCAGGAAGCCGGGTTCGGTGGCCGCATCGGCGACCATTACAGGCCGGCCTGTCTGCGCGACGCGGGTGTTGATGCTCGTCTGATCCAGGTCGAGGCGGCGGTACTCCGCGCTCAACGGCCCGCCGCCCGCGCGCAGCACAAGCTGCCGCGCGTCCCTGTCCAGGAGGAACACCTGCGCATGGTAGTAACGAAAAGCGTCCTGGATCATGTCGACCACCCGCGCCAGGAGGTCGTCCAGATCGAGAATCGACGTAATGTCGCGGCCGACGCGCGCGCTGGTTTCCAGTTGCAGCGCGCGGCGCTCCAGCGCGAGATTGGCATCTTGCAGCGCGCGCGTGCGCTCATCCACGCGGCGTTCGAGCGAGTTGATCAGGTCGCGCAGTTGCGCGGTCATGCTGTTAAAGGAAACGGCCAGCGCGCCGATCTCGTCCGCCTTGCCCACGGCCATGTTACGGTCGAGGTTGCCGTCGGCAATGTCGGACGCGGTCGCGGCCATTGCGGCAATCGGGTCCGCGATGGAGCGGGTCAGCCAGAGCGCCGCGGCGACGGCCATTGACACGGCGACCAGCGCAATGATGACGTTGATGCCCATCGTGACGAGGACAGCGGCTAGCGCTTCGGCTGCGTGCTGTCGGACGGTCAGGGTGGCCTTCAACTCGGACAGCGCGCGGGCTGCGCCGAGGGTGACCGCGCGCGCGTCCTCCCTGACCGCCGTAGCCGCCAGCGGCGCGCCCTCTGCGCCTGTCAGGGCCGCGCTGCCTGTCTCGCCGAGGCCGGTCCGCTCGTCCAGAATCGCCGACAGTTCGTCCACGGCCGCGCGGCCGGCGACTACGCCGAACACCTGGCCGTCGGGCGAGCGGTACGGGACGAGCGTCAGGACGACGGGCGGCTCGTCGCCGAAGGGCAGCCGCGTCACGGGGCCGGACAGCCCGCGGCGGAACTCCTCGGCTGCGGCATAGCTGCTCCCCTCGCGCGCCGCGTCCGTGGAGACGACGACGCGGCCTTGCAGGTCCAGCAGGAACAGCTCCTCGAACTGCGAGGACTGCCCGACGAGCGCCAGCAGCCGCTTGCGCACGAGCGAGTTGTACCAGTCGTACCGCTTGCCCTCGTTGGCGAGCCGCAGCGCGGTGCCGACCAGGCCGGGCGAGTAATCAGTCTGCGCGACGACCTGCAACTCGCGCTGGAGCGACTGCGACCAGGTGCGGATGGCAAGCTCTTTACGCGCGGCGATGGACTCCAGCCGGTCGAGCGACTGCTGACGGCCACTGGTGTAGCTCACCAGCGACGTGCCGAGGCCGACGCCCAGGAGGGGCAGCAGGGCGATCAGGACGAAGCCCCACAGAAGGCGTTCGCGGATCATGCCGGAATTATATCACCTTCCGCTATCGAATCCGCGCGCCCTGCCGCGCCAGTTCCCGCTGAACGGCCTCGATGTTTACTTCG
This sequence comes from uncultured Anaerolineales bacterium, assembly GCA_964588925.1. Taxonomy (GTDB): domain Bacteria; phylum Chloroflexota; class Anaerolineae; order CG2-30-64-16; family CG2-30-64-16; genus JALOOB01. The sequence continues at coordinate 3,145 of CAZPTI010000079.1, read as the reverse complement.
CTCGTCGGCGCGCCGGACTGCGCGGAGACGGCTGCGGCCACGCCCGCGCCCTGCCCCGTCACCGCGCAGCACATCATGTTGCGGAGCGCGGCGTGCGAAAGCTTGTCCCCCGCGACGCAGCGACCGGCGACGAGCAGGTTTTCCACGCCCTGCGGGACGAGGATGCCGTACGGGATATGGAAGTAGCGCCCCGTCGTGGGCAGCACCACGACGCCGTAGCCGTCGACGAACTCCGGGAAGATGCCGATGCTGTCGGCGAAGCGCGCCTCGTTGAGCACGTCGTCGCCGGTCATGCAGTAGCGGCCGATGATTTTGCGCGAGTCGCGGGCGCCGAGCGCCATGCCGAAGTTGCGCAGCCGCGCCTTCTCGAAGCCGGGAACGTAGCGGCGCAGCGCGTCGATGGCGTACAGGGCCTGCCGCCGCCCGTCCATCTCGCCCGCGGTGATGCGGCGGACGTCCGTGCTGTCGTAGCCGGGCATGTAGACGAGGTTGAGGTTCGTCGCGACCCCCTCGTCGTCGATGGTGCTCCATGTGCCGCCGATGCTCGTCATTTCCGGCGGGATGACGCCCTCGGCGCGGGCGCGGTCGAACGGCTCTTGAAGATACGGGCTGGGCACGTCGTCCTCCTTGCCGGAGGTCTTCATGGCCCACAGGCGGCCCCAGTCGCCAATTACCGTGGGGTTCGCGCGGGTGTACGCGAGAAAACGATCCTTGTCGACGCCGCTGCACGAGAAGAGGACGGTGACGCCCATCATCTCGGCCAGCGGCGTGACGCGGTACTGCGCGCCGGCGAGGTGCGCGACGTCCGCGTCGCCGGTCGCGTCGATCACGCGCTGCGCGAGGATCGCCTGCCGCCCCGACTTGCTCTCGGTGATGACGCCGCGGATGGTCGGCCCGTCCATGATCGCCGCGACGGCCATGCAGTGCAGCAGCGGCGTGACGCCCGCCTCGCGGACGAGGGTGTCGGCGACCATCTTGAACACTTCGGTGTCAAGCGGTTCGCTGAGGAACTGCGAGTTCGGGCGCGTGCCGCCCATCGCGCGGGCGCGCTGCTCGAACTCGATGCCGATGCCCTCGACGTCGACCGTGCCGGGCTGGCGATACCAACTGATCGTCTCGACACCCACCTGCGTGATGACGCCGCCGAAACAGCCGAAGCGTTCGACCAGCATCGTCTGCGAACCGGCGCGCGCGGATGCCAGCGCGGCAGCGAGTCCCGCGGGGCCGCCGCCGACGACGAGGACGTCGGTTTCAGCGAGGATGGGAATGTCGCGGGCGGGTTCGCGGATGGTGGGCATGGTCATCTTACGGGCGCACTGCGCCATGCTCGACGGTCAGGGCGACGATGTCGGCCGCGGGCACCGCGCGCGACGGGAGGCCGCGTTGGACCGCGAGCGCGGCGGCTGCGCCCATCGCCTGCCCCATCGCCATGCACGCGCACTGCGCGCGGATGCCGGCGAACGCGACGCGCTCGGCGGAGACGATGCGGCCTGCGACGGTAAGGCGGTTACTGCCGCGCGGGATCAGCGCGCGGAAGGGCACGGTCGGGAGGAGGTCGGCGGATTCGTGGAAGATGACCTCGCAGCCATCCTTCTGGCTGTGGAGGTCGATGTAGTTAAAGGCGTTGCAGACCCTGTCGGCGAAGGGGGTCGCGTTCATGAAGTCGTCGCGCGTGATGATGCGCTCCCCTTCGGCGCGGTAGGTGACGCGGGCGAGCGCGTGGGGCGCCATGTACTTGAGCACCGCGCGCTCGCAACCGGGAATCGTCGAGGTGACGAACCGGAACATGCGCAGCATCCGCCCGCGCCCCTCGATGTTGGCTCGCGTCTGGCCGTCGGCGTCGGAGGTGTCCGCATCATAGACGTGTGTCGCGTTATGTCCACCGTGTTGAAGGTAGTAGCGGAACGGCTCCAGGTTGGGATAGGCGTAGTCGCCCGGCTGGAGCGCGCCGTCGGCCATCGCCTCTTCGTAGAGCTTCTGCGCTTCGCCCTGCCAGACCTGCTCGTAGTCGATGCCCTCGATGCGGTACTGATACGCGCCGGGCTGACGCACCTCATCGGTGAGCGTGGGCAGGCCGAGGATGCGCACGACGTCGGCATCGCCGGTGCAGTCGATGATCTCGCGCGCAGTTGTGACCCGCTCGATCCCCCGCCCTACCGACGTGACTTCCCAGCGGTCGCCCACGGCGCGAACATGCCGGACAAACTCGTGATAGTGGAGGATGACGCCTGCGGCGACGGCCTCCGCCTCGGCAATGGCGGCATAAAGCGGCACATTGATGTAGCTGTAGTAGCCGGGGCTTTCGACCGGGCGGCGCTTGCGGTAGTCGGGGACGGGGATGCCCTCGACTTCTTTGGACTTGCAGTAGAGCTCCCAGGGGATGCCGAGCACGACGGGGCCTTGCGGCCGGAAGAAGTGGTTCGGCATCCAGACGCCGCCCGCGGTCATCGTCCCGCCGAGCATGGAGCCCGCTTCGATGATCGCGGTCGTCGCGCCGGCGCGGGCAGCCTGGAGCGCGGCGATGTGGCCCGCAGTGCCGCCGCCCGCTACAAGCACATCAACCGCTTCGAGCAGCGTCTTCATTGCTGCCACTCGGCGGGCTTCGGGAGGCGGATTTTGCTGCTGCCCGCCTGGTCTGCGAGATGACATGCAACCTGATGGCCGGGATAGGCATCACGCAGAGGGGGCGGGTCGATGTGGCAGCGGTCGAAAGCGAGGGGGCAGCGGGGATGGAAGACGCAGCCGGAGGGCGGCCGCGCGGGGCTGGGCGGCTCGCCGGAGAGGATGAACCGCTGCCGCTGGCGTTCGAGCCTGGGGTGCGGGATGGGCACCGCGGAGGCGAGCGATTGCGTGTAGGGGTGGAGCGGGTCGGCGAAGAGGGTGCGGCGGTCGGTCAACTCCACGATGTGGCCGAGGTACATGACCGCGATGCGCCGCGAGATGTGCTTGACCATGCTCAGATCGTGCGCGATGAAACGGTAGGCGAGGCCGAGCCGCTCCTGGAGGTCCTGCAGGAGGGCCGTTTCTCCCGGGTGGGGGGGGAATCCACCATCGAGGTGGACGTGCGGGTGGTGGCGGCCAGCAACGTGGACCTCAAGGAGCTCACCGAGCAGGGCGCCTTCCGCCAAGACCTCTTTTTCCGCCT
>CAZPTI010000078.1:0-17326 GCA_964588925.1 uncultured Anaerolineales bacterium | reverse complement strand
GACTGCGCTGCGCTCCGCTCAGGATGCTCTGCGCTCTCTGTGTCCTCGGTGGCAAATCTCTAATTCCGGCCTACAGAATTCCCGTGACCTTCAGCACCGAGTCGATCAGCAGGGCCACGATGAAGATCAGGCCGTACGTGCGATTGTGGTAGAACGCGTTGGCCGCGAAGTAGGTCGGCCACGCTTCCGCAGGGAAGTCGGCCGGCTTTTCCTTCGGGTACGGTTGGCTGTACGTGCGCCAGACGCGCGGCAGGTTGACCGCGGCCAGCAGCACCAGCAGCATGACCGGCGTGAAGAACCCGGTGATAACCAGGTAGACCACCAGCGCGTACTGGAGGATGAACATGGCCTTCGCCACCAGCCGCGCACTTCGCTCGCCGATGATGACCGGGAAGGTGTGGATGCCCTTCGCCTTGTCCGGGTCGTGCTTGTCGATGTGCTTGCCGAAAATGACCGTCGTTGGGCCGAGCGCGTAGGGGATGCTGGCAAGCGCAACATTCCAGTCCCACTGCCCGGTGATGACGAAGTACCCGCCCGCGACCATGAGTGGCCCCCAGACGACGATGACGGCCAGCTCGCCGAGGCCGATATACTTGAGCGGCCAGGTGTAGAACAGCACGAAGATCGCGCCGAGCGCCAGCAAGACCACCGCAGGCCAGCCACGCGTCACGACGAAGAAGATGCCCGTCGCCAGCGCCACCAGACCGGTTACGGCTGCATAGCGCAGCAGGTCGCGCTGCGTCCACAGACCCTGCTCCAACGGCTGCGCGCCGTACTGCGTGCGGAAGTAGTTGTCCTTGTCCACGCCCCGCTTGTAGTCGGTCAGGTCGTTGAGCAGGTTGTTTGTGGCGTGGGCCAGCACCAGGCCAATCGCCAGCAGCAGCCACGGCACGAGCTGGAATTGCCCGTTCCGAAACGCGAAGATGCCGGCAATCGCGGCCGAAATGAAAGTCATGATGAGGACTGCCGCGCGCGTGGCGATCAGCCACTTGGAGACCGCGTCCAGCCGGTCCCATTCTGGTTTGCTCAGGCGCGGGATGATCTGGAGCGCTCGGCCCCACATCTCAAAATTCATACGCTTACCTCCTGCGTTCGATGATCCGGCCTTCTCGCCGGCCGATCACTTCCAGGCGAGCAAGCACGACGCTTGCCGCGGCAATGAACACCACTGCCAGAATCAGCAGAATCAACAGCTCGACGCGGACTGACAGAAAACCGAGCGTCGGGCCGCTGGCGAAAATCAGTTGGCGCATCGCGTCCATGCCGAGCGTTAGCGGGATAACGGACGCAGCGGTTGCGGCCCAGAAACCGAGCGCCCTGACCGGGAAGTAAAAGCCCGAGGCAAGGTAGATCGGCTCCTGCAGCAGGTTCGACAGGTGCCACGCCTCGCGTCCCGCAACGAGAAAGATTGACGCGAACAACATCCCCATGCCATACAGCGCGGCCATCGTCACCAGGAACACCGCAATCAGCAGCAGCGGGCTGGTGACAGAGTAGGTCACGCCGAACGCCAGTGAGCACACTACGAGGATGGTCACAGCGCGCGTGGCCGTCATGAGCATCCCGCCGACGGCCATGCCGAGCAGCACGGACATGAGCGGCGCGGGCGACAGCACGTACAGTTCGAGGTTGCCGCCGTCCTTGTCCCAGTAAAGCTGGCTCGCCATCGACCACAGAACATTTAGCCAGAACGCAGTCATGGCGCCGCCCAATACCGCAAAGCCCGTGAACTCCGGCGGGGCCTGGATCGCGCGGTAGATGAACACGTAGCCCGCCACGGCCAGCACGGGCAGCAGCGTCTCGAAGAACATCCAGCTACGCTCGCGCAGCGCGCCGACGATGCGCGGGTAGGCGCGCGCCCACATCGCATACCAGAACAGGCGCAGACCGGTGGCTTTGCTCGCGCGCTCCGTCGAGCCTAAACGACTGCCTAACGCGCGTTCATTTGCTGCCATTGCCGTTATCCTTGTGCGTCGTGTCCACGTCCAGCCCGCGGCCGACGAGGTCTATGAATACGTCCTCCAGCGTCGGCTCGCGCTTTTCCAGCGAGATCAAGCCTGACCCGCGGCCCTGCAAGTGGCTTAACACGCCGCCGAGGGCATCGTCACCCGCCAGAATCAAGGTCAACTCGCTCGCGCCTTCGACCTCATTCACCGTCACTTGCCGCACGCCTGGAACCGACTCTATCAGACCGCTGCCGTTCGTCGGCCGGTGGCCCAGCGGCACGACGCGCAACCTGTAGATCGCGTCCTGCTGCAACCGGCGCTTCAGTCCCGTGGGTGTGTCCAGCGCCAGCAGTTTGCCCTTGTCGATGATCGCCAGCCGGTCGCACAGTTCGTCCGCCTCGGCCATATAGTGCGTGGTCAGCAGCAGCGTCCGGTCGGGATGCTTCGCCATCCAGTCCTTGACAAACGCGCGCACCTGCCGCGCCGCGCTTACATCGAGGCCAAGCGTCGGCTCATCCAGGAACACGACGTCCGGGTCGCTGATGAAGCCGCGGATGAAGTTCATCTTCTGGCGCAGGCCGGTGGACAGGTCCGAAATCTTCGAGCCTTTCCGGTCCGCGATGCCGACAATCTCCATCAACTCGCCAATGCGCTGCTTTGCGACCTTGCTCTCCAGCCCGTACAGCCGCGCGAACATCCACAGGTTCTCTTCGACGGTTAGCAGCCCATACCCGCTCGTCTCGCCGCCGCTGACCATTGCGATGTTGCGTCGGATTTCCTGCGCATCGCGCACCACATCCAGTCCGAGCACAGTTGCCGTCCCCTTCGTGGGCAGCAGCAGGGTGGTCAGGATTTTGATCAGCGTCGTCTTGCCCGCGCCATTCGGGCCGAGCAAACCGAATAATTCGCCGGCCTCGACGGTCAGGTCGACGCCATCCAGGGCGACCAGTTCCTTCGGGTCTTCCTTGCGTTTCGTCCCGCGCAGTTTGTACACGCGCCCCAGTTCGCGCGTCTCAATCGCAGCTTTTGTCGTCACGAGTTCTTCTCTCCCAGGGGTGCGCCCGAGGACCGCCCTTTATGCGCGTTATAGCGCATTTTGGGGTGTCCTTCTGCTATCCTACTTCCCGACAAACTAAATCGACCGGACAACGACAAAGGCGCAGAGCAGCAAGCTGCTCCGCGCCCCTCCAGCTATATGAGATGTCAAGCGAACACTATTCGCTCAGCGTCTTAAGTACGATCTGCCCCACGCCGCCGTTGACGTTGATCGTGGCGCGGTTCTCCGCCGTGTTGTAGTCGCCGGTCAGGTAGTTGTCGCCATCCCGCCGGAAGCTGCCCTGCGTGGCAACGCCACCGAGGCCGCCATCGACCGTGACACGCGCGGCGAGCCCTTCGGGCACTATTACAATGACCTGGCCCACGCCGCCGTCGACGCCGACATCATACTTGCCCTTCGCCGGCAGCTTCACCGTGACCTGCCCGACGCCGCCGTCTATCTGCAAGCGACGCAGATTCAGGTTAACCAGGTCAAGCATGGACTGCCCTGCTCCCGCATTGACGACGAGGTCAAGCGGCAGATCGCGGTTGAGGCTTAGGTCCCACGTCTTCTCCGGCGCAAAGAAGAAGTCCGGCCCGCTTGACCACGAACCGTTGCTCTCCAGTGTGAAGTAGCCCGCGTCGCCGCTCTTCCGGTAGTCCTGGCGCAGGTTCTCGCCGCGGCTAAGGTCAGCCGTGCCTTCGACGAGTTGCCCGCTGTCGGAGGCCAGCGCAGCGACGTTCAACTCGCCGGAGCCGAATCGGATGTCGACCGTTGCGCGCTCCGCGCCGTCAATGGCTTGCGAGACCGTCTCCGTGCGATCCACATTGGTCGAGGCGGACGCATTGACTCCGGCTGGTAGCGCGCCCTGCGCAGCCAGCGCCAGCACGACGACGAGCAGCCCGGCCAGAAGGAGTGAACCTAGCGGGAAGCGTCGGCCGACGAGAATGTCCAGACCGATTGCGATCAGCAGCACCGGCCAGAGGCGGAACAGCGTACTCCAGATGTCCCAACTCAGCACGCCGAGATTGTTGAGCAGGAACACGATGCCTGCGCCAATCAGGATGATGGGCCACACAAAGCCCCCGTGATAATGCCGTCTCTCTTCCATGATACTTCCTCCCGCGGTCCATGCGCGACCGCAAACGGGTTAGCGTTGCAACAGTTTCGAGCGGCTGAGCAGGTACACGCCGACGACAATCAGCGCCAGCGCCCAGACGTAATTGACGATGCCGCCCAGCGAGAGCATCAGCAGGATGCCGAGCGCGGCCAGGATGCCGGCCGGAATCAAGGCCCACTTCTGCCGCATCTCCTCACCGGTCAGCAGGTAGACCAGCGTAAAGGTCAGCGCCAGGCCCAGGAACAGGATGCCGCCGATAATCATGCCGTCGATGCGGTCGGCCAGCGCGGCCACGACCGCCAGCGTGCTCAGCGTTCCGGCGGGGATCAGCGCCCACCAGTAGTCGCGCCGGACCGTATAAATGACCCAGAACGACAGGCCGATGCTGCCGAGGAACAACGCGCCGCCCCACGCGCCCATGCTGTCGCCAAAAGCGATCAGCACAGCCAGCCCAAGCAGCGTGAAGCCGGGGATCACAGCCCACCACTGCTGCCGGTTGCTGGCGAAGACGAACAGGAACGTGACGCCGGCCGCGCCAAAGATGAGCAGCCAGATCATGTTCGCGATGGAGCCAAACAGGCCAAAATTCTGCAACAGGAACAGGATGCCGAAGGCGACGAGCAGAGCGCCCACAGCCAGCGCGCCGGTGCGATTGTTGTTCATGATGATTCCTCCTCAGCAATTGCGCCCAATCGGGGCGTCTCACTGCTCTATACGCACGTCAGTGAAACGGGTTGCGCCGCGCCGCCCGAAACTTCTTGCGGCAGCCTGCGTAAAGGGAGTAGGAATCAGTGAGGAGGCATTTATGTCTGAGGAAGAACGAAAAAATGAAGCGCCGGAAACCGGCCCCGAGGAGCCGGTGGATCGGCTGGGTCAGGATTTGGGTGACACTGCCGATTCGGTGACACGCGACCTGCGGGACTTGCAGGATGAGCTGATGCCGCCTGCGCCGCCTGTGGAGCCGGAGCCGCTCGAACCGATCGCGTCCGAGCCTGCGGACGCGGCTGCGCCGATCGATGAACCATCTTACGCGGAACCGGCCGCCCTTGCGCCAGTTGCTCCCGCATACAAGGCTGGCGGCAGCAGCGCCGCCTTCACGCCCGAGGGCACCGATGACGACCGGCTGATGTCCATGCTGGCCTGGCTCTCGATGGTGATCCTGCAACTGCCGATCGTCTCGATCATCCAGTTGCTCAGCCCGACGATGAAGGACCGGCCATTCCAGCGTCATCATGCGGTCACGTCGCTGGTGTTCTTCGGAGCCGCAATCGTCTACGAGATCGTCGCCAGCATCGTGTTCGCCGTTCTGACCACGGTCACGCTCGGGTGCGGCGCGCTCTGCCTGTGGGTAATTTTCTTCGTGCCCCACGCGCTGGGCCTGTACTACGCCTTCCAGGCCTACGGCGGGAAGCGCGTGCACTTAAAGTACCTCTCGGACTGGGCGAAGCAGCAGGGTTGGCTGTAACATGAATTACGTGCCAGGCACCTCTAAGGTGCCTGGCACGTCGAAAGCGCTCAATACAGCCACGGAATCAACTTCCGCACCTTGCGCTGATAGTCGGGGTACCCTCCGTACGCCTCCACCAACCACTTCTCTTCCTGCCGAGACTTCATGTCGAAGAAGATAAACGCTGCGAGGGCCAGCGCCACGCCGAGCAGGTTGCTCCGCAACAGCGCCCAGCCGAGCGTGCCGAGGATAATCCCCGCGTAAATCGGGTGGCGAACAAATGCGTAGGGACCGCCGGTAACTAATTCTCCACCCTCAATCGGCTTTGGCACCGCTGTAAGGTTCTTTCCAAGCGCGAGGACGCCCCATGTGCCGGACACTCCACCCGCAACGAGAATCAGCGCGCCAACGGCTCGCGCCCAAACAGGGAGGATCACGTCGGGGATGCGCGGAACGAAGAGGATGATGGCGAACAGAACCAACTGCAGGATGACCCACCCTTCGCCGCGCTTGCCCATATGTTACCTCTCTAACTGAGATGCAGCTTCCTCGTCGAGGAACCAGATCAATTCGCCTTCCGCCGGGTTGACGCGTGCCGCAGGTAATGGCGAACTCCCCCCGACCACCTCTGCCACGCGTGCCGCTTTACCCTTGCCGGTCACAAGGAACGCTACGACGCGTCCCGCGTCGAGCACCGGGAAGGTCAGCGTCACACGCGGGACATTGGGTTTGACGTAGGCAGGCACATTCGTCGCGACCGCCCGTCTGCTCCGCTCGTCCAGCGCGGGCATGCCGGGGAAGAGCGAAGCGGTGTGCCCGTCGTCGCCCATGCCGAGCAGGATCAGGTCGAACCGCGGGATGCCCTCTGCGCCGAAATGCTCCGCCAGGTCGCGCTCGTACTGCGCCGCGCACTCTTCCCGCGGAAGTTCTCCGGGGATGCGGTGGAGGTTGTCAGGCGGCAGCGGCACGCGATCGAGCAGCGTTTCCCGCGCCTTGCCGTAGTTGCTGCGTTCATCGTCGGGCGGCACGCACCGCTCGTCGCCAAAGAACACCTGAACGCGCGACCAGTCGACCTGCTGCGCGTGATCCGGCTCGGCCAGCAGCCGGTAGAGCGCTTCCGGTGTGGAACCACCGGACAACGCGACGGTGAACTCGCCGCGTGCCGTGATCGCGTCGGCGGCTGCCACTACGAAGAGGTGCGCGGCCGCCTCGGCAACCGCGGACGGCGAGGGCAGAATCTCGATCTTCATACGTCGGTCTGTTCGGGGTCGGTCTCCGCGCGCTCTTCATCCGGCTTCGGCTCGCGGTAACAGCCGAGCCGCCAGTGCCTCCCGCCTCGCGCGAGCATCTGGTCCGCGCCGAGCGGCCCCCACGTGCCCTGCTCGTAGAATTCCAGCGCAGGCGCAGTGATCGCCTGCCACTCGCCCGCCACCGGCGCGGTTCCCTGCTCCCACCCGCCAACAACCGGGTCGATAATTTCCCAACTTTGCTCGATTTCATCTGCGCGCGCGAAGAGCGACGCATCCCCGGCCAGCGCGTCAAGCAGCAGCCGCTCGTATGCGTCGGGCAGCGCGGCTTTGCCAAACGCGTCGCCGAAATCGAACTCCATCTCGACCGAGCGCATCCGCATCCCCTGTCCCGGCATCTTCGCCTCGATCCGCAGATGCACGCCCTCGTCCGGCTGAATGCACAGGCTGAGGAAGTTGGCGTGCGGCGCGCCGCTGTTGCGACCCTGGTTGCCGCCCGCGTCGCGCGGGAAAAGCTGATGCGGCACGTCCTTGAACTGCACGGTGATTTCCGTAACTTTGGCGGGCAGCAGCTTGCCCGAGCGGAGGAAAAACGGCACGCCCTGCCAGCGCCAGTTGTCGACATGCAGGCAAACCGCGCCGAACGTGGCCGTGGTCGATCCGCGCTTCACGCCCGGCTCGTCGCGATACGTGCGGTACTGCCCGCGCACCGTGGCCGATGCGATGTCCTGCGGCGCTAACCGGCGCACCGCCTGCAACACCTTGACTTTCTCGTCGCGCAGGAACTTCGCGTTGAACGCCGCGGGCGGCTCCATGCAGGTGAGCGTGAGCAGTTGCAGCAGGTGGTTCTGGAACACGTCGCGCAGCACGCCCGCGCTTTCGTAATATCCCGCGCGGCCCTCCACGCCGACCGTCTCCGCCGCCGTTATCTGCACGTGGTCGACGTAGTTGCGGTTCCACAGCGGCTCCCAGATCGCGTTGGCGAACCGGAAGGCGAGGATGTTCTGGACCGTCTCTTTGCCGAGGTAATGGTCGATGCGGTAAACCTGCCCCTCGTCGAACACCTTGTGGATGCGGCGGTTGAGCTCCTGCGCGCTTTGCAAGTCGCGGCCGAACGGTTTCTCCACGATGATCCGCGCGAAGCCGCGGCTCTTCTGCAAACCCGCCTTGCCCAGCTGCTCGACGATGACCTGGTATAGTTGCGGTGGGGTCGAGAGGTAAAACAGGCGGTTGCCAACAGTATCGAAGCGCGAGTCGAGGTCGGCCAGCAGCTCATTCAGGCGCTGGTACGTCTCAGGCGCGTCGTACTCGCCCTGGCAGTAGTGCAGGTGCTCCGCAAACCCCTTCCACTTTGCGCCGGCCTTGTCGTTGGCGCGGGCGTTCTTGAGCGCCATGTCGCGCAGGTTCTGGCGGAAACCATCCGCGGCGTCCCCTTTGCCCCCGCTGAAGTCGCTGCGCGCCACGCCGACGACCGCGAACTGTTCGCCCAGGCGCCCCTCCGCGTACAGCGTGTACAGCGCGGGGATCAGCTTCCGGTGCGTCAGGTCGCCGCTGGCGCCGAAGATGATCACGATGGCGGGATTGGATTGTCCCTGAGCGGATGCGGTGCTATCTGTCACGCGACCCTCATCATAATGCAAACGCGGGCGAACGCGCGCCTATGCGGCGCCCACCAGCCCGATCACGGCAAAGACAGCCGCCAGCGCAAATGCCGCAAACGCCACGAACGCGACGCGGCGCACCTCGCCGCGGCGGACAATCCAGAACCCGACGATCAGCCCGATGACTGAAAGGACGAGCATCACGACTGCGCTGTTGATGACAACCATCAGCACGAGGGCCAGCGCCGCCGCGATGCCGTATTTGTCGGAAGGAGTCAGGTTGCTCACGGCGCGCTTCCCTTTCTTATGCCTGCCCGCTTGCTCGACCGCGCGCTTCCTGCACGAGCTTGACGATCTGCGCCGGAATGTTGCCGCGGCCGTCCGGCGTCACCTCAACCCGCACCATATCTGGCCGGCCCAGCCGCTCCGCTAACTCCTCCACCAGCTCGCGCCGGACGATGGCGATGGCGTTCGGGATGCGCTCCGGGTCCGACAGCGGCTCCAGCGCAAACGCAAAACCGCCGCCCCGGTGCAGCTCCAGCGGCCCGATTTCATCGATGACGAGCAGGTCGACATCCGAAAAGAGCGCCGCAGCAAGCACGCCTCGCGCCCAGTCAATGGCGTCCGATTCCAGCCGGTAGACGCCGATGTCCGGGTGGCCCTCCGGCCCGACCACGCGCGCAAAGGTGTGATGTTCGCCCGTGGCAAGGTTCAGCATTTCGATGCCGGTCTTTTTGCCACCTGCGTCGAGCAGCGGCGGCGAGATAAAGCCTGCCATCTTCACGCCGCTCGCGCGCAGGCCCGGCAGAGCCTTCCAGCACGCGGTCGTCTTGCCCGCCCCGCCTTTGCCTGTAAGAAGTATGAACATCAGCGTTCATGCCCCCGTCGTCGTGTTACTTCCACTGAGAAATCGCCTCCACGTACGCGGCTGAGCCGTCGCGCAGCCAGCCATCCAGTTGCGCCTGGTCCTTCAAATTCTGCCCGCGATGTCGCGGGACTGCGACGAACGCGCACGGCAGCTCACCGAGCGCCGTCATATCGCCCCACAGTTTCTCGAATTGCGCGACCGGGAAGATGTCCTCCTGGCCGTGCCCCCATCTCTTCTTAACGTCTTTCAGCGTGATATAGGTCGGCATGCGCGCGGCCAGTTGGCGGATGCCCACTGTCACGGCCTCTTCCGCGTCGGGATCGCCCTCTGCTGCGGCGATCACCGTCGCGCGATTCAGCCCGAACACATCAAGCAGCGGGTCGATGCGCAGCCAGTACGTCGCCGAGTTGTAGTAGGAGAGGTCGAACTCATCTTCCTCGCGCGGCATGGCGAGCCCCTCCACCAGCCGGGGGCGACCATCCACGCGCGCCAGCCCGCCGCCGCGGTCTTCGATGCTGCGCGCGATCACCTCGTTGGTGAGCGTTCCGCTGTTTTGCAGCACCCAGCCCAGCACCCGCGGATCGACGTCCGCGCCCAGCGCATCCACGTTGTGGACCATGAGCGCCTGTAAGCCGGGCTGCGCCTTCAGCAGCCGCGCCAGCACGCCGTTCTTCAGCATGTTCGGCACTTCATACCAGTGACCGACCGGGTGCAGGCATTGCATCGGCACGTTGTCCGTATAGTCGCGGCCTTCGCCTGCGCTTTCCGCCCAGTGGATCAGCGCCGCATGGAGGCTTTCGCGCACCTTCTGCGCCTGTTCGTCCAACAACTGCTGCGGCATCTCCTCCCACGCAAAGCGCAGGTCGCGCGCCATTGGGATCATCCGCAGGCCGATTGCGCGCCCCGGCGAGAGCAGCAGCGGCCCCTCGTACCCATAGTTCTTCTCGGCCGCCAGATACGCCGCAATGCGGTCGTGCGTCAGGTAGCTGGTGGTGATGACGTGGGGCAGTGCGGCCCCGGCCAGCGCGCCGATGCGGCGGCTCTTCGCCAGGTGCGTCTCGATGAACGACCGGTGCTTGCCCGCGAGGCGGCAGAACGGATGGAGCGCTTTCACCACGCCCGCGCCCTGCGTCCAGCGCGTGCCGACCCCTCCCGCCATCGTCACTACTGCGACCGCGCCAGCCCGCAGCGCCTCCATCCCGTCGCGCCGCCACCGGTCCAACGCGTCCAGATTCTCACTCGCGTCAAACACGTCGCCGGGCGCAACGTCGCGAATATCCGTGTTGGCGGGCAGCCGGTTCTGCGCCAGCCCCAGCCGCCCCGCGCGCAGGTCCGCGCGGATTTGCTCGTGCTGCACCGCATCGAAGCCGTGCTCGGCCAGGAGCGTCTCAAGCGAAGCGGTCCCGCCGCGTGTGTCGCCGTCCGCGGTGGAGGGCAAAAGGCTGTTGAAGAGCGTTTGCGGCACCCCGGCCAGCTCAGGCGTTGTGCGCGTGGCCGCGGCGAGCAGATTCAACTCCGCGCGCCGCGCCGGAGTCAGCTCGCGGCGGTCCAGCCGCACGAGATCAGGCAGCGCCAGCGTGTAGTAGCCTGCGGGCATCAAGGGCAACCCGTTACGCGCGGCCGCATCACTCCCGTTGAGCAACACGCTCCACGTCCCGCGCTCATTGATGGCAAAGTCGTAAACGACCGGCTCCATCGCAAAGGGCAGCGCCGACTCCAGCTCCGCCTTGGCCCGCGACATAATCTGCTGCATCCGATCCTGCGCCGCCGCGCGGACGAACGGGTCGAAGATAAAGCCCATCCCGCCGCCCGACATACCGCCGAGCATCCAGAAGCCCCAGAACCGCTCGCCCCACTCTGCGCGCGCCTGCGCAATCAGCCGTTCGGTGTAGAGATTGGACGCCCAGGGGATGATGGCCTGGATCGGTCCGGCGAAATTGCGCGAGGTCACTGCGCCGATGCGCTGCACGTCACTATCGCGTAGCGCGTCGACCACCTGGTCGAGGATGCGACACGCCTCCTGGCGCCCCTGCCACTCCGCCTCGGAGCGCAGCAGGTACTTCTCCGTGACCATTTCCAGGATCGGGCCGACGTTCTGCGCCATGCCGCCGTGGACGAGCACAAGGCTGTCCTGCAGGGCGCGCCGCGTCGACTGCGCCACTTCGTCTACGCCGTAAATGCGATGCTGCGGCAGCAACCGGCCGCGGCTGATGCCATATTCTGGATCGCCGGGCTCCGCAAGCGCGCCGGAAATCAGCTTCACGCCCGGCCATACTCCGCCCGAATCCTGCCATCCGCCGCCCGAACCGGCCAGCCACTCGCCCAGAATCGCGCGCGCGGCCACCAGCCGCCGTTCGTGCTCGGCCAGTTGCCCGGTCAACGCGCGCGCCTGTCCGGTCGCGCGCATGCAGCACGCAATCAGGCACGCCAGCAGGTTGGTCGACACGGCCAGCCGCGACCCCTTTGGAATGCCGTTGACGTTGCTCACCAGCTCCAGCCCGCGGCCCGGCCCGACAAGCTGCGCCAGCAGATCTGGCAGCCGCTCTTCTGACCCTTCCACACCGGGCGGAACCAGCCCGGAGGCAATCAGCGCGGCCTTGAGCAGGCCAAGATAATCGCGCGCGAAATCGAATACATCGGCAAGGCTGGTCAAATCGGCGCGCGCGCCGAGGTCGACGCTCGCAAGCCGCAACACCGGCTCGTCGATGACCCGCAGATAAGCTTCGACTGGCGGTCGGGGGCTGGGATCGCGTCCGCGCACGCCCAGGTCGATCGAGATATTCAGGACGCGCGCGCCCTCCGGGTAATCCATGCCGAGGAAGAAGATGTCGCTCCACGCGCTGTGCGACAGGTCCATGCGCACGGGCGTTGTCTCGCGCAGGATCGGGTAGGGCGCTTGTGGGGACGGCCGGTGGAGCAACTCCGGGCGGATACGCAGTGGCTGGTCCGACGGATGCCCGATTCGGAACATCCACTGATTGCCGCGCACCGAGCGCACGCTGCGCCGCACCTGGTCGGCCAGGGTCTGGAAACCGAGGCGGTGGTAGGCCGCCGCGAGCGCGCTCGAGATCGACTGGTTCGGCCCCTGGCTCACCTGCTCGCGCAGAAAGACGTCGATCGCCTCCTCGAACCGCCGCCGTAACAGGTAGTTGTAGCCGCTAAACGGCACGAATCCGCGCTGTGGCACGCCCGGCCGCTCTGGCAGGTGGAAGCGGTGCAGGTCGTAGAGGAAGAAGAGCGCGCGCACGCGCTCATACAGGTTGTCGCTCTGCCGCCGGAACTGGTCCAGGTCCGCGCATTCGACCAGCAGTTGATCCGCGGACGCGCCGCGTGCCCATGCGTCGACCGAAA
Source organism: uncultured Anaerolineales bacterium (assembly GCA_964588925.1). Lineage (GTDB taxonomy): Bacteria > Chloroflexota > Anaerolineae > CG2-30-64-16 > CG2-30-64-16 > JALOOB01. The sequence continues at coordinate 4,710 of CAZPTI010000078.1, read as the reverse complement.
GGTTGCGGGTGTCGGGGTCAGTTGCGGTGATAATGGCTCGGAGGTGGCCCGTCACGCCGCCTCCTGCCCTGCGCGCAACTCGCGGTGCGCAAGGAGTTCAAGCAGCAGGGAGAGCACGAGGTCGCGATCCTTGCCGGAAAGCGCCAGCGCCAGTTGAGCGGTCAGCAATCCGTATTGCGCGCCCACATCGTAACGGAACCAGGCTCGTTCAAGCGCAAGGTATCGCTCGCGCCGCGCCGCGGTCGCCAGGGCTTGCGACAGCGAGGCGCCATGCCCGTCCTGCGTCACTTGCTCCGCGAGGATCGTCATCACGCCCGGCGTCAGCGCGTGCATACCGAAGAAGCAAAGGTAATGCCCTGCGCGCAGGCCGGGGACGAGCAGGCGCTGCTCAGCCTCCGTCGGTGTGGGCTTCTCCATCACGTCCTCGACGAGGTACAGATCCTGCCGTTCGGGCAACCGGCGCCCGCCCACCGCGCCGTAATAGGGCAGGAGCGTTTCGCGCGACGCCTGCACCGCGCTCACCAGGCACGCTTCCTGCTCCGCCACTTTGACCAACTGCTCCGCGCAACCCGCGCGCTCGGCGCTCACCCACAGATGATCGCCCACGAGGTGCAGGAACGGCTCTTCGCCCGTAAACTCCCGCGCGCGCAGGACCGCGTCCCCATAGCCGCGCGGCGCGTGTTGCGGGATGAACGTCACCCGCGCGGCCACGTCGCCCGCGGCCTCCATATACGCGCCTTCATCACCGGGGCTGACGACGACGCAAATATCATCGACCCCGGCTCGCCGCGCTTCCTCCAGGATAATGCGGAGGACGGATTTTTGCGCGCCATCGCGGTCGACGAGAGTTTGCAGGGGCAGGGAGCGTTGGTTGGGGCCGGCCGCGGTGATTACGGCTTTGGTGATTTTCATCAAGTGACCTCAGTGTGGGACGTGCCAACTATCGTACGGCAAAGCCCTCGCCCGCGCAAATAGGGAGGGCCGCGCTCGCGTCTTTTGCGCCGTGATTGTGTTATATGCAATGGCTGCCGGGTGACATGTTCATCCCCGGTCTCCCCGATGTGTTGTTCCAGGAGGTTCTCTTGTTTCGACCAGATCACCAGCGCGTCGTCGTCACCGGCCTCGGATTGGTGACCCCCGTTGGCAATGATACGCCGACCACGTGGGCGGCTCTGCTGGCCGGCCGCTCCGGCGCGGGTTACATCAAGGCGTTCGACACGTCCGCGTTCAAAATCCATATCGCGGCCGAAGTTAAGGATTTCGACCCCACGCGTTACGTCGATAAGCAGGTGGCGCGGCGGATGGACCGTGCGCTGCACTACGCGGTCGCGGCATGCCAGGAGGCGCTGGCCGACGCCTGTTTCCGCATGGAGCAGTGGGACCCGCGGCGGGTGGGTGTGATCATCGGGTCGGGCATCGGCGGCGTGCATTCGATCCTGGAAAACCAGGTCGCGCTGATGGAGCGCGGGCCGCGCCGCGTCAGCCCGTTCGCGGTGCCCGCGCTGATGCTCAACAGCGCGTCCGCGCACATCAGCATCATGCTCGGCGCGCGTGGGCCGAACCTTGCGCTCGCCACCGCCTGCGCCACCGGCAGCCACGCGCTCGGTGAGGCGGCTGAAATCATCCGCCGCGGCCGCGCGGACCTGATGATCGCCGGCGGATCGGAAGCCGCTACCGTGCCAATGGCGCTGGCAGGCTTCGAGAACATGCAGGCGCTGAGCAGCCGCAACGACGCGCCGACGCGCGCGAGCCGTCCCTTCGACAAGGATCGCGACGGCTTCGTGATGGGCGAGGGCGCGGGTGTCGTCATCCTGGAGCGGCTGGACAAGGCGCGTGCCCGCGGCGCGCGCATCTACGGCGAGTTAGTCGGCTACGGGAACACGGCGGATGCCTACCACATCACTGCGCCCGGCGAGGATGGCCTCGGCGCAGCCGAGTGCATGACCGCAGCCATCGAAGACGCCGGGCTGCTGCCCACCGGCATCGACTACATTAACGCGCACGGCACCAGCACGCCGCTCAACGACGCAGGCGAAACCCGCGCAATCAAGCTGGCGCTGGGCGATCACGCTTACAAGGTCGCGATTAGTTCCACCAAGAGCATGACGGGCCACCTGATGGGCGCGGCCGGCGCGATTGAGGCCGCGTTCTGCCTGCTCACTATGCGCGACGGCGTCATCCCGCCCACCATCAACTACGAGACGCCGGACCCGCTCTGCGACCTCGACTATACGCCCAATGAAGCGCGCCGCGCGACAGTGAACGTCGCCATGTCGAACTCCTTCGGGTTCGGCGGCCACAACGGCACTGTTGTGTTCAGGCGGCTGGAATGAATGGAAGCAACGGTTCGCGTTCAAACGGCGGTCGCTACGCCCAGATAACCGGTTGGGGCAGTTGCGTGCCCGAGAAGGTCGTGACCAACGAGGCGCTTGCGCGCATTGTTGATACGACCGACGAGTGGATCACGAGCCGCACCGGCATCAAATCGCGTCACATTGTGGGGAGCGAACGCGAGACGACCGCGCTGCTCGCTGCGCGGGCCGCGCGCGATGCGCTGCTTGTTGCGGGCTTGCCGCCCGCGCGGCTCGACCTGGTCATCGTCGCGACAGCCACGCCGGAATATGTGTTTCCCTCCACCGCCAGCATCGTTCAGGACGCGCTCGGCGCATCAGCCGCGGGCGCGTTCGATCTAAGCGCAGGGTGCTCCGGCTTTATCTACGCGCTAAACATGGCGATCTGCTCGGTGAAGAGCGGCGCGGCGGAGAACGTCCTGGTGATCGGCGCGGAAACCCTGTCGCGCATCACCGACTGGACCGACCGCAACACCTGCGTGCTCTTCGGCGACGGCGCGGGCGCGGTGGTAGTGAGCGCCTGTACGGACAGGTGCGGGGTGCTTGCGACGGAACTTGGCAGCGACGGCTCGGGCGGCGAGCTGCTCATCCTGCCCGCCGGCGGCAGTCGTCAGCCTGCCAGCATCGAGTCGGTGAGCAACGGCGGCCACTTCATCAAGATGAACGGCCGCGAAGTGTTCCGCTTTGCGACGACGGTCATGCCCAAAGCCACGGAGAACGTGGTGCGCAAGGCAGGCTGGGAGATCGGCGATGTCTCGCTGATCATCCCGCACCAGGCCAACACGCGCATCATCGAGTCCGCCGCAAAGCGCCTCAACCTTCCGCTGGACAAATTCTTCATCAATCTGGAGCGGTACGGCAACACCTCGGCTGCCTCCATCCCCATCGCGCTGACCGAGGCGATCAGCCAGGGCAAGGTGCGGCCTGGCGACAAGCTCGTGCTCGTGGCGTTCGGTGCGGGGCTGACGTGGGGCGCTGCCGCAGTGGAATGGGGTGTACCGCCGGAACCGACTACAAAGAGCTTCTTCGATCGGCTGCTCGCGAAGATCAGTTTCTTCTTCGCCGGCGCACGGTCGCTCGTATTGCGCACCGAGCGTCATACATATAACTGGATTATGGGGCCGGTCGGCAAGGACGACTGGCGCGGCCGGATGCGCCAGCGCATGGATCGGGCGCGGTCCAACATCCGCGATAACTTCCGCGAGCCGGACTGAAACTCCCTGCGGTCTTCCCCAGATTACGCAGAAAATCCTCCGTGTAATCTGCATAATCCGCGTAATCTGCGGAAGACCCGCTCAACCTACAGCATAGACGCGATTGTCTCGGCGAGCGCGTCCAGACGCGACCGCGGCGGAAACTCCGCCTTCCAACCGAAGCGAATTCGATCGCGGTCGCCGTGGTAACGCGCAATCACGTGGTTGTGGAAGTGAAATACCTCCTGCTGCCCCGCTGGCTCGTTCGCCTGGAGCAAGTTCAGCCCATCCGGTTGCAGCCCCTTCTTCACGGCCTTCGCCACCGCCACCGTCAGCCGGAACACAGCATCCGCCGTTTCCTCGTCCAGTCCATAGATGTCGGGCACGTGCTTCTTTGGGATGATCAGCACGTGTCCATCGGTGGCCTGATTAATGTCCATAAATGCCAGCGCCAGCTCCGTCTCCGCGACGATGCTCGCCGGCGCCTGTCGGGCCACGATACGGCAGAAGATGCAGTCCTCAAGCATAGCCTCTCCTTGATCGGCGGTTGAATGCGCTATCATAGCGCGGCGCTTACCCCGCGTCAAAGGGCGCTTTGCGTTTTCGCGCGGGTGAATGTTTGAAACGCGAAGAATTTTCGTGGTCAAAACGCTTGACTTCGGCTTACCAGGTGTGCTATAGCGCAAATAGTAGAACAAAAAAGCTACCGCTCCTTAACATCCCGGACGCATAGCTGCCACCCTGCGCGCCCGTGGCTCATGACTTAACCTCCTTTTGCGAAAGCGTGCGCACCATCCCCGCCATAATCGACGCGTTCGCGCGAAAGTCGTTGCGCGAAACTGCGCAAAATCCCCTGTATCCGCCGCATCTGCCATCCATTCGGCCCATTCTCCCGCGCCTTCGATATGCGGGAAACGGGCCTGGCCGCGCCCTCCAACCCGCGCGTGCGCAACACGAATAACCGCGGCTACGCGTGCGCAGCAGAACGGGATTTCGCGCGAAATCGTGAACCGCATCCCGCGTCAAAGATCATTTGACGCTTCGCACCCTTTCGGCTACACTCTCTGTAACTCCTGGTCCACTGCCGACCTGCCTCTAAGGATCGCGACCCAAGCATGAGCCGCAACGCTCGCATTCTCGCCGCAGCCCTGATCGGATTGCTGTTG
>CAZPTI010000077.1:7414-17348 GCA_964588925.1 uncultured Anaerolineales bacterium | reverse complement strand
ACGAAGCATGGGTCTCCCAACACATCCCCCGGCAGGACGGCAAGACCGTCATCGTCACCGGCGCGAACAGCGGCCTCGGGTTTGAGGCGAGTAAGCTGCTTGCTAACCGCGGTGCGCGCGTCATCCTTGCCGTCCGCAACATGGCGAAGGGGCGTGAGGCGCTCGCGCGCATCTGCGACGAAGTCCCTTCCGCGCAGCTTGAACTGATGCCGCTCGACCTGGCCGACCTCGGCTCGGTGGGCCGCTTTGCGGAGGAAGTGCGGGGGTCGCAGAGCCGCCTGCACTCGCTGATCAACAACGCGGGCGTCATGGCGATCCCGCAGCGGAGCACGGTCGATGGGTTCGAGATGCAGTTCGGGACGAACCACCTCGGCCATTTCGCGCTGACCGGGCTGCTGCTACCTCTGCTGCTCCGCACGCCCGACTCCCGCGTCGTGACGGTTTCGAGCGGCATTCACGTCATCGGGCGGATCAACTTCGACGACTTGCACAGCGAAGAGCGTTATAGCGACTTCCGCGCCTACGCGCAGAGCAAGCTGGCGAACCTGTTGTTCACCTACGAGCTTCAGCGCAAGTTCGAGCAGGCCGGCGCGCGCTGTTCTGCGCTCGCCGCGCATCCCGGCTACGCGTCGACGGGGTTGCAGGCCGTCGGCCCGACGATGGCCGAGTCGAAGGCGCGGCAGTTTATGATGAACGTGTCGAACCGGCTGCTGGCGCAGACTGCGGCGATGGGCGCGTTGCCCCTGATCTATGCCGCCACTTCGCCGGAAGCAAAGGGCGGCGAGTACTACGGGCCGGCCGGCCTGTTCGGCCAGCGCGGCTATCCGAAAAAGGTCAAGTCGAGCGCGGCGTCATATGACGAAGCGGTTGCGAGGCGGCTCTGGGACGTTTCAGAGGAGCTAACCTGCGTCACGTATCGATTCATGTGAGGTGGAGATGGACAAAGGCGGTTGGGTTTTGAAGGTGATGGGGCGCGAGGTGTGGATCGAGGCCGAGCCGGAGACAGATTTGCTGATTGTCGCGTGCCCGGATTTGCCCGGCTGCGTGGCGCGGGTCCATTCGCTTGACGAAGCGGTGCTGCGGATGGAAGAGCTGATCGCGGCCAGATTGGAGAACTCAACAGGATTACAGGATTCCCAGGATTCGCAGGATTAGGAAGCGTGGAATCCTCTCAATCCTGCAAATCCTGTAATCCTGGTTAGTACGCCCGCGCGAAGATCGCCACTTCCTTCGCCGGCTTGCCCGTGTAGAAGCACGTCCCCTCGTCGCCCTGCCCGTCGAACGGGAAGCAGCGAATGGTCGCCTTCGTTTCCTCTTTAATGCGGTCCTCGTCCTCGCCCGCGCCCGCCCAGTGGACGCGGATGAAGCCGCCTTCGCCTTCGAGGATCTGCTTGAACTCGTCATAGCTCTTCGCGGTGCGCGTGTTGGCCTCGCGGAACTTCGTCGCGCGTTCGAGCATGGCCGCCTGGATCGTGTCCAGCATGGCCTGCGTGGCCTGCGCCACGCCGTCCACGCTCACGCCGAACGTCTTGCCGTCGCGGCCCGGAATATCGCGGCGCGCGAAGACCACTGCGTTCTGCTCCACGTCGCGCGGGCCGACCTCGATCCGCAGCGGCACCCCGCGCATCTCCCAGTCGTTGAACTTGAAGCCCGCGCTCAGTTCGTCGCGGCTGTCGACCTTCACGCGGATGCCCGCAGCCTTGAGCGTCTTCGCAACGCGCTCGCCGTACTCCATCACACCCGCGCGCTCGTTGTCCTTGCGCCAGATCGGGACCACCACGACCTGATACGGCGCCAGCTTCGGCGGGAGCATGAGTCCCTGGTCATCGCCGTGGGCCATGATGATGGCGCCCACGAACCGCGTGCTCAGCCCCCAACTGGTCGTCCACGCCCAGTCCAGCTCGTTCGCCTGGTTGAGGAACTTGATGTCGAACGCTTTGGCGAAGTTCTGGCCGAGGAAGTGGCTTGTGCCCGACTGGAGCGCCCAGCCGTTGCCCATCATCGCCTCGATCGTGTAGCTGTCGACTGCGCCGGCGAACTTCTCGCGCTCGCTCTTGCGCCCCTGCACCACCGGGATTGCGGCATCGTTGACCGCGAAGTCGGTGTAGACGCCGAGCATGCGGATGGTCTCTTCGACGGCTTCCTCTTTGGTCGCGTGCGCGGTGTGCCCTTCCTGCCACAGGAACTCGGTCGTGCGAAGGAAGAGGCGCGTGCGCATCTCCCAGCGGACGACGTTGGCCCACTGGTTGATGAGCAGCGGCAGGTCGCGGTACGACTTGACCCACTGGCTGTACATATGGCCGATAATCGTCTCGGAGGTCGGGCGGACGACGAGCGGCTCGTCCAACTCCTTGCCGCCGCCGTGCGTGACCACGGCCAACTCCGGCGCGAAGCCTTCGACGTGCTCCGCTTCCTTCTGCAGGAAGCTCATCGGGATGAAGAGCGGGAAGTACGCGTTGACGTGGCCGGTCTCCTTGAAGCGCCGGTCCAGCGCGTCGCGAACGTTCTCCCACAGCGTGTAGCCGTACGGTCGGATGACCATGCAGCCGCGCACCGGCGAGTAATCCGCCAGCTCGGCCTTCTGCACCACATCGGTATACCAGCGCGAATAATCCTCCGCGCGCGGGGTGACGCCCTTTTCTGCCATTGGAAACCTTCTCCTGTTTAACGCAAGCGATGAATAGCCAGGCAACTTCAAGAAATCAGCTTCCTTGAAGTATAAAACCACCGGGAACGAGCGTTATCGCCCTCCTGCCCCGGGCCGGTTACCCGACGGGCGGAGGGCCGGGAGGTGTTGGGGGCGCGTTAAGCGCGGGGAGGACTTGCTCCGGCGTGTCGACGACCGTCGCGAGGTTGGCGATAGAGCCGCCGAGGTCGGTATGCTGGCGCCACGACTGGACGACTGCGCGCCAGTCTGCGCCGAGCAAAATGAGCGGCGCATCGCGCAACGAGCGCGTTTGCAGCAGGCTCCACACGAGGGTGACTTCAGACAGCGTGCCGATGCCGCCGCGCAGCGCGACGAACGCGTCCGCGCGCTCGATCATCGTCGTGAGGCGCTCGATCAGCGTGCGCGTCTTGACCTCTTCCGTGAGCCACTCGTTGCAGGGGACCGGGTCGAACAGGCTGCACGTCACGCCGATGACCGTTCCGCCGCACTCGGCCGCGCCCTTGCTGACCGCGCCCATGCTCCCGCCGTAGCCGCCGGAGAGGACGGCGTAACCGGCGGTCGCCAGCAGGCGGCCCAGCGTACAGGCTTCGCTCCAGTACGGCGAGGATTCTTCTCGCCGGGAGCTGCCGAAGACGGCGACTGTTGTCATTGCACTCCTTGGGTTCGTAGTAGGCGCTTCAGCGCCCGGCGCTGAAGCGCCTACTACGAACGGGCGACTTCTACGCGACGGCGGTGCTGGCAATGCGCCAGCGGTTCTTGTCCTGTTCCAACTCGATCACGCGGTAGCCGTATGTGTTGACGACCAGCGTGTCCGCGAACTGTGTCTCCATCGTGGTCGCGTTGCGGTTGTACACGTGCTGGTGGCCGTGGATCAACAACAGCGGCCGGTGCGAGCGCATGAACGACAGGTAGCTCTCGAAGCCCTGGTGCGGCACGTCCTCGTCATCGTGAATGCCGCGCGGGGGCGCGTGCGTGATCAGGATGTCAATGAAGCGGCCATACCGCAGGCGATTGGCCCAGAGCTTCAGCCCTAGCTGCGTTGCCTGCAAGCGCATTTCGGCCTCGCTGTACTGAAAGGGCCGGTCCGGCGAATACCTTCGGCAGCCTTCCAGCCCGGCGAGCAGCAGGCCACGGTGCTCCACGGGCCGCAGGTGCAGGTTCGTGCCCCAACTGATCGTGCTGCCTTCGCTCGGAACTGCCGACATGGTGCGCGCGATCACCTGATCGTGGTTGCCGTGGACGTAGAATAAAGGCGCGTCCAGCAGACCGACGACGTACTCCAGGTAATAATAGGGCAGGTCGCCGCACGCCAGCACCAGATCGACATGCCCCACACGGTCCCGGATGTGGGGACCGTACAGGACTGGCTCGACCTTATCGCTGACCGTCAGGATTCGCATGGCGCCTCTGCCTGTTCGACAACCCAGGCCCGCGGCTGCTACCCTGGCGCGACGGTTTCGTCGCCACTTTGCGGCGAACTGGCGGGCGCATGATAACACGGGCGGCGCGAGACTGTCAACGAAACGCGGCGCTTCCACAGATTACGCAGATTTTCGCAAGATATGGCAGCGTGGAGGGAATTGAATGGACATTGAAGGGCGAACTGTTGTGATTACGGGCGCGTCTGGTGCGCTGGGGTCGACGCTGGCGCGCGATCTGGCGGCTGTTGGCGCGAATCTCGCGCTGCTGGAGCGGAGCGAGGAGAAGCTGGCTGCGCTTGTGGCGTCGCTCGGCCTGCCGGCGGAGCGCGTGTTTGCGCATGTGGTGGACCTGCTGGACGCAGTGGCGACGGAAGCGGCGGCGCAAGCAGTCTCGGCGCGCTTTGGCCGCGTTGATGCGCTGCTGCACCTCGTCGGCGGCTGGGTGGGCGGCAAGCCGCTGCTCGACACGGAGCCTGCGGACCTTGACTTCATGCTGAACCAGCATGCGCGGACCACGTTCAACGCGCTGCGCGCCTTCACGCCGCACCTGCAACGGAACGGGTGGGGGCGCATTGTGATGGTGTCAACGCCGCTGGCCGCGCGGCCCGGCGCGAAGAATAGCGCGTATGTGGCGGGCAAGGCCGCGCAGGAGGCGCTGATGCTGACGCTGGCGCAGGAGTTGAAGGGCACGGGTGTGACGGCGAACCTGTTGCTGGTGAGCGCCATTGACGCGAAGCGCGCGAAGCTCAGTGCGCCGTCGGCGAGCAACGCGAGTTGGAGCACGCCGGAGGAACTCTCCGCCGCGGTCATGTTCCTGCTGTCGGATGCGGCCGCAACGATCAACGGTGCGCGACTGCCGATGACGGGCGGTCCGGCTTAGGCAGCGCGAAACCCGTTGGGTCTTGTCAGCGTCAAAAAGGGGTGCTAACATCGGGACAGGCGGTTCATATCCCCGGAGGAGGAGCATATGAAACCCACACCCCGCGGCCCTGCCCTGGCCGCGCTGCTTGCGTTCGTCCTGCTGGCCGCTGTTGCCTGTGGCGCGCCTGCTTCTGCTCCATCTGAGTCACCCATGTCGGCAGCCGCTACGGCCGGGCCAGCAGCCCTTTCCATGCCCGCTGCCGCGCCAACGCAGGCCCCGGCGCCCACCATGCCGCCCGCGCCCGTCGAAGAGCCGCGCGGCGCAGGCGAGGTGGGCAATCAGCCGACTGCCCTGCCGCTGCTCGACGGCACGCCCCAGCCCGGCGGCTCCCCTGGCATCCGCCGCATCATCAAGAACGGCGAGCTGAACATCGTTGTGGACGAATTGACGCGCGCCATCGACCGCTCGACGCAGATCGCGCTGGACGCGGCGGGCTACGTGCTGTCGACTGAGACGTCCACGCAGGGCGCGGTCAAGTCCGCGACGATGAAGATCGGCGTGCCGTCTGAGGCGTTCGAGGACGTGATGCGGCAGTTGCGTGGGCAGGCGCTCGAGGTGCGATGGGAGCGCTCGTCGGGGCAGGACGTGACCGCGGAGTATGTCGACCTCCAGTCGCAACTGATCAACCTGCAAGCCACGCAGGCGCGGCTGCGCGAGTTCCTTGACCAGGCGCAGAACGTCGAAGAGGCGCTCAAGGTCAACGCGGAGTTGAGCCGAATCGAAGGCGAGATTGAGACGATCCAGGGGCGGATGAACTACCTGAGCAACCGCGCCGCCTACTCGACCATCACCCTGTACCTCGAACAAATCACGCCCACGCCGACCGTCACGCCGACGCCGAGCATCACGCCGACACCTACAGTGACGCCGACCATGACACCCATTGTGTGGCATCCGACGGAGACGTTCGACTCGGCGCGGATCACGCTCCAGTACGTGCTGCGGGGCCTCGGCGACTTTGCCATCTGGGCTGCGGTGATCTGCGTGCCGCTGGCGCTGGTGGCGCTCGTGTTGCTGATCCCCCTGCTTCTGCTGCGCCGCGCGTTGCGGAGGCGGGGTAAACGGAACGCGACGCCCCCGGCGGACGGCGCAAGTTAGGCAACTGCGCTACACGGCGGCGGGTGTTTGCTACTGCCAGCGTTCCTTATGTTATAATCCGCCGCATGAGCGGAGAAGCCAAGGTGCTGACCGGCCTGCTCCAGCGCCGGGCACTGGAAGAGGCATTCGCTGAACTGAGCCGTATCACAGACCCGGTTGTCGTCCAGCAGCGGGCCGAGGCCATTGCAGCGTACGGCCCCGCCGCGCTCCACCATCTGATCAGCTTACTCGATACGCCCGACCCGCAGTTGCGCGGGGGACTCGGCCAGGTCGCGCGGCATCTGCCGCGTGAGCAGGTCGTGCCCGCGCTGCGCGCTGTGGCGCGTGGGGGCGAACGGAGCGACCAGGCCCGGTTAGCCGCGGTCACGCTGCTCGAACGTTTTCTCGGCGAGCCGATCGACGACGCGCTGATTGCGAGTTTGCGCAACCCGGATGCGGCGGCCCGGCAGTCGCTGGCCGAGCTGATCGCCGCGATGGACGACGAGCCGCTGAGCGTGGTCGAGTACCTCGAACAACTGGCGCAGCAGCCGCCGGAAGTGGTCGATATGGTGCTTGGCGCGCTGCCGAGCGTGGAGCCGAGCCCGCACCTGGCGACGCTGCTGCGCATGCTGGCGCAGGGCGAGGACGCGCGGGTGGCGCGGCGCGCGCTGGATGAACTGGCGCGGATGCGTTCGCCGGCTGCGTTGCGCGGCCTGGCAAGCCTTGCGCCGAATTTGCCGCCCACGCTGCGCCCGATCGCCGAGCGCGGGGAGCGCAAGTTGCGCTTCAGCGGCGTGTCAGAGCGCGCGGATCATGACCCGCACCGCGAGCCGTGGTACGCGCCGGAGTTGCGCTGGCGCGCGCTGATGTCGCCGGTCGACATGCTCGGCAGCCAGTTTTTGTGGTTCATCGGGCAGGACGAGGCCGATGCGCGAACCGTCTTTTTCACCGTGCTGATCCAGGACCCCGGCGGATTGCGCGATGCGTCGGGTTCGCTCGAGGTGGAGGCGGACGACGTTCCGCCCGCGCGGCGCGTGGGGTATGTCCACGTGGTGGGCGGAGACGAAGGCGGGCCGGGCACGACGCTGCTCGAAGCGCCGCCGCCGCTGGCATGCAAGGCGCTGACGAATGCGCTGGCGCGTAACTGGGAAGCGGGCGCGCCGATGCCGGTCGGCTACCGGCTCTTCTCGCCGCTGATCTGGCTGTCGGATGAGGCGCAGGCCGCGCATGAGCGCGACGAAGACGCCACCGAAGCCGTGACCGACGACGCGTTTGACGAGCAGGAAGCGGAGGCGCTGTTCGATCACCCCGCGTTTGTGGGCTGGCTCGAAGTGCTGCACCTCGCGCCCGCTGAGTCGGGCGGGCTGGCCTCTTTCGCGCGTCGAGTCGACATCATGAGCGGGTGGCTGGACGCAGCGGGCGACGAGTGGGCGGCGCAGGTGGCGGGGCGGCTGGCGCGGCGGCTGGAAGCCGCGCAAAGCGATGCGGCCCGGCAAGACAAGACATACTCCTTCCTCGCGGCGGCTGCGCGCCGGCGCCTGGAATCGCAAGACCAAAGCAAGGAGAACGGCAATGTTTAACCTCGGTGGCTGGGAATGGGCCATTTTGTTGGTCATCGTCCTGATCGTGTTCGGCGTCGGCAAGCTGCCGCAGATCGGCGGCGCCATCGGCCAGAGCATCCGCGAGTTCCGCGAGGCGTCGAAGGAAGAGCCGAAGGAGCCGCCCGCGCCCGCCCCAACTGCGGCTGAGGCGGCGAAGAAGGACGAGCAGGCTTCCTGACAGACGGCGGCTAACCCGCTCCGCTGGGGGAAAACGCCCTGAACCGAGCTTCCCGTGAGGGTAAGGCAGACCGGCATGACAGCGCCCCCATCTCCCCCTTCCATCCCTTGTAACTCTGGCGGCAGCGAAGAGCAGCAGCGAGTGCGTGAACTTGCCGCGCTCTTCGCCGTTTCCGCGGCCATCAACCAGTCTATCAACGAGATCGATGCGCTTCGCGCGGCGCTGCGGCAGGTGTTGCAGGTGCTGTGCCTCGACGGCGGGCGCATCTACCTGCTCGATGAGGCCAACGGCGAGTACGTTCTGGCTGCGGCCGAGGGCGATCCCGCGCTGCTGGAACCGTCCGAGACCGACATGATCCCCGGCCAGTGCCGGTGCGGGTTTGTCGGCTACGCGGTGGACGGCGAGGGGCAGGAGGTCATCACGCTGAACGCGCAGGTGGCGCGCGAGGGGTGTCACCGGCACAGCGGGCTGGGCGCGTGCGCAGCCGTGCCCCTGCTGGCGCGCGAACGGACGCTCGGCGTGCTGCACGTGGGCGCGCGGACGCACGAGGCGCTCGGCGAGCCGGAGATGGCGCTGCTGCGCTCGGTGGGCACGCAGATCGGTTTTGCGTTGGAGAACATGCGGCTGCGCGAGGAAGCGCGGCGCGCGGATGCGCTGGCCGCGCTGGTGCAGGAGATGCACCACCGGATCAAAAACAACCTGCAAACCGTGGCCGACCTGTTGAGCCTCGAAATGTCGGCCAGCCCCAGCCCCGTGGCGCGCAAGAGCCTGCGGGACAGCGTGGGGCGTATCAAGAGCATCGCGGCCGTGCATGAGCTGCTGTCGCTCGAACAACTGCGGCTGACCGACATCACCGCGCTGGCGCAGCAGGTGTGCGACATCTCCCTGCGGCACTTCGTCCGCCCCGACCGGCGGATCGCGGCCGAGGTCAACGGGCCCCCGATCTTTCTCCCCTCTAAACAGGCGACCGCGCTGGCGCTCATCATCAATGAGCTGGTGTCCAACGCGCTCGAACACGCCTTCCCCATCGGCTACTACCCGTGCGACCTGCTGATCGACCTGAGCCAGGATGGGCCGCAGGTCACGCTGTCCATTTCTGACAGCGGGAAGGGGTTAAGCCCGGACTTCAACCTTGCCACGGCAAAGGGGCTGGGCTTGCGCATCGCGCGGACGCTGGCCGAGAAGGACCTGGCCGGGACGCTGCGGCTGGAGAGCCGGCAGGGCGGCGGGACGACTGCCACGGTGACGTTCTACAAGTAGAGGCGAGAATGAATCCGCTGCGCGTGTTGATCGCCGACGACGAGAGCATCCGCCTGCTGAGCCTGAGCAGCCAGCTTGTGACGCTCGGTCACACGGTCGTAGCGGAGGCGACGCGCGGGGATGAGGCGGTGCAACTGGCGGAACGCCACCGCCCCGATCTGGCGATCCTCGACATCAAGATGCCGGTGATGGACGGCATCGAGGCGGCGGAGCGGATCACGCAGGCGCGGCCGATCCCGATCATCCTGCTGACCGCTTACAGTGAGGCGCAACTGGTGGAGCGCGCGGCGCGGGCCAACATCTCCGCCTATCTGATGAAGCCGGTTGCGGAGGAGGATTTGCTGCCGGCGATCACGCTGGCGCTGACGCGTTTCAAGGAGTTCGAGTCGCTGCGCCGCGAGGTAGCCGACCTGCGCGAGGCGCTGGAGGCGCGCAAGGTGGTGGAGAAGGCGAAGGGCATCCTCATGCGGCGGCTGGATTTGAGCGAGGAAGAGGCATTCAAGCGGCTGCAGAAGCAGAGCCAGGACTCGAACCGCCGGCTGACGGAGGTGGCGCAGGCGATTGTGATGGCGGATCGGATGTTTTAGCCGATTGGCTCCTGGTTGATTGGTTTCGTTACCGCGTCAGGTCCTCTAACATGCCCTGGATTTCTCGTTCCAGAGGTTCGATGTCGGTCTTGCAGACGCCGTACACCACTTCGCTGTTCAAGTTATAGTAGTGATGGCTGATCACATCGCGCATCCGCATAATGCTGCGCCAATCGATTCGCGAGTACTGGACGAGCAATCGTCCCTCGGTTAATCGGTC
>CAZPTI010000077.1:0-7314 GCA_964588925.1 uncultured Anaerolineales bacterium | reverse complement strand
TCGGACAAGTTGTCTATCCCACATATACCGCTTCTCGCTCGATGCGTCGTTTAAGATACGGGTTTGCCATCCCCCGGTAGTGCACGACATCCACCCGGCGTCCCAGGAGTTCCTCCAGTCTGATCATCATTGAGGCCAGAGTCAGCAGATTCGGGCGCGCCAGGTCAACCACGATGTCCACATCGCTCGTGTCAGACATTTGGTCGCGTGCCACTGAGCCGAAGACGCCCATGCGCAAGAGACCGTACTCTTCCCCGTGCGCACGGCTAAATTCGGCCAGCAGATCCAGTATCTCCTGTCGGGATTTCGACATCGTGTCCTGCCATGACCAGTTTCTGACTGTCTGTCTCATTCTATCACTGGTTGAGCGCGACGGGTAACGCCAACTCGGCTCGGGTCCCGGTTTTTGACCAATTGCTGAGTGTCAGTGAGCCGCCGGCGATTGCCATGAGCGCGGTATGCAGTTCCAGCCCGTGACCCGGCGGCGCGACGCCGTCCCACCCCTGGCCGTTATCCTCCACTTTCACGCGTAGCTGTCCATCCGGGCGAAGCGCGCTTACTTTGAGCGTGCGTCCTTCGCCCTTTTGCGGCTGCGCGTGGCGCGCTGCGTTGCGGATCAACTCTCGCCCGGCGTAGTAAAGCGTCTCCGCCTTGAGCGCGGGCAACTGGCGCGCGGTTTCCTCGGCGGCTTCGTCAACCTCCCACGTCACCGCATCGAACGACTGGCTGAATTCCCCTTCGACCGCTTTGCGCAGCGCGGCGAGCGGGCCAAGCCGCGCCACGTCGGGCGTGGTTGCGGCGGGCAGGTCGCGCAGCAGGGCGGAGATTTGCGCGTGCGCTTCGGAGAGGCGTTGCAGCGCGACCTCGCGCTCCTGGCCGGCCGAGACCGTCAGCATGGCGGTGTGGATCAGCGGGAGCACCTCGTCGTGGAGCACCCGGCGCGTGCGCTGATCGAGCAGTTGCGTCTGCGCCATGCGGTCACGCTGGAGCGCCATAAGCTTTTGCGAGAGCGCGACGCTGGCTGCTGCGTCGATCAGCCGCTCGCCGGTGGCGCGGGCAATCTCCAACTCCTCCTCGCTGTAGAGCGAGCCGTCGTCGCGCGCGCCGAGCAGCAGCGCGCCGGTCAGGCCGCGCTCGCTCCACAGGGGGATGACCCATGATGCGCCGCCGTACTCGGCCGGCGAGACAGGTTCAGCAAGCGTATGCGGCGAGAGGACAGGGGTGGCCGACCACGACTTGCGCGGCAAGGGGCTACCCGGTGGATAGGAACGAGGAGCCACGAAGGCGGCCAGCGGCCCGGTCAGCAGGAGGTAAGCGACGGGCGCGGCCAGAACGTCTTTGCAGAGCGCAGCGAAGGGGTCGTCGTCGGCTTCACGGTCAGACGGTGGCGCAGTGAGCCGCTCGTACCAGCCTTCGCTGCGCACCATTGGCCGCAGCTCGCGCATCGCCTGCCGCCACTCAAGCGTGGCGCGCCAGCCGAGAAGGGCGAAGAAGGCGGTCATCAGCAGCGCGGTCAGCAGCACGGCGTACACCGGGTCGAGGCCGAACGCCAGCGCGCCGCCGAGCAGCACGCCGTAACCGATTGCCAGCGCCAGCGCCTGCGCCCAGTAGCGCGCGAGGCCGCGCTGCGGGAGCGCCTTGCCGGTGAACAGCTCGTAGCGCGTCATGGCCTGGCCGAGCAGCACCGCGACCACGCCGATGAGCAGGGCAATGGCGAAGTCGAACGCGGCGATGGTGCGGATGTCGTCGACGCGGAGGACGTAGTAGTTGCCCTCGCGCGTGTTGGAGATGGTCCAGACGACGGCCACCGCGACGAGAACGCTGACCAGCAGGAGGACGAGGCTGGCGGCGATCAACTGCGCGCGGGAGCGGCGGAACGCGTCGCTGCCGCCGACGGGCGCGCTACCGGCAATCTGCGCGCGCAGCGTGTCGACCGAGAGGCCGACGCACAGCAGGACGTAGAGCGGGTAGGCAAGCGCGACGAGCGGGATGTTGAAGACGGGCGTCTTGATAAGCTGGCGCAACGGCCAGATGTAGGCGGTCAGCGCGGTGACGACGGGGATGTACGGGATGCCGAGCAGCGCCAGCGCGATGAAACCGAGGCCGAGGATGACGGTCAGCAGGGCGAGCCAGGGACGGTGGCGCGTCCGCAAGGCGCTCCCTCCATCGGTCCAGTAGCCGGCGTTGCGCAGCAGCACAACGTACCACGCAAAGGGGAGGATCAGCACGGGCAGCATCGCGACGGTGAGCCAGAGCGTGTTGCTGCGCGTGAACTCCCATGAAGGGCTGAGCAGCAGGGCAGAGTGACTGACGAAGAAGAGGCTGCCAAGCAGGAAGCCGCCAACCGTGAGCAGAACGCCGGGATCGCGGCGGTCCGCGTGGAGCAGCAGGGTCAGGGCGAGCCAGAGCAGGATGACCGTGTTGAAGAGCGACACGGAAATGAGCGCCCAGGCGCGAAGCGTCTCGCTCATGGCTGCCAGCGCGCCCATTCCTCGCGCTCGTCCAGGATGTAGGCGTTGCCGTCGTCGTCCCAGCGTATTAGTCGGCCGGTTGATGCGATGATCGAGGCGCGCGTCCGCGCGATCTTTTCATCAGTGGCAGTGCGGTTCAGGTCCCAGGCCGCGTAAATCTGACCGGCCACGCGGCTGATGGTGCGCTTGTCGCGGAAGCCCATCCTGGCGGCAATCTGCTCGTTGGTCAGCCCCTGCGCGAGGAGCTTTGCCACCTGTTGCTCGCTCGGTTCGAGGAGGGCGAGCGGATCGTGGCGGTCGCGGTGGCGCACCTCCTGCACGCGGCTGGCGATTTCCGAGTCGATGTAGCTGCGGCCCGCGATGGCATCGCGCAGCAGGGGGACGAGCATGGACGGCAGCAGGTAGTTCGACTTGCGGACGTAGGCGAAGTGGGTGAGGATGCCGGCGCGGAGGAAGTCGCGGTAGTAGGCGTCGTCGTCCTGGATAGAGTAGAAGACGACGGGCATGCGCGGGAGCTCGCGGCGGATGGCGACTACGGCCTCGATGCCGTTCATGGGGCCGGCGAGTTGCGCGTCCATCAGAACGGCGTCGGGCGGGTCGGCTAGACATAAATCAAGCGCAGCTTCGCCCGTGTCGCATGCTCCCGTGACGCGGACTGCGCCGGTCGCGTTGAATCCCTCGGCGAGCGCGGGGCGCAGGCGCGCGTTGTCTTCGACAATAAGCAGGTTGATCGCTTCCACGGTATGTCTCCTGGTTCGTAGTAGGCGCTTTAGCGCCCGTTTCGTAGACTGGACGCGCAGGGGCGCTGAAGCGCCTACTACGAACCTGATACGAACCTGAAGAGCATTATCGGCCTCTCGCGCAGCGCGTCAAGCACTCAGGTGCGCGGGTTGGCTGCGCTGCGCGATTGAGCGGCGGCCCTCCCCGGCGCGATGCTGGCGCAAAACGTCGTGGAGGTTGCCTGTGCCTGTCCGCTATCCCGTCCGCATCGTGCTTGCCGGGCTTGCGCTCGGCGTCGTGTTTGACCGGCTGGTGTTCGATCACCCGCTCGGTTTCGGTTTCCCGCTGTTCGTCGCGCTGACGCTCGGCGCGCTGGCGTTGACACTTACCTGGGAACGGCTCGCGCCGTTGCGGCAGAACCTGTGGGTTTTCGCGCCGCTGCTCTTCTTCGGCGCGATGGTCGCCGTGCGCGCCAATGGCTTCGTGACGTTCCTGAATGTCGTGGCGGTGCTGCTGTTGTTGGGCGTCATCGCGGTTTACCTGCTGCGCGAGCCGCTGCACCGGGTTGGATTGCCGGGATTCGCGTTGTCGCCGGTGATCGCGCCGGTCATGGCCGGATTGCGCGGTGCGCAGGCGAGCCGGCTGGCCGCGCGAGAGGGCGCGCAGGTGTGGCAGGGGGATCGGGGCAAGGCGTGGTTGCCGCTGGCGCGGGGCGTGCTGCTGGCAAGCCCGGTGGTCATCATCTTCGCGCTGATCCTCTCGTCCGCCGACCTCATGTTTGCGGAGGTGCTGCGCCGCCTGCTGCCGGTGGACTTCGTTGATTTTGTGCGCCGCCTGACGATCCACGGCACGGTGGCCCTGTTCGTGGGGTTCCTGCTGCTCGGCGGGCTGGCGTATCTCGTGTGGCGGGAGGAGCACGCTGACGATGCGAATCTGCGCACCGCGTCTTTCGCTGTCCCGTCGATGGTGGGGCTGACCGAATCGGCGGTTGTGCTGAATGCGGTCAACGTCCTCTTTGCGGCGTTCGTCGTCATCCAGATTCCGTACCTGTTTGGCGGGCAGTTGAACATCGACCTGGGCAACGTGACTTATGCGGAGTACGCGCGGCGCGGGTTTGGCGAGCTGGTGGTTACGTCTGTGCT
The DNA here is from genome assembly GCA_964588925.1 of uncultured Anaerolineales bacterium. Classification (GTDB taxonomy): domain Bacteria; phylum Chloroflexota; class Anaerolineae; order CG2-30-64-16; family CG2-30-64-16; genus JALOOB01. The sequence continues at coordinate 2,981 of CAZPTI010000077.1, read as the reverse complement.
GGTGCTGGGGATGCTTCTGGCGTTGGGGTCGTTGACGCGGCGAGAGACGGAGCGGCAGGGGGCGATCTTCAACGTGTCGAGCACGATCACGGTGGGGCTGACTGTGGTGATGTTGGTGAGCGCGTTCAAGCGGCTGCTGTTGTATGAGGAAGCGTACGGGTTCACGGAGGCGCGCGTCTACCCGCATGTGTTTATGATATGGCTGGCGCTGCTGCTCGGCTGGTTCCTGGTGACGCTGTGGCTGAAGCCGGGGCGGTTCGCGATCGGGCTGGTGGTCGCGTGCATTGGGTTTGTGGGGACGCTGGATGTGATGAATGTGGATGGGTTTATCGCGCGGCAGAATATCCGGCGGTATGAGTTGTTGGGTGCAGGCGCGTTCCGTTATCAATACGCGAATACGGACTACGAGTTGATCGACACGAACTATCTGACCACGCTATCGGATGACGCGATTCCTGCGCTGATAGCAGGCGTGGAACGACTGCAAGGCACGCCGAAACAGTGGGTGGAGGAGCATTTGAGCCAGCGCCGCTCCGACTTGCGCAGCGACGACAGCGGGCGCACATGGCCGTCGTATCACCTGGCGCACTGGCGCGCGTTTGCCTTGCTGGAGAACTGGCAGGCGACGGGCACCCGTTAATCCTACGCCTGCGCCTCCAGACACTCTTCAGGGTGGGCTTCGCAGTCGATCAGCGCGCGCAGGCCGTGGAAATCGTCGCGGCTGAGGTAGATTGCCAGGCCGGGGATCACCAGCAGCGCGCCGGAGATGACGAGCAGCAGCTCGATGGACACGGTGTCGGAGAGGGGGCCGAAGATGACCATGCCGAGCGGCATGACCGCGCTGGTGATGAGCTGCATGACGCCGAAGACGCGGCCCTGCATGTCGGCGGAGACGCGCTCCTGCAGAAGGGTCGTCACCGGCGCGCTGAACATCGGCATGGGGATGCCGGCCAGAACCATGATTGCCAGGTAAATCCAGAAGTTGCCGGCCAGCCCCAGCGCGGCGAACAGCGCGCCCCAGATCGCGCAGGCAAAGCCGATGGTTTTGAAGTGGCTCTTGAATCCGCCCCAGGCAGTCATAACCACGCCGCCAATAATCGAGCCGGCAAAGAAGGTGATCTCGTTGGCGGTGAGCCGCCAGACTTCTTCGCCGAAGGAGCGCGCGACGAGCAGCGGCGACAGGAACGCGACCGGCGTCACCAGGAAGAAGGCGAAGCCGAAGAAGACGAACAGCCGCTTGATCGACGGATGGCCGCCGATGTAGCGGAACCCCTGGCGCAGGTCGTCGAAGTAGCCGACGTTCTGTCGGTCGGCGGCGCGGACGTGGGGCGCAACGCGCAGGATCAGCAGGAGGCCGATGGCGAGCGCAGCCGTGACCACGTCGATGAAGAAGATAGACTCCAGGCTGGCGACGGATAGCAGCGTGCCCGCAAGGAGCGGCGCGGCAATCGAGATGAACGGCTGGATCGTGCCGTTGATGCTGTTGATCTTGAGCAGGCGCTCCTGCGGCACGATCTGCGGGAGGAACGCGTTGACGGCGGGCGCCTGGATGCCTGCGCCGACCGCGCGCACGGCCAGCGCCGCGATGAGCAACCACAACTCGCGGTAGCCGAGCAGGAAGATGACGGCGAGCAGCAGCGTGCTTGTCGCAGTGAGCGCGTCGGACAGGATGATCAGCCGCTTGCGCGGGTAGCGGTCGGCCCAGACGCCGGCGAAGAGCGAGATGACGATCTGGGGCAGGAAACCGGCGATGGTCGCCAGCGTCAGCGCGATGCCTGACTGCGTTGTCAGCGTGATGTGCCAGATGATCGCGTACTGGACGAGCATCGACCCGAACAGCGACAGGCCCTGGCTGGAGAGGAAGAGGGCGGCCTTGCGTTGCCAGCCCGGACGGCCCTCGTCCGAGCCGATCACGGCCTCGTCAGGTTGCAGCATGGCAAACTCCTGGGGATTTCTTCGGCAGAAGCGCAATGTTAGCACGCATGTGCGACCTTTGGTGTGGTGATCCCTACATTTGCTTTGCGTTATATTGCGCAAAGGAAGGGCTATCTTGAGAATTTCACCACACCCTGGAACATGACGCGCGTCATATTTGAGATACTGGCGCAGTAGTATGTTGACATCAATAACCGCAGGCTGATGGGGGCCTGCACCCCCGCCAGGTGATGATGCGCCTGACTCGTGTTCCACGCGAGTCAGGCGCTTTCTTTGTTATCGAAAAACGGCGCGTGCGTGATGTTTTTCACGTAAGATGATATGCGTCATAGCCAAACAGCAGAGTCCGTGCAAAACTGCACGATGTTGGCAACGGCGTCCAGCCGCCGATCCAACCTCGCACAATCACCGGGATACCATCGTGAAGACGTGTTGGCAAATCAGGCAGGAGTTGTTGGCGACGGCAAACGGGTCGCCCCGGTTGGCCGGGTGGAACCTTGCCTGCGCCGACTGCACCCTGCCGTTTGACGCCGCCCTGATGGGCGCTCGCTCGTGCTGGGAGCAGTGCGCGGGCAGCCCGTGCTGCTGCGCGCCAATACATATCACCTGCGATTTCTGCGAAATCTATCTCGAACACCGGCGCGAGCTCGCCGGCCTACCGCAAGTCGAGGCGGCTATGACGGCTGCCTCCTCCATCCCCGAACAGAAGCTCCAACCCGAAGGAGGTACGCCCATCATGGAGAAGGTCCAGTTCAACGTGCCCAGTTTGTGGGCCGACCATCACACCCTGAAGGTGCGAGACGTCCTCAGCCAGCTCCCTGGCGTGACGGACATCGTTGCCAGCTCCGCCTTCCGCATGGTCGCCATGTCGTATGACCCGGCGCTCGTGACCCCCGGCGCCATCATGGCGGCGCTGGATGAGGCAGGCTACCCGATCGCCACCGCCGGCTCGGAAGTCCTCGCCCAACCGGTCCCGGTGCAGAACGGGCGCCGCGATCCCGCGTGGGACCGCCTCGGCTTCCGGGTCGCGAAGACCGATCCGCGCG
>CAZPTI010000076.1:0-17549 GCA_964588925.1 uncultured Anaerolineales bacterium | reverse complement strand
GACAGATGGTCGTAATGTTTGCGGATCTGTTCTCGAAACATTGGATCTCCTCAGTGTATGGGCGCACGCGGCAAGCCCAAACTGCCAGCAGCCCGATGGCAGTGGGGGGCGAAAAGCACTATAGTAGGGTCAGAGTGAAGCGCCTATGTAACCGCAATATGATTGTACATGATCCGTTGCAAAAAGTCAAATGATCTTAATGCGAGAGAGGCGGATCAAATCCACGCGCACAGAGTGCTGTTTTACCATAGCTTTTGTTACGGGAGTTTTTGCGGACGCTCTCAACCATGCAACAAGACAAGGCGGATTGTTTTGACACTCGACCGGCTCTCGGCTATTCTTGCCCCTGTGTTATCAACGCACATAATTCCGTTACGATACGCGCAAAAAGCAGGCATTTGCGCGACAATTCTGCTATGCGCATGGATGGTTGTTAGCTGCGCGCCTGTGGCGCCCGCGCTGCCGCCTTCGCCAACCGCAACACCGACGACGGAGCCACCCACCGCCACAGTTACACTGTCGCCGCAGCCGACCGAGACTACGCCGCCGACTGCCTCAGCGACCGCTTCGCCCACATCAACCGCAACACCTACGGCCACGCGAACCGCGACCGCATCGCCGACGCTCACGCCGACTGCCACGCCCACCCCCGGCCCCACGCCCGACGGGGAAGCGCGAACCGCGCGCGTCCCCATCCTGATGTACCACTACATTTCGCAGCCGCCGCGCGGCGCAGATGCCTACCGCAAGGACCTCTCCGTCACGCCGGAGCGGTTCCGCGAGCAGATGCAGCAGCTCAAAGACGGTGGATACAACGTGGTCACGCTGGACGATCTGTTGTACGCGCTGGCGCAGGGGCGCGCGCTGCCGCCGCAGCCGGTCATCCTGACCTTCGATGATGGATATCGCGACAACTACGAAAACGCGTTCCCCGTGTTGAAGGAATTCGGCTACCCGGCGACCTTTTTCATCATCACGGATTTCGTAACCGAGGAACGGCCGGAATACATGACGTGGGCGCAGATCGAGGAGATGGCGGCCGCGGGGATGCGGTTCGGCTCGCACAGCCGCAACCATCCGAATCTGGCGGGGCAGTCGATCGATTATCTGGTCTGGCAGGCGCTGGGGAGCAAAGAGGCGATCGAGGCGCGCCTGGGGCAGACGCCGCGCTGGGTGGCGTATCCTTCAGGCAAGTACGACGCGCAGGCAATCGCCGTGTTTCGCTCGGCGGGGTTCTGGGGCGGGGTGACGACGCAGCAGGGGGTCGAGCACTCGCTGGACGAGATTTTTGAGTTAAGGCGCGTGCGCGTGCGCGGCTCGCACACGGCCGCGGACCTGGCGCGATTGCTCGAGATGGACTGGCAGCAATAGGGACGACCTGCGGTCGGCCTTACCTTTTCTCCGCGATGGCGATGATCGACGTGCCGAAGGGCAGCGAGAGGCGCTTGAGCAACGCGACTTCGATCTTGCCCACAAGGGTCAAAACGGAGTTCACGAGCGGCGAGGCCGGCTCCATCTCCACCTGATACGCGTCCTCATCGAAGTGCGGGGAGGCCAGCTCCGGCTCCGCGCGGCCACGACGCAGCAGGATGAAAAGCGCGGCGACCGGGAAGATGAAGAAGTTATTGTAGGAGATGCACAGGACGCGGAAGCCGTGGGCTTCCAGCTTGCCGCGCAGCTCGGGCACTGTGTAGCGCCGCTGGTGCATGTTGATAACGTCGTTCCTGCTCCACAGGAACATGAACGCGGGCACGGTGACGAGCAACTTGCCGCCCTTCTTAAGCACGCGGTTGCACTCGGAGAAGACCTGCCCTTCCGCGGGCACGTGCTCCACCGTGTCCAACAGGCTGACCAGATCGAACTCCGCATCCTCAAAGGGAAGACCATCCCCCGATCCCTGCCGCGCATCCAGGCCGCGCTGCCGGGCCACCTCCAACGGCTTCGGGTTGTTATCTACGCCGACGACGGTTCCATAATGCGCGAGATGGTGCATCATGTTGCCCGCGCCGCAGCCGACGTCGAGCACGCGGCGGCCTCGGCCCGGCCCCATGTAGCGGTCGAGATAGGCGAGAATGGCGCGCGTGCGCGAGGCAAACCACCAATGCTTATCTTCTTCAATGACGGTTAGCATCGGGGTGGATGTCATAGGTTGCTCCTGATCAGCCGCAGCGCGGCGTCAATGACTTGTTGCGGGCGGATCGCGGCCATGCAGCTATGCAGCGGCAGCGCGGCGGGCGGCCAGTCGAGCCGGTCGCACGGCGCGCAGAGAAACGGCGAGCTTAGAACGACGTTGCGCGCAGGACTGCCCCACGGCCCGAATTTTGCGGCCGGGACCGGGCCGTGAAGATGGACAGTCTTCGCGCCCGCGGCCACGGCCAGGTGCAGCGGCCCGGAGTCTGAGCCGAGAACGAGGTCAGAGGCGGCATAAATGGCCGCCAGTTGTCCGAACGAAGTCTCGCCGGCCAGGTCAAGGTGCGGCGCGCGCGTCTGCGCGGCGATGGCGGCGGTCAGATCGCGCTCGCCCGGTCCGCCCGTAAGAATGATTGCCGCGCCGGCTTCCGCATGCAGCGCGTTCGCCACAGCAACCCAGTTTTCGACCGGCCACTGCTTTACGGCCGCGCCCGCGCCGGGATGGATGGCAACGCGCAGCCGCGGCGGCTGCTCCCCCTGCGCGTTTTCCCAGGCGGACAGCCGCGCGGCAGCCCATGCGCGGTCCGCATCGCTCACATTGAAGCGCGAAGGTCCCAGACTGCCTGCGATCCCCGGCGCGAGTCGTTCGAGCAGCCGCGCGTTTTGCAGGGCCTCGTGCCGGCCTGCTTCATACGGAACGGCCTCGGTCAGGAAGGGCTGCGTTTCCGGGATGGCGTAACCGATGCGGCGCGGAATTCCGGCCGCGGTAGCCAGCCACGCGCCCCACCAGTGATCGTAGCGAAGGACGACGACGGTGTCAAAACGGCCGCGAAGTTCCTTTGCCACGCTGAATAACAAGCGATACGGCGCGAGAGGATTGCCCCTGGCCTTGCGCTCGAAGCCAGGAAATGGCAAGGTTTCAACTGCATCGATGTCGGGGTTGTCTGCGACTGCTGCCGCGGACCACGGCCCGATCAGCAACGTCAGACGCGCGGCGGGCAACGCCTGTCGCAGCGCGTGAAGCGCGGGCGTCAGCAGGAGGACGTCCCCGAGGTGATCCGGGCGGATCAGGAGGACGGACTGCGGCGCGCCTGGTCGCGCTGGCTTTACGTATGCCGCGCCTGCCGCCCTTAGCAGGGCCAGGCGCGCGCTTTGGCGCATGTTACGCCCGCTCACGGGTACAGCGCCTCCAGCTTTGGCACGAGCGCGTCCCAGCCGTAGTGCGCTTCGACAAACGCGCGCGCCTTGCGCCCCATCTCGGCCGCGCGCGCGCGGTTCGCTATCAGGTCGAGAACCTGCTGCGCGAAGACGGCGGGCGAGTCGCCGTAGGCGACTTCCTCGCCGTCGACGAACGGGAAACCGTCGCACCCCAGCCGCGTCGACACAATCGCCTGCCCCATCGCCATCGCCTCAAGCACCTTGAGCCGCGTGCCGCCGCCGATGCGCAAAGGGATGACGTAGACGGCTGCGCCCGCGATGTAGGGGCGCGTGTCGGGCACGCGGCCGGTGACGACCACCCCGGGTTGCTCGGCCAGAGCCGCAACACGCGGGTGCGGCTGCTGGCCGACGATGCAGAAGCGCGCATCGGGGGCGGACTGGCGGATGAGCGGGAAGACCGCGTCGACGAACCACGTCACCGCGTCGATGTTCGGGCGGTAGTCCATCTTGCCCGTGAAGACGAGCGCGCGCGATCCCATGTCGGGCCTGGGCGCGACCGCGCGGGGGCGGTTGAATTCGAGATCGACGCCGTTGGGCACGACCGTTACATCAAGCGAGGAGTCGAGGCGGAGCAACGCGTCGCGGTCGACGTCGGACACGGCGACAACCCGATCCGCCGCGCGACATACGCGACGTTCATAGCCGACAAGCTTGCGCCACTGAACGAGGGAATAGGCCGCCGCAATCCAACGCCGCGGCCGGCGAGCATCTGTCGCAAACGCGCGCTGCTGGAGGACGTATTCGGCATTGTGGTCATCGTAGACGACGAAGGGCCGCTTGCCGGGCCAGGCGTACGCCCGACGCACCCCCGGCATGTACGGCGACATCTCGATGCCTTCGATTTGCAGCACATCATACGGGCCGCCGCGCTGGACCAACTCGCCGAGCCGCGCATCCATCTCGTAAGAAAGCAGCCGGAGCGCCATGTCGGGGGCGGCCTTGAGCAGCGTGTCGCGGGCGCGTTCGGAGAGCGGGCGCGCCGGTTGCGGCAGGGCCAGAATGTTGCGGCAGTAGGGCTTGAGCAGGTCCACGGATTCGGGCGCGTTGCCGGGGGCAAGGAACGTCGCAAGGTCGACCTCGTGGCGCTGCGAAAGCCCCGCGATCAGGTTGAAATTGCGGATCGTGGTGCCTTGAACGTTGCCGGTGAGCGCCTGCGGAGGGACGGGAAGCTGCGGCGCGAGAACCAGGAGTCGGGACACTACGCCACCAACCGGCGATACACGGCCATTGTCTGCTCCGCGGCGCGGCGCCACGAGAAGGCCGCGGCGCGCTGCAAACCCTTCCTGCGGAGCGACTCGCGCAGGTCTGTGTCGGTCAGAATCCGCCAGAGCGCAACCGTGATCTCCTCGTCGTGCTGCGGGTCGACCAGGAGCGCGGCGTCGCCCACCACTTCGGGCAGGCTGGAGACGTTGGACACGATGACCGGCGTGCCGCAGGCCATCGCTTCAAGCGGGGTCAGGCCGAAACCTTCATAAAAGGCTGGGTGGACGAGACACTGCGCGGCGTTGTAAAGCGACGGCAAGTCGGTCGACTCGACGCGGCCGAGGAAATACGTGTGCTGCTTTAAATCGAGCTGCTCGACGATCTTGTGAATGTCGTCGCTCAACCACCCGGGCGAACCGGCCAGCACAAGCGCAGGGGTCAGTTTATAGTCATCGCGCAGGCGGCGGTAGGCGCGCAGCAGGCCGCCAACGTTCTTGCGCGGCTCAATCGTCGAGACGAACAGGATGAACTCGTCCGGGATGCCGTAAAGCGCCTGCACGCGCTGGAGCGCGTCGTCCCGCTTCATCGGGGCCATGCGCGGATCGGCGGCCTCGTAGATGACCGTGATCTTGTCTTCCGGCGCGCCGAGCATGCGCACGAGGTCGTTCTTCGTGCTCTGCGAGACCGCGATGATGTGATTCGCTCGGCGGACTGCGCGGTCGATCTGGCCGTAGTAGCGGGCCGCGTCCTTTGTCAGGAAATGCGGATAAATCAGGAAGGCCAGGTCGTGGATCGTGATGACCAGCTTGCCGTTGTAGCGCAGCGGCGGGATGAAGTCCGGGCTGTGAAAGACGTCGACATTCAGCCGGTCCACCACCCAGGGCAACAGAACCTGCTCGGCGCGATGGTGGCTTGGGACGCGCGTGTGCGCTACGTCGACATTGTTGGCGCGGATCAGCTTTTGCGGCTGGCGTTTGTCCTGCAGGAGGACAAAGCGGTCATCATGATACGCATCGGCCAAAGCCTGGGTGAGGCAGAGGGTGTATTCGCCGATGCCGGCCCGGGTGTAGTAAACGAGTCTGGCGTCGATTCCTACTTGCATGACAGCGGCTGCTCTCTGAAACTCGGCCTGGAAAAAAGAACCCTCCGCTCCGGAAAGCCGAGAGGGAGGGCTTCAATGACCCACGTCATATGCGCATGATATCACGACGCTAAAGGACTCGTCAAATGAATCTCTTAACGACTGTGGCAAATTGCGCTATAATTCTCGCAACTCATTTGGAGGCGTAAGATGTTCTTCGGAGGATTCCTCAGCACGTTGTTAACCCTGGGCGCGATCGTCCTGGTCGTCGCCGTGGTCGCCAGTTCTGCGATCAAGGTGGTGCAGGAGTACGAGCGCGGCGTTATCTTCCGCCTGGGGCGGTTGGTTGGCGCGAAGGGGCCTGGCCTCTTCTTCATCATCCCCATCGTCGATCGCATGGTGAAGGTCGACCTGCGCGTGATCACGCTGGACGTGCCCGCGCAAGAGGCAATCACCCGAGACAATGTGACCGTCAAGGTGAACGCGGTCGCGTACTTCCGCGTGGTCGATCCGTCGGCGGCCATTGTGCGGGTCGAGGACTACCGCCGCGCGACGTGGCAGATCGCGCAGACGAGCCTGCGCTCGGTGCTCGGTCAGTCCGAGCTGGATGACCTGCTGGCGCGCCGCGATGAGATCAACAGTCGGTTGCAGCAGATCATAGACGAGCAGACTGAACCGTGGGGCATCAAAGTGAGCATCGTGGAGGTCAAGGACGTGGAGCTGCCCGACACGATGAAGCGCGCGATGGCCCGGCAGGCCGAGGCCGAACGTGAGAAGCGCGCCAAGATCATCCACGCGGAGGGCGAATTCGAGGCGTCGCGGCAGTTGACCAACGCGGCCCGCACCATCTCGCAGGAGCCCGCGGCAATCCAGTTGCGCTACCTGCAAACGCTTACCGAAATCGCAGTCGAACGCAACTCGACGATCCTCTTCCCGGTTCCGCTCGAGCTGATGAAGGCGTTCAAATCCTTCATGAGCGACGACGCACCGCCAGGCAGGCCCGCGCCAGACCCCCAGTTGCCGGCAGACGAGGGAGCGCCGCCCGTCGCATAAGCCTGTCGCAGCGCCGTCTCAGGTTCGCCAGTCGGTGTTTCAACCCGGCTGGCGGACGCCACACAGCCCCTCTTGAAGCTGGGCGTCCCCCTGAACCTGCGGATTGGCGAGCTACCCGCCGCTCTCCTGTGTTGCGGCGCGAGCCTTGATCCCGGACAGCGCACCCGTTGCTACACGCCCCCAGGAAAATCGTAGCTGACCTTCTTCTGCACGGCGGTGATCTGGGCGAAGGCTTGTTTGAGCAGCTCCCGCTGGATATGGCCGAGTTTGCCGGGGTGGATGACGTTTTGCGCCGGCCGGCCGGCCTGGATGGCGGCGAGTTGGGCGCCCAGCCGCAGCTCCATCAGGAAGTCATAGGCCGCGACGATCTCGTCACGGCTGGCGGGAAGGATGATGCCCCGCTCGGTCAACGCATCGATCCGTTCCGTCGTGTGCGTCTGATTGATCTGATGGCGCAGCGCGTACAGGCGAGCGAAGCTAACCATAGGCATCATGGCGTCTTTGAGGTTGATCTCCCCCGCGTGCTCCGTCGCGCCGCCGCTCAAATAGATGTTGCCCGGCAGCCGGAAAGGCGGCTTGAACAGCAGCGCGTTCTGCGCAAACAGATGGAAGAAGGGCAACTGATCCCGCAACGACGTGTGGATCGCGCTGCGCAGGGCGTGCGTCAACTCCGCGTCGCCGTAAACGGTGCGGAAGTCAAAGAAGATGCTGAAGTCGATAATCTCCTGCGGCTCGGACTTGCTCAACCACTCATTGAATCCCCGGATCCAGTCGGGCAGCGAGCGACACCAGCGCGGGTTGCTCGCCATCACCTTGCCGCGGCAGAGCGCGTAACCGGCGCGCTGTAGTCCGTCGCACACCTGCGCGCCCAGGCGCAGGAAATAACCGGCCATCGCCTGCGGATCGGCGTCATCGCTCGGCGCATAGATGACACCGTTGTCCTGATCGGTCAGCAGAGTCTGTTCCTGGCGGCCCTGGCTGCCCATCGCGATGAACGCAAAGGCGGCGGGCGGCGGGCCAAGCTCGGCCACGGCCAGTTGAATCAGCCGCTCGGTGGCCGCGTCGCAGATCGAGGTCAGCATGTGGGTAACATGACGCGGCCTTGCGCTGCTGTCGAGCAAGCTCTTCGCCAACGGTGAAGAGCGTGCGCAATGCTCCGCCACCGCGTCGGGCGCACCGGCTCGCCCAATCTCGCGCGTCAGAACCATCGGGCCGTAACGCGGGAACTGCACCAACGACTTGCTGTCGATGACGCTAACGATCTGGCCGTTCCGGTCTTCGACGGCGAGGTGACGCACACCCTTCTCTTCCATCCGCATGAGGGCCTCGTACATGAGGGCGCTCTCAGGGATTTTGGTCAGCGGCGAACTCATGATCGTATGGACGGGGGCGCTCAGGTCCGCGGCCTCTGCCAACACACGCGCGCGGAGGTCGTGGTCCGTAACGATGCCGATGATTGCGCCGTTCTCGCTAGTCACCAGCGCCGCTGTGACCTGTCGTGCGGTCATCAGCCTGGCAAGCTGCGCAATGCTGGTGTCGAGCCGGCAGATCAGTGCGTCGCGCCCCAGGTTAGCCAGCGGCTCGTGGAGGAACAGCAGCGACGCCTGGAGGCGATCCAGCAGCGCCGCGCGCACCGCTTCCTGCCTGCGCGTCGCAGTGACATCCTCCAGCAGCCCGTCTATGTAGGCCGGCCGGCCCTGTTCATCGCGCACCACTCGCGCCGAGAGGGAGACGGCGCGCGATGCGGCGTCGCCGGTTTCAATGTGGAGGTCGTGGCCCCGTATCTCGCCTTCAGCCAGCAATGTCTGGAGGAACTGCTCGTACTCCGCCGGCTCGGAGAAGAAGTCCGCCAACGCCGGCTGAGCGGCTTCGGTGGCTGGCAGACGCGGGAGCAACGCGCGGCCGGCCGGGTTAATATCCACGATGACCCCGCGCCGGACGGCCCGCGCCCGGAAGATGCCGACCGGCGCAGCGTGCGCAGCGACGGCCAGCCCGTCGTCGCTCACGGCGGCCGGTTGCCGGGCCAAATCCTTCGCCAACAAAATGAAGCCGGGTTGGCCGGCAAACTGGATCGGATTGATTGCCAGGAGACATTCCAGCAGGCTGCCATCGCGACGCGCGAGGCACCCTTCCAACGGCCCGTCGGAAGACGCCGGCTCAGCGCTTTCCCCGCGCACCCGCGCCCAGATGGCCGAGTTATCCGGTTCCCGCGGCAGCACATCGGCCAGCTCCAGGAACTCCAGTTGGCGGGCCGTATAGCCGAGCATATTCAGAAAGGTCGGGTTGGCGTAACGGCAGCGGTCGTCCAGGACGAGCAAGGTGCCTTCGGTGGTGGCTTCGACCAGAGTATGATAACGCTCGGTGGACTCGCCCAGGGAATCCATGACCGCCTGTCGCTCGCGCTCGATCCGCAAGCTCTGCTGGAGGACGAAGAGCAGAAGGAGCACCACCGCCCCGGAAACGAGCAGCGACGTGTAGACGACGCCCCGCTCGATCCTGGCAATCTCAGCGTTCACATCATCGATGTAGATGCCCGTCCCGATCACCCAGCCCCAGGGTTCAAAGCCCCTGACATACGACTCCTTCGGCGCGAGGCGTTGCGGGTCATCATTCCACTGCCAGACATAGTCGATGTAGCCTTCCCCGGCCTGGCGCACCAGATTAGCGAACTGAACGAAGATCGGCACACCGCGCGGGTCCACGAAGGCGCTCACATCCTGGCCGCTTAAATCGCTCCGATACGGATGCATGATCATCCGCGGCTGGAGATCCTGGATCCAGAAATAGTCCTTGCCCTCCGGTCCATAGCGCAAAGACTCGATGCGCGCCTTCGCTAACTCCTGCGCCTGCTCGCGGGTGAGCAACCCGTTGCGCTCGTCTCGTTCATACGAGGCGAGGATGCTCCAGGCCGAGTTGGTCAATTCACGGATCAACTCGCGCTTGCGATCCAGCAGAGTGCGCTCGAACGATGGCAGCGTGATGCCCCAGATCGCGGCCAGCAGCAGAGCGATTGCGATGAGCGTAGGCAGGAAGATGCGGAGGACGTAGGAGCGACGGCGGAAAGGATGGGGCGCGGCGGCAGGCTGGCCGGCTGCGGGCGCCGCGCCGGCCAGGGCCGGTTGCGGCGTCACGGCCTCGGCCTCAAAGTTCGGGCCGGCGAGAACTGCCTCCCGAAATCGGACCCAGTCAGCCCGCGGCATGGCGATGCCCCAGGCCCCCGCGCCCACACCGTTCTCCGCATGAAAATCGGTGCCCGCGCTGACGAGCAGATCGTGTTTTGCGGCCAGTTTGCGCAGATCCGCGCGTTGGGCTTCGGAAAAAGGGGCGTACAGTGCTTCGAGGCCATCCAGCCCCAGGGTTTTCAGCTCCGCCACATAGGCGTCCAGCCGGTCGGGATCAGATTCAAATACGAGCGGATGCGCCCAGAACGCCCGTCCGCCGGCCTGGCGCAACAGATCGATCGCATCACCGATCTCCAGCCAGCCGTCGGGTGCGGCGCTGATGCCCGGTGGCTCATCGAGCCCGGCCGGCCGGCCGGCGCCGATGCGGCGCAGGGAACTGGCGATGCTGTGAACTTCGGGGTTGCGCACCTGTCGCACCGAAAACAGCGTGGCGTCCAGGGCGGCGTGGTGGGGATCGAAGCCGTAGCCGAGCAGGTGGGCCTCGCGGCCGTGGAACCAGGTGGTCATTTCCACGCCGGTGAGATAAGTCACCCCGCGTTTTTGGAGCGCGTCCTGGAAGCGGGGCAGCCCGATGACTGTGTTGTGGTCGGTCAACGCGGCATAGCGCACCCCGGCCGCCGCCAGGTTCGCGGCCAGGACTTCAGGAGTCTGCTCGCCATCGCTGAAGATGGTGTGGCAGTGCAGGTTGACCAGGACGGTGTCGGTCATGGATCAAGCACTTGGAAGCCCAGGGCGCCTTTCAACGCCCCGGGCTTTTTGACGGGTTACGCGGCGGCCAACGTCGACTTCTTCTGTGTCAACAGCGACACCACGATGAGCGTGATGAAGCTCAGCGGGATGGAGATGATGCCTGGATTGCTGAGCGGGACAGGCGCATCGAGCGGGTTTCTACCATAGAGGGTGTATAGTTCCGGAGAGAATGCAATCAGCGTCAAGGACGCGACGATGCCCACGATGATCGAGGCGGCGATGCCCCTTGCAGTGGTCTTTTTCCAGAAGAGCAGCATGACAATGGCTGGCAGATTGGCCGAAGCGGCCACGGCGAAGGCCAACCCCACCAGGAAGGTGACGTTCACACCCTGGAAGAGGATGCCAAGCACGATTGCCAGCCCGCCGATGACAAACGCCGAGATCTTGCCGGCCCGGACCTTCTGCCGGTCATCCATCTTGATCCGCAGATAGCGGTCGAATAGATCGTGCGCGACCGCGCCGGATGCCGCCACGATCAACCCGCTGACGGTGCCGAGCACGGTCGCGAAGGCGATGGCTGAGATAATCGCGAAGAGCAACTGGCCGAAGGAGCGCGCCAGGAGAGGCGCGGCCATGTTGCTGTCGGCGGGATTGAGCACTCCGTTGGTCATCGCGCCCAACCCCATGAAGAGGGTCAGGATGTAGAAGAACCCGATCGCAGCGATCGCCACGATTGTAGATTTGCGCGCGCTGGCAGGGTTGGGCACCGTGTAGTAGCGGATGAGAATGTGCGGCAGGGCCGCGGTGCCGAGGAAGAGCGCCAGCATCAGCGACAGGAAGTCCAGACGTTGCAGGCCGGTCCCTTCCACCTTGAACTTCAGGCCGGGCCGCATGATTCGATCACCCTGAACGAGCGTTGAGTAGTAGACCGTGACCTTCTGCCCCGCGCTGTCTACGAAGCTGGCCGACTTCCAGCTCTTCACGGTCGAATCTTTGCTGGTAAGGGTTGCCAGGAACGCCAGCGGGGACAAGCTGCCCGTGTTGGCCTCCGTCTCCCCATCGATCTTCTCCAGGTTGCCGACCTGGCGCAGTTGATTCGTCTCGGAAGCCGGCGCGCCGTTGATCCACCGGCCGTCCGGTTTCACAACCACAGACTGAGTTTCGTTGAGCGTGATGACGCCGTCTTTCTCGGCAACCGCCCACCAGGTGTCCGTTCCCTCGTGGCGGAGCAGGACAAAGACCGGTGCGCCCTTGACCGCCTGCTCCTCCAGAACCGTGTAACCCGGCTCAGTGACCTCGATCTGCGTCCCCGTCCTCGTGGCCGAGAGCTGGGAGTACTCGTAAAACGGCGCCTTGCCACCCTGATCCGGCTGGGTGGAGAGGCCGCGCAGGAGCACGGCGCCGACAAGAACCGTGGAGAAGATAATCAGCAGTGCGCCCTTCAAGAACTGCACGTAAGTCGTGGAGGCCATGCCGGCGGTCGCGACAATCGTGATGACGATGGCGCCGACCATTATCACGCCCCACGACTGCGGGATGCCCAACAGCGGTTCGACCAGGACGCCAGCGCCGACCATCTGGGGGATGAGATAGCAGACGGAGACCACGAGGGTGCTGATGGCGGCGGCTAACTTGATGCCGCGCGAGTTGTAGTTAGCATCGACCGCATCGGTGAACGTGTACTTCCCCAGCCGCTTGAGCGGTTCGGCCACCACGAAGAGCGCCACGACCCAGCCGGCGAGATAGCCGATAGAATAGAGGAACCCGTCATAGCCGACCGTGGCAATCAAGCCACAGATCCCGAGAAAAGACGCCGCGGATAGATAATCGCCCGCAAAAGCGACGCCGTTGACGCCCCAGTGAATCTTGCCGCCCGCCGCATAATAACCGCTGGCGGTCCTGGCCCGGTTTCCGAGATAGAGAGAAAGGCCGATCACGAAGACTACAAACAAAACGAATACGACGATCGCCATGATGCTATGCCTTTCCCTTATCGGACTGTCCGGTATCACCCTGGTGCTTCTCCGCCCGCGCGAACTCGGCTTCTTTGCGACGGCACAAGGCGTCGTAAATCAGGGCTTCGACCAAAGCCCCGATGATGAGCGCGAAGCCGTAGACGGTTGCCAGGTTCAGCCCCGCAAAGACGATTATCGCCATCGTCAACGGGCTGAGCAGGTTGATCGCCACGAAACCGGCATAAAAAAGGGCATAGACGGCGAACATTTTGAGGCCCAGGCG
Organism: uncultured Anaerolineales bacterium; assembly: GCA_964588925.1. GTDB lineage: Bacteria > Chloroflexota > Anaerolineae > CG2-30-64-16 > CG2-30-64-16 > JALOOB01. Next base: position 4,754 of record CAZPTI010000076.1, on the reverse strand, counting down.
CATCTTGTAGGGCGCGGCCGGGTCTCTTCCTGCGGGGGTCGCGGGTTCATGGAGCATGTTGGAGCCTCCTGGTGAGATGGGGGGTGCTAACGCGCAGCCTGAGTGTGTGCCAACTGTAACACATAGTCGTGATTTGGCGAATTGTGAGGGAACGAGATACTGTTCAGCGTCAGAGTAACGGAGCAACTGCTACGGGGGCGGCAGTTATCTCTTAACGACTGCGCCAAATTGCGCTATAATTCTCGCAACTCAATTGGAGGCATGACGTGGGTGGACTTCCGGGCGCTTCCCGGCGCCGTTGGAGCTTATGGAGGCACTCAACTCCTTCATGAACGGTGACGCGCCGGTAAACAGGACCGCGCCAGAACCGCGGTTGCCCACAGACGAGGAAGCACCGCCCGTCGCACAAGCCCGCAAAGGTTAACAACATGAACAGCCTGGATCGCGCATCGTGGCGCGGCTATTTCGCCATCAGCCTCTTCTGGATGGCCGTGTTAGCCGGCGCGCTGCTGTTCACGCGCCGGCCCGCGACCGAACCCATCAAGATCATCCCCCCGCCGACCGCAACGGCGACTGCCACGGCGCAACCGTCGCCGACAGCCGAGCCGACGGCAACCCCGCGTCCGCTGCGCGTCGACGTGATCGGCGCAGTGCTCAAGCCGGGCGTGCAGGTGTTGCCGCCGGGGAGCATCGTGGACGACGCGATCCGCGCCGCAGGCGGCCCCAGCGCGGACGCGGACATCGAACGCGTCAACAAAGCGACCGAGTTGCAGGACGGCGCGCAGGTCTACGTGCCGCGTAAAAGCGACGCAACCGCGCACCCGGTGCTGACCGCGCCCACCGCTGCTCCGACAGTTGCCATTGCCATACCGCAGCGCGCCGCGCCCGTCGTCGGGGCGCAAGGAGCAACAACTGCGCTCGTCAATATCAACACCGCGACGCTGGATGAACTCGACACCTTACCGGGCGTCGGCCCAAAGACCGCGCAACTCATCGTGGACGGTCGGCCTTACGCCACAGTGGACGATTTGCTGCGCGTTAAAGGCATCGGCCCGGCCACCCTGGCAAAGATCAAGCCGCTGGCGACTGCGCAATAAGACACATAATTTTTAGAGCGTATATGAGAATAATCGTAAGCATCATCACTGGAAGGGAGGGGCAGGGGTAATACTATAGACGTAGATTCTTCCTCCTCCTTTGCGCACGAAGGCCGGGGCCACCAGTCAACCCCGGCCTTCGTGTTTTAATTCTTCCGCCCTGGTTACAGCTTGTGGACAAGCTCGCCGACGGGCCGGCGGGTGCTGGCCGCGGGCGACTCCGCCGCGTAACCGACAGGCAGGATCGCCACCGGCGTCCAGTCGGGCGGCGCGCCGATGGCTGCCGTAACCTTTGCGGGGTCAAACGCGCCGACCCAGACGGTGCTCAAGCCTTGATCGGCTGCGGCCAGCATGGCATAGGTGGCTGCGATAGTGGCGTCCTGAACGGCATACAACTCGCGCCCGCGCGCGCCGTACTTCCGGGCGGAGCGGCCGGTGTTGGCGAAGAAGACTAAAATGACGGGCGCCTGGGCGATGAAGGACTGATCGGCCGCGCGCGCGAGCGCGGCGCGCGGGTGCGACGCTTCGACCTGGTAGATCTCGTAAGCCTGGAGGTTGCCGGCCGAGGGTGCAAGGTTCGTCATGTCGAGGATGCACTGAAGCTTGCTCGCTTCGACGTGCCGGCTTTCAAAAGCGCGGACAGAGCGCCGCGCGCGGATCAACTCTGCGAGTTCCATGCTCACCTCCTTGATCGCCCCTATTATAGCGCAAATCTAAGGCGCGCGCATGAGCTAATTTGGCTTATGGGTCGCTGCAATCGCGCATGAAGCCGCAGCGCGGGCAGACGATCTTGCAGTGGCGCTCGTTTACGGGCGCGCCGCAGACCCAGCAGACGCCGCGCTCTTCCGCAAGGATCGTATCAGCGCGCGGCGGTTCGCCCGCATCCGGCTCAGACCGAAGCGCGTCACCCTCGATGTTCGGCACGCTTGCCCAGCCATTGCATGAGGAAGGTCTGCACGCGGTCGCCGTAGCGCCAGATGAAGACGAGGCCGACGAGGCCCAGCGCGCTGATCGCGAGCCACACGGGGAGGGGGATGTTCTCCGCCTGCGCGCCGAGGAGCACGGCCCCCAGCAGGCCGGGGATGCGCGCAAGCGCGGCTAACGGCCAGATGATGCGCAACGGAATCGGCGTCATGCCTGCGATAAAGCAGAGCACGTCATCGGGCAGGCCGGGGATGATAAACATCAGCAGGAAGAAGGCGATGCCCTTGCCGGCCGCGAGTTGATCCATCTTCTCCATAACGGATACGCCGACGAGCTTCTCCACGACAGGTCGGCCCGCATAGCGACCGATTGCCATCGCAATGCCGATGCCCAGAACCATGCCGAGCCAACTGTAGAGCATCCCGGCCCACGGTCCGTAGATGTATCCGGCCACGAAATTGATGACCTGGCCCGGAATAGGCGCGACGATGGTTTGCCCGATCACGAGGGCGATCAGCACGACGGGGCCCCATGCGCCCGCGCCGCGAATCTCCTCGACGACCTGCTCGCGGTTCGCAAACATAGCGGTCAGCTCGTCGCGCCACAGGAACATGGGCACAGCCAGCGCCGCGCCGATTATTGCCAGCACGAGGAACCGCTGCCAGAGCGGCCACCCGTTGCCTTCGTTCTTGCCTGTCATTTTCCGAACAACACCCCGACCACTATAATGCGCCGCATGACTACGCGCCCACCCTCTCGCAGCCTCAGCCGCCTTTACCTGCTGGCGCTTGTCTTCACGGCCGGTTTTACCACGTTGGGCGTCGAGCTCAGCGCATCCCGCCTGCTCGATCCCTGGTTCGGCAACTCGCTCATCGTGTGGGCGAGCCTGATCGGCCTGATCCTGCTGTACCTCGCCGCGGGCTACTGGCTCGGCGGACGCGTGGCGGATCGCTGGCCGCAGCCGCTCGTTCTGCTAAGGCTCGTCGCCCTCGGCGCGTTTGGCGTCGGCCTGATCCCGCTCGTCTCGCGGCCGGTGCTGCGCCTTGCCAGCGCCGGGTTGGACAACTTCGACGCGGGGCTGCTGGGCGGGAGCATGGCCGCGATCCTGCTGCTCTTCGCCGTGCCGGTGACGCTGCTCGGCATCGTCAGCCCGTTCGCGATCCGCCTGTCCATACAAGACGTCGCGGGCAGCGGCGAAGTTGCCGGGCGCATTTCGGCTCTGTCGACCGCAGGCAGCATTCTGGGCAGCTTCCTGCCCGTGCTTTTCCTGATCCCCATGCTCGGCACACGGCGTACGTTTGCGCTGCTCTCCGCCGCGCTGCTGCTGGTCGTCCTCATCGGCATGATCCAGCAGCGGCGGAAGCTGGACGTGTTGCTGGTCGCCCTCGCCGCGGCGCTCGTCGTCTGGCTCGGGTTTCGTCCGACCGGGCCACTTAAGGACACGCCCGGCCTGGTGTACGAGAACGAGTCCGCGTTCAATTATATCCAGGTGCTCGACCTCGGCGTCGAGCGCCAGTTGCGCCTGAACGAGGGGGAGGGCATCCACTCGGTGCACCGGCCTGCGGGCGGGCTGGCCGACGGCATCTGGGACTTCTTCCTGCTGGCGCCCGCCTTCAACCGCGCGCCCTATGCGCCGGAACAGGTGCGCCGCGTCGGCATCGTCGGGCTGGCCGCGGGCACGATGGCGCATTTGTATACCGAGGCGTACGGCCCGGTGAGCATCGAAGGCGCGGAACTCGATCCGGCTATCATGAATGCTGGCCGCGACTGGTTCGCGATGACGATGCCGAACCTGACTGCGCACGCGGTCGATGGCCGCCGGTTTCTGGCTTACCCTCAAAACGCGCAGGATACATACGATGTTATCGCAGTCGACGCGTACCGGCCGCCCTATATCCCGTTTCACCTGACCACGGTCGAGTTCTTCCAGTTGGCGCGCGCGCGCCTTTCGGAAGACGGTGTGGTGGCAGTCAACGTGGGCCGGACGCGCACGGACTATAGTCTTGTCGATGCGATGGCCGCAACGATGCAAGCCGTCTTCCCGTCCGTGTATATCGTGGACGCGCCGGACGGCGCGCCAGAGACTGGCGATAGCACGTTGGGCAACAGCCTCGTAGTCGCAACGAAGCAGCCCACCTCGCTCAACGATCTGCGGGCTAACCTTCCGGCGTTCCAGGCTGGCATCCTTGCGCCGGTGGCTACGCAGACGGCCGCATCTGCGCGCGTCGCCGCGCCGCCGCCCGGCACGCCGATCTTTACGGATGACCGCGCGCCGGTGGAGCAGGTGGTGCACGCGCTGGTGTTCCGGTATATGTTGGGGACAGAGAATTAGGCTTTAGCCACAGAGGACACAAAGGGCGCAGAGGCGGCGCAAGTTAGGCAACTTGCGCCGCCTCTGCGGCTGACAGGCTTTATCCCGATGCGCTATCACCCCAGTTGCGAAGCGCGGCCGCGTGCGCCAGCATGTTTTCGTACGGCGTGCCGTCCGGGATTTCGCAGCCGGCCATGCTGATGCAGCGCGGGCCGCCCGCGCACAGTTCGGCCTGGACTGCGGCGGCGACGGTTTCGGGCGTCCCGTTGAGCATGATTGCGACGGGGTCGTGCTGGCCGCAGGGCGCGGCAAGGTCGCCGAACAGTTCCGCGGCCTTCGCCATGTCGACCATCCAGTCAAGGTCGATGATCTCGGCGCCGCTCTGCGCCATGTCCGCAAGGATGCGGTTGGTGTTGCCGCAG
>CAZPTI010000075.1:6177-17797 GCA_964588925.1 uncultured Anaerolineales bacterium | reverse complement strand
CGAACTCTGCGTCGCCGGCGTCGGCCTCGCCCGCGGCTACCTCAACCGCCCCGACTTGACCGCCGAACGCTTCATCCCGGCGCCCGCGTCCGACCCGACGACGGGTGTGGCGCACCCGTCGGGTCTCCCCGGCGCGCGCCTCTACCGCACCGGCGACCTCGCGCGCTACCTGCCCGACGGCCAGATCGAAATCCTCGGCCGCATCGACCAGCAGGTCAAGCTGCGCGGCTTCCGCATCGAACTCGGCGAGATCGAGGCCGTCCTGCGCCAGCAACCCGCAGTGCGCGACGCCGTCGTCATCGTCCGCGAGGATCGCCCCGGCGACAAGCGCCTCGTCGCCTACCTGCTGCCTTCCGGCGAGACGCGTAACTTCGACTGGCGCGCCGCCCTGCGGAGCAGCCTGCCGGAGTACATGCTCCCCGCCGCCGTCGTCTGGCTCGACGCCTTCCCCCTCTCCCCCAACGGCAAGGTCGACCGCAAGCAACTCCCCCCGCCCGAACAGGCGGACGCGGAAGGCGCGCGCAGCATCTCGTACGTCGAGCCCAGTCCGGGCATCGAGTCGCAGATCGCCGCGGTATTCGAGTCGGTGTTGGGAGCGCCGCGCGTTGGCGCGCTGGACGACTTCTTCGAGCTGGGCGGCCACTCGCTGCTCGCCGTCAAACTGACTGCCCGGCTCAGCGCGGAGCTCGGCATCCCGCTCCAACTCGCGGCGCTGTTCGAGCGTTCGACCCCGCGCGGCCTGACCGAAATGGTGCAGAGCGAATACCTGGGCGAGTTCCAGCGCAGCCTCGCCCCGATCAAGCCCGACGGCCACAAGCCCGCGCTCTTCTTCATCCACCCCTCCGGCGGCAGTGTCCACTGGTACTACGACCTCGGCCGCGCGCTCCCGCCAGACCGCCCGCTCTTCGGCCTGCAAGCGCAGGGCCTGATGGGCGACGCGGCGTTGGACGAAACGATCCAGGCGATGGCCGCGCGCTACGTGGCGGAGATTCGCGAAACGCAGCCCGAAGGCCCGTACCACATCGCCAGTTGGTCAATGGGCGTGGCCGTGGCGCTGGAAGTGGCGCAGCAGTTACGCGCAGCCGGGGCCGAAATGGGCCTTCTGGTTGCCGTCGACCAGGGGCCAGTATCGCCCGACGCAGAGCCGGCAGATGATGCGGAGTACCTGCTGGACTTCTTCGGCAAGCGCATGCCCATTTCGCTGGAATACCTTCGCAGCCTGGAGGACGACGAGCAGTTGCGTTATGTGATGGAGGAGGCAAAGCGCATCGGCTGGCTCTTCAAGGACGTGACGTTTGCTCAGTTCAGGCAGTTTGTCCGCGTGCTGAAGGTCCACGCCCGCGCCTGGAGCCGGTATCAGCCGCAACCCTACGCCGGTCGCATCCTCGTCGTCCGCGCGGCAGAACGCGAGGAAACGCCGAGGGAGCCCTACGACCTCGGATGGGGCGCACTGGCCGGGGAAGGGGTCGACGTAGCCGTCGCGCCGGGAAACCACAACACCGTCTTGCATGACCACGTGACGGAGTTTGCCGCCCTGTTAGCGACCAAACTGGACGACCTGGATAGCAGGAGAGCAACCAATGGATAACATTATCGGCATCGCGTATCCTGAATGGCGCGATCTCAAAAAGGAAGTTAACAACGATATTGACCCCGAGAAGCGCGGAATGGCCCGGCGCGTCAACAACATGAGCCTGTGGACCTGGTGGCGCGCGCGGGGCGAGATGAAGAGGTTCGGCGAGGCCGTCAAAAAGACCCCTCTGCCCGACCCCGTCTTCATCCTCGGCCACTGGCGGAGCGGCACCACGCTGTTTCACAACATGCTGGCCTTGAGCGAAGAGTTCGCCTACCCGCGCATCTACCAGGTGTCGAACCCGCACACCTTCCTCCGCCTGCCCATCGAGCGCATCATCGAGAGGCAGCATGCCGTGGCGCAAGCGCGGAAGCGGCCGATGGACAACGTCGAGTTCGACCTGATGAGCGCGGCCGAGGACGAGTTCGCCACCTGCCCCATGAGCATTCGCTCGCACATGATCGGCTGGACCTTCCCGCGCCAGGAGGCGCACTACGACCGTTACCTGACCTTCCGTGACGCGCCGCGCGCAGACTACGAACGCTGGCGCAACGCGTTCGTCTGGTTTCTCAAGAAGGTCGTTTTCAAGTACAATTGCTGTCGACCGCTGTTGAAGTCGCCACAACACACGGCGCGCATTCGCCTGCTGCTGGAGGAGTTCCCGGACGCCCGCTTCATCCACGTCCGGCGCAACCCTTATGTTGTGTTCCGCTCCACCCAGCGCCTGTACGAAACGGGCATCCTGCCGAACGCCCTGCAGAAGTCGCCCGGCCCTGACTTTGCGGTCGATGGCATCCTGAGCCGCTACAAAGAAATGTACGACGCGTTCTTCGAGGACCGCAAGCTGATTCCCGCAGGGCATTACACCGAGATCGCGTTCGAGGAACTGGAGCAGGACATGGTGGGCACGGTCGCCCGCGCTTATGAGGCCGTCGGCTTGGTCGACTACGCGCAGTTGGAGCCGAAGCTGAAGGCGTTCGTCGAGTCGCAGAAAGACTATCAGAAGAACAAGCACCCGCAGATCGAAGAGTCGCTGCGCCAACGCATCTACTCGACGTGGCAGCGGGCATTCGAGGAATTTGGCTATCCCGCGTAAGGAATACCTGAATGCAGCAAGAACCCGAAAAGCTGTTCAACCGCAACTTCGCGCTCCAGTGGCAGGGCCAGACCGTCAGCCGTCTCGGCTCGCAGGTCTTCATGGCCGGCCTGCTCTTCTGGATCAAGCACGCCACCGGCTCCGCCGCGCTCATGGGCATCCTGTCGATGGTCTCCAGCCTGCCCGGCGTGATCCTCATGCCGGTCGGCGGCGCGCTGGCCGACCGCTACCCGCGGCGCTCCATCATCATCATCGGCGACCTCATTCGCGGCCTCGCGCTGCTGGCGCTCACTACGCTGATGTTCCTCCGCCCCAATGCGATCGCGGCCATCGTCGTCGGACTCTTCGTCGTGTCCGTCATTAATGGGATTGTCGGCTCCTTCTTTGGCCCTGCGCTCGCCGCCACCATTCCCGACATTGTCCCGCGCAGCAAGGTCACCGCGGCCAACTCACTCGGCCAGCTCTCGCTGCAGGGCTCGCTTTTCATCGGTCAGGCCATCGGCGGCTGGTTGTATCAGACCGTCGGCGCAGCCGTCCTCTTCCTGCTCAATGGTCTCTCTTTCCTGTACTCATCGGCGAGCGAGGTCTTCGTCACTATTCCGCAAACGATCCCTGAGCGCAAGGGCGACTGGCGCGAACAGTTCCGCGCGTTCGGGAAGGACATCGCGGAAGGGTTCCACTACGTCTGGGCGAAGCCGGGGCTACGCGAAATGCTCGTCTTTTCCGCCACGCTCTCCTTCTTCACCGCGCCCATCCTCGTGCTCATGCCGTTCTACGTCGAAGACACGCTCGGCGCGACGCCCGCGTGGTACGGCTTCCTGCTCTCCGGGTTCGCCGTGGGCACCATGCTCGGCTACGTGCTGGCCGGCATCCTTCGGGTGCGGGCCAGCACGCGCGGCGCGCTGATGATCGCCATCTCCGTGCTCGTGCCGCTCGGCTTCATCGGCCTCGGCCTCGCGCAGTCAACCGGCGCAGCCCTCGCGCTCACCGTGATCGGCGGCCTCGCCGGCGGCTACGTGACCGTCAACATCACGACCCTCATCCAGGCCACCACGCCAAGCGAGATTCGCGGTCGCGTCGTCGGTTTGCTCGCCGCGCTCTCCACCGCGCTGACGCCCATCGGCAGCGGCGTCGCGGGCATCGCGGCGGACCTCGTCGACCGTAACATCCCGCTCATCTTCATCGTCAGCGGCGCGCTGACCGCCCTCATCGCGCTCCTGCTGACGACGCGACGCAGCTATCGCGCAATCATGTCGACGGATTTCGGACCGCTGGGACAGCGGCGCGGTCCCGCCCAGCCGCAAGCCGAAGTCCCGACCGCGCAATGAGGCCGCACCGATGAACGCACCGTCGCCGGGCCGTTTCAACGTCTGGGTATCCTGCCCGCGGCCGAATCCCGCGGCCAAAGTGCGCCTCTTCTGCTTCCCGTATTCCGGCGCGGGCGCGAATATCTACTATCCGTGGGCCGATGTCCTGCCGCCAAACTGGGAGCTTTGTCCCGTCCAGCTCCCCGGCCGCGGCAACCGCATGTCCGAGCCGCTGGCGACGTGTCTCGCGCCACAGGTGGAGGCGCTCGCCGCGGGCCTCGCGCCCTTCCTCGACAGGCCGTTCGCCTTCTTCGGCCACAGCATGGGCGCGCTGTTGAGCTTCGAGCTAACGCGCCAACTGCGTCGAGCGGGAGCGCCGCTGCCGGTCCACCTGTTCGTCTCGGGTCACCAGGCCCCCCACCTGCCCGACCGCAATCCACCGCTCCACGCGCTGCCCGAAGGCGAGTTCCTCGACAAGCTGCGCGAGCTGAACGGCACGCCGGAGGAGGTGCTGCGCCACCCGGAGTTGCGCGAATTGCTCATTCCGATCCTGCGCGCCGACTTCGCTGTGTGCGAAACCTACGTCTACACGCCCGAACCGCCGCTCGACTGCCCGCTTTCCGCGTTCAGCGGCCTGGGCGACGACTACGTAAACCGCGAGGAACTGGAAGCCTGGCGCCAGCAGACCACCGGTCGCTTCAGCATCCGCATGTTCCCCGGCGACCACTTCTACCTGAACACCGCGCGGCCCTATCTCCTGCAGGCGCTCGCGCGCGAACTGGAACAAACGCTGGCCGCCCGCTAAGCCGCCAGTCAACAAGTCACTTGAGGAGGCATCATGGGTTGGGACGATCGCGAGGACACCACCACCTACCGCGTGGTTGTCAATCACGAAGAGCAGTACTCCATTTGGCCGATGGACCGAGAGATCCCCGCCGGCTGGCGCGACGGCGGCAAGACTGGCCCCAAGGCCGAGTGTCTCGCCTACATCAAGGAAGTGTGGACCGACATGCGCCCGCTCAGCCTGCGCAAGCAGATGGACGCGGCAAAGGGCGAGGAAAGCTAACTCAGGTTCGTAGTAACCGGCGCACGCGCCGCCGCTTCAGCGCCCCCGTCAGGTTCGTAGTAACCGGCGCACGCGCCGCCGCTTCAGCGCCCCGTGCGAACCTGACGGCGCGTCTATGACCGTGTCCGCCATGCCCGACCTCTCCCTCGCCGCCAACGACCTGCACGTCTGGCTCATCCCCATTGACGCGCCCCCGGACCGCCTCGCGCGGCTCGGCGCCATCCTCTCTCCCGACGAACAGCAACGCGCCGCCCGCTTCCACTTCGAGCGCGACCGCATACGCTTCACCGCCGCGCGCGCTGCGCTGCGCCGCATCCTGAGCCGCTATCTGCGCTGCGCGCCGGCTGATCTCGCGTTCGACTACTCGCCCCACGGCAAGCCTGCGCTACCCGGGGACAACCCCCTCTCCTTCAACCTCTCGCACTCCGGCGACTGGGCCGTTTGCGCCGTCACGCTATCCCGCCGCGTCGGCGTCGACATCGAGCTCATCCGTCCCGACCTGGCAAGCGAAACCATCGCCGAGCGCTTCTTCTCCCCGCGCGAAGCCGCCGAGTTGCGCGCGCTCCCCCGTCACGAGCAGCCCGCCGCATTCTTCCGCTGCTGGACCCGCAAGGAAGCCTTCGTCAAGGCGCGCGGCGAGGGCCTCTCCCTCCCGCTCGACCGCTTCGACGTGACGCTCCGCCCCGGCGAGCCACCAGCCCTGCTACGAACCCTCGACGATCCCCGTGAGGCCGCGCGCTGGTCGATGGCCGCGCTCTCTGCGCCACCTGGCTACGAGGCAACCGTAGTGGTCGAAAGCCCTCCTGATTCCTCCCACTTGCGTCAGTTCTCAGAGATACCTTAGAACCGCCCGTATCCATTTGCGCAACCCTTCGTTCATGCAAGTGAGAGTCCGGTTCCACAAAGCAATAAATCACTGCCGGCCACGTGCTCGTGGCACAGCACCACACCCAGGGAGACGCAGATGGACGAGCACGAACTCCTGCGGCGTTACCGCGCGGGAGAACGCAACTTCACGGGCGCAAAGCTGGCCTTCTGTCACCTGACGGGAAGCAAGCTGCACGGCATAATCATGAGCAAGGTCAGCCTTTTCTCGGCCCGCCTGAGCGGCGCCGATCTGGCAGAGGCAGACTTAAGCGGAGCGAATTTAACCGGCGCAGAGTTGGACGGCGCAAACCTGTCCGGCGCAAAACTGAACAGCGCCGCGCTCACTGGCGCCAACCTCGCAAAGGCGGACCTGCGCGGCGCGCGCACCGACCTGAGCGCGGCGAACCTGGCCTGGGCCAACCTTGGCGGCGCGCGCCTCGCCGCCGCCAACCTGAAAGGCGCGAATCTCACCGGCGCGCTCCTCTCGCACGCCGACCTGAGCGGCGCAGACTTGAGCGGTGCCGACCTCACCGATGCCATCCTCGACGGCGCCATCCTGCGCGGCGTGAACTTCAACAACGCGCGCGTCAGCCCATCATCGCTGACGGGCGCCCTGCGGTAACCTCTCTCCCCGGCCCCCTCCCCTGTCAGTACGAAGAGGAGGGGTGGAGAGGTGACAAAACTACAGCCCACCGGAAAGGCGATGCCGCCTCTCCGGTGGGCTGTAGCGCTTAATGCAGGCCAGATCGGGCTTCTACGCCCGCTGCCGCCGCCAGATCACTGCGCCGACCAGCAGGCCGACCGGCAGCAACAGCCACGCAAACGCGACATTCGCCGACGCGGCAGGCGCCGCGCTCGCCGCCGGCCACTTGACCATCGTCACTGCGTTCGGCCCCGTACCTGTGTTCGGGTTGCACTGCGTGTACGGAACGGGTGGATTGCTGTTGTTGGTCGGGATAGTGCATGTCTGGTTCGGCGGATCCCCGGCCGGCCCCGGCGTGAAGTCAAAGGTGCAGGTGGTTGTAGGGCCATTGCCGATGTAAACCTGGAAGCAGCCATCCGAGCCAAGATTTCCCGAACCCACCGTGATGCCCAGTCGGGTGCAAGTGATCGTGCCGCCGTGCGTCCACGGGTTTCCGTTGTTATCAGTGACACATCCTACAACACTGTCATAAGCGAGAGCAGCGGGAACAGCGATGAGCAAAATCGTAACCGCAAGCAACAGCGCAACAAACCGCTTCATATGGTCCTCCCCTTCCACAACTCAGAAATACACCCGCCTGTGTTACTGTGTGCTGGTCACACTCCCATCTTATGCGCGCGTTCGACAATTGTCAATACCGTTGGTCGGAAGACGCACCCCCTTCATCTTGCGCGCAAATTGCGCAGCGCGCACTCTTGATTCCAGGCAGGAATCTAAGAAACCGTCGCTGCCCCGACTCATGCGTGACAGCGACGTCAGCTCTTTTGACAGACAGCGTCGCTTCCGCAACGCGCAGCCTTACGGCACGCCAGGCATCAGGCCGAACTCGAACAGGCCGACGCGATTCGATGGTCCGCTTTCAACGATTCCGACGCGTCCCAGCACGATGTAGTAGATCGTCTGAACGTTGGTATCGCCGAGCGCGTTCGGCTCGACGAATTCATTCGTCGGGTTGCTGACAATCCCCCGGTCAACCGCGTTCACGTCCGCCGGGGTGAAGTACGGATTGACCGGGTTCGAGTACACGTGGACGGAATCATTCGGCGCGGGATTCGTCCACGTCAGCTTTGCGTTGGCCGGGTTCGTGTCGCGCGCGATGGCGAGATTCGTGATCGCGACGGGTGTCTGCGGCGTGTTGGTAGGCGTCGGCGTGAAGGTGGGCGTGGGGCCGGCGGCAAGCGGCGTATAGGTCGGAACCGGCGTTGGCGAAACATACACGCCGTTTGCGTCGAACTGCCACAGGTGATCTTCGACCTCGCCGAACTCAATTGCCCCGAAAGGAGCAGGCACCGGGGTGGGCGTGTTGGCTCCCGGATTCTGATAGATGCGGCAGCGCGCCGGGAACGAGTTGGGGAACGTCAGATTCGCGGGTACGGTAATCGTGCGAGAGGTGGCAGTGTTGTTGAAGGTCACGTTTTGGATCACATACTCGCCCGTATCCGTCCACACGCCGTTCTTATTGAAGTCCACCCAGCAGCTCAAGCGCGCCGAGGATGCGCCCTGGATCGAAAACGTCAGCGGACGCGTCGCCGCCGGCGTCACTTTCCACGAAGTCGGCGCAGGCGCAATGCCCTGCTCGTCATCCGGACTAATGCCAACCGGTGTGGGCTGAGGCGTGAAGCCAGGTGGGATAGGGGGCGGCGTCGTGTCGTCTGCGTCAAAGCTGGGATTATGCAGGTTGCCCCCGTCAGGGTCCACGGCTTCGGAGCCAAGCCGGAGCGGCTGACCGCCGGGCGTGGGCGGTGCCATGCCGTGGCGAGGCCCATTGCACTGGAGCAAAGTCACCCAATTGTTTGCGCCCGGCGTGCCGCAAGGCCCCGGTGTGATGTTCGCCTGGCCCGCGTCGCCGAAGTCCATAGGATTGCTGTGCTGGTAGACTGTGTCAGACTGATCGACAACTGTAGCAGGGTTCGTTGTTGTATCGGCAATCACCCAGCCGATGTTGATCGGGCTGGTGCTACCGCGGCAACCCGGATAGAGATTGGTCAGCGGAACGCGCCACTCGACGTCGCCACCAACCACCTCAGAATGCGTCGCATCTAACTGAATCACCGGGTTGTTCTGACCGTCTAGCACCCACACTGCGCCGTTGGAATGATAGTAGACGATTCGGCGATCTCCATCCGGTCCCGACACATAAGGCTCGTCAAAGTCCAGGTTATTATTGCAGTCAAGTGCTGCGATTGCTCGCATATTGGCGTTTGACATTGCGCTGGCGCCACATGTCTTAATTCGGAAGTAGAGTTGCGCTCCGTCATAGTTAATCCACGCGCTTTGCAAGTCGTCTCCGGGACGGGCTGGCACGTCGCACGTCTCGGTATAGCTGGCAGTCCCCCAGGCCGCATCAACCTGGCCGTTGTTCGTGCTAATCGTGGACCAGCCCGCAAACGCGGCCGATGCAAGGACCAAACCCACAGTTACTACTGCAATGAATATCAGCAACCGCGGCAATAATTGACTCTTCCGTCTCAAATTCGGTTCGTCAGACATAAAGCCCCTCCACACATGAACTCGTTATCGAAACGTGGGCACGATGCGGTACGGCATCGCTGCAGTGTAGCCCGCCTGAACAAAGACCCGCACGTAGTAGACCCCCGCCGGCCCCGCTACGTTAACCTGATATGGCGCGGTGGTATCCGCGGCAACAAGGTTGCCAATATTGTCGTAATACAGCATCAGCCGCGCGCCCTGGCCGACCATGTTTTCCATCCGCACGCTAATCGGCCCGCTCTCAGTTGTGGTGAACGAGAAGAAATCATCGGGATCATCCGGCAGCGCGTTAAGCAGATCGTTCGGCAGCAGCCCTGTGTTCGCCTCCGGCAGAACGTTGTTCGGCTCGGTCTCCCAACTCACGGGCACCGCGCGCGTCTCCGACCAGCCGCTCGACCCGATCACGTTCCACGCGCGCACCCGGTAGTAGTGCGTGCCGATGCCGTGGCTGCGCGCCTCAAAAGCGGTCTCGTCGCCGAAATACACACGCTCCACGCGCCCCGCAAACTCCGGGTTACTCGCCTCCTGCAACTCATAGTTGCGCGTGCCGTAAATCGGCGTCCACGCCAACACAAAGCTGGGCCGGTCTCCCGGCGCGCTGACCGGCATCAGGAACGGCGTCAACGGCGGCTGCGCGTCCCCCGGGATGACCATAATCATCGGCATCCACATCTTCTGGAGCGGCAGCGGCGTCTCAGTCGGCGTGGGCGTTTCGGTAGGGGTCCACGTGAACTCCGGCGTAAGGGTCGGCGTTTCAGTCGGCCCTTCCGTCGGCGTCTCCGTCGGTGACTCGGTCGCCGAGGGCGAGGGCGACGGGGTCGGGGTGGCCGGGCGCAGGCCGAAATTCACAATCTTCTGCACCCCGAAGACGAGGTTCACCGTCACCTTCGTCGGGCTGGTCGGCGCGTAGCCCGGCGGGACGACAATCGACACGTCGTACTGCCCCGCGACAGCATCCAGGAACTGGTAGAACCCGCTCGGGAAGGTGGTCGTCTCGCGGTTCTTCTTCGGATCCGGCGGCCGAGCTTCCAGGCTCACCGGCACGTCGCCGACGCCGGCCGTTTCGCCCGTGTTCGGCACGCCATCGCCGTTCTGGTCGATGAACACATGCCCCGTCAACGGCCTGACAACCTTCACCGTGAGCTTGTCGGTGCGCGTGACGCTGGCGCCGTTCTGATCGACCGCCGTCCACGTCGCGACGTTCGTCGTATCCTGCGTCAACCCGTCGGGCGGCAGCGCGACAAAGCCTACGGACGAGCCAGGCGGTAATGTCTGATAGAAAGTGCCGAGGCTCCCCATCTTGTCGTCGTTGAAGGTGTGCGTCATGAAGGAGGTCGTGCCGATGTTGTAGAAGAGATAGCAGTAGGTGACTTGCGTCCCATAGTACACGGTCAAGCTGTCCGCGCTCGTCGAACAGCTCTGCGTCTGGTTCCACTCTGACTGAAGCATCACGCGCTTGTCAAGTGCGAAGTCAGCCGCATCGGGCGCCGCCGCTGCCAGCGGCGCCGCTGGCAGCGGCGCGCGCTCCGGCCCCTCCAGCGCCAGGCCATCGGGCAGCGCATACACAGACCCGTTATCTGTCACAACCGTGGCGCCGGGAGCGACGGCTTGCGCTGCCCCCTGCGGCATCTCCGCGCGCGCCGAGAGCGTGGGCGCGACCAACTGCGCCCCCGCGCTTGCGGTGGTTGACAACGCCGTCGTTGACAACGCCGTGAGCGCCAG
The DNA here is from genome assembly GCA_964588925.1 of uncultured Anaerolineales bacterium. Lineage (GTDB taxonomy): Bacteria > Chloroflexota > Anaerolineae > CG2-30-64-16 > CG2-30-64-16 > JALOOB01. Next base: position 6,973 of record CAZPTI010000075.1, on the reverse strand, counting down.
GAGTGTCAACAAGCCTGCGGCCACAACGACCAGGCCGAACAGGCGCGCCGACCGGCGCAATGAAGTCCTCAAGAGGGCCTCCTCTGATGCCAGGCTCGGGCATCCCGCTGCGCCGCCCGCGCGATGGGATGCCCCTCAAAAACCGCCCCCGGTTTACCGGGTGATCACAGGCAGATAAAGCGGATTCGCGCTTCCGTTGATAACGATGTTGGTCCGCGCCCGGTACGAGTTGTTCTCAAACGTCCAGTAGACATACGCGCCGCGGTTCACCACTGAGATCGCCGCCGCCGGCCTGACCGCCGCGCCGCTTGCCAGCTCAGGGAGCGGCAGTTGCGCTTTTGCGCCGCCCGATTCGACTACCGGCGTTTCGGTCGGTGTTTCCGTCGGTTCAGGCGTATTGGTAGGCGTTTCCGTCGGTTCAGGCGTGTTCGTTGGCGTGTCCGTCGGCAGCGGCGTCCATGTCGCAGTCGCCGTTGGCGTATCCGTTCCGGTCGCCGTCGCCGTGCTGGTTGGAGTCGGCGTCGGTGTGCTGGTCGGCGTGTCAGTTGGCGTGTGCGTCGCCGTTGCCGTTGCCGTGTTGGTCGGCGTGTGCGTTGCTGTCGCCGTTGCCGTGTTAGTAGGCGTGTTGGTCGGTGTGTGTGTCGCCGTCGCCGTTGCCGTGTTGGTCGGCGTGCTCGTCGGTGTTGGCGTCCACGCCGTGAAGTTCGCCGTCAACGTCGCATCGCTCGTCGACGGCGTGTAGTTCGTAGCGGCCGCCGCGCTGCTTGCGAAGCTCCCGCTCGTGGCGCTCCAGTTG
>CAZPTI010000075.1:0-6167 GCA_964588925.1 uncultured Anaerolineales bacterium | reverse complement strand
GAAGCCAGAGTTGGCCGAGGCCGACACCGCAACCGCGACCCCTGGCTGATACCGCGTCCCGCCGCCGGGACAATTCGGCCCGGCCAGGCTGACGCTGCCCGCGCCCGCCGGAGATGCCGCCGTCGTCAGCGCAACGCATGCCTGGAAGTTCGCCGTGACGCTCCGGTTCGCGCTCATCGTGATGTTCGTCGGGTTCGTCGAGCCGGTGACATCCCCGCTCCAGTTGTTGAACGCGTAGTTGGTCGCGGGATGGGCCGTCAACTGCGCAATCGTGTTCGGGTTGTACTTCGTCGCGCCCTTGCAGTTCGGCGCCGGCGAAACACTCACCGTGCCGCTGCTCGCCGGGCTGACCGCGGTGGTCAGCGAGAAGCACGCGGCAAAACGCGCGGTCAGCGTCTTCGCGCCGTCCATCGTCACCGTCAGCGGATTGTTGCGAATGTCCTGGTCCGGCGGCACGTCGCCGCTCCAGTAGTCAAAGGCGTAATCGTTCGCCGGATTGGCGGTCAGCTTAATCACCGTTCCGTGCTTGTGCTTGCTGCCATCCGTCGGGCAGTTCGGCGCCACATCCGCGCTCACCGAGCCGGAGCTTGAAGGCGAGACCGACGTCGTCAGCGTATAGCAGGCGTCGTTGAAGTTCGCGGTCACGCTCTTATTCGCGCTCATCGTGACGGTCGTCGGGTTAGCTGTGCCGGTCGCGTCCCCCGTCCAGTTGTTGAACACATAACCGGTGTTCGCGTTCGCCGTTAAGCTGACTGACGTATTCGGCAGATACCGGTCGCCGCCGCAGTCGGGCGCAGGGCTGCGTGAGACCGTGCCCGCGCCGGCCGGGTTAACCGAGACCGTCAGCGTCTTGCAGGTGTCATAGTTTGCCGTCGCGGTGGCGTTGGCCGTCCCCAGCGCCAGCGTTGTGTTCGGCGTCGTAGCCGAGCCGAGCGTGCCGCTTGTCGTTGTCCACTGCTTGAACACATCGTAGACGCTCGACGACGTCGTGCTGATGTTCACTGTGCTGTTCGGCGCGTACTTCGCGCCGCCGCCCGGACAATTCGGCGCGGTGTCCACCTTCGCGGTCGCGGCCGTGCCGCCCGATGTGGCCGCCGTCACCGTGACGCACCCCTGGAAGTTGGCCGTCACCGTCTTCGCCGCGTCCATCGTGACGCTCGTCGGGTTCGTCGTCGCGCTCGACACCGGCCCGCTCCAGTCCTTGAACGCGTAGTCCGTCGCCGGCGACGCGGTCAGGTTGACCGTCGTGCCGGGGTTGTACAGGTTCGTCCCGCCGCCCTGGCAGTTGGGCGCGGGGTCGCGGCCCACCGAGCCGCCCCCCGCCGGGCTCACCTGCGTCGTCAGCGCAAAGCACGCCGTGAAGTTCGCCGTCACACTCTTGTTGCCCGTCATGCTGACAGTGGCCGGGTTCGTCGAGCCGGTCACGTCGCCGCTCCAGTTGTTGAACTTGTAGCCCGAGCCGGGGCTGGCCGTTAGTTGCACGTTCGTCCCGTGCGTGTACTTCGTCGAGTCGGCCGCGCAGTTCGGCGCGGGCGACGCCGACACCGTCCCGCTTGAGCCGGGGCTGACCGCCGTGCTCAGCGTGTAACACGACACCTCAAACAAGGCTGTCACGCTCTTGTTCGCGTCCATCGTGATCGTGACCGGGTTCTTCTTCTGGTCCGCCGATGGCACGTCGCCGCTCCACTGTTGGAACGTCTTGCCGCTGTTCGGCGCCGCTTCAAGCGTCACCTGCGTGCCCGGCGTGTAGCGGTCGCTGCCGCAATTCGGCGGCGTCTTTACATTAACGCTGCCATCGCCCGCTGGATACACCGAAGTTGTGAGCGTCTTGCACTCGTCGTAGTTCGCCGTGGCCGCCGCATCGCCCGTCCCCACAGTCAACGTCGTGTTCGCGCTGCTGGCGTTTCCGAGCGTCCCGCTGGTCGTCGTCCAGTTCTTGAAGAGGAAGTACGAGTTCGTCGGGCTGGTCGTAATGTTAAGCTGGCTGTTCGGCTTGTACTTCGTCCCGCCCTGGCAGTTCGGCGCGGTGCTCACGCTGGCCGTGCCCGCGCCGCTCGGGTTCACCGACGCGCTGGCCGCCACGCACGCCTCAAAATTCGCGGTCACGCTCGTGGCCGCATTGATCGTTACGCTTGTCGGGTTCCCGCTGCCGCTCGCGTTCCCGCTCCAACTCTTGAAACTATAGTTGTTCGCCGGGTTCGCAGTCAGGTTGACCGTCGTGCCGGGGTTATACAGGTTCGCGCCGCCGCCCTGGCAGTTGGGCGCAGGGTTCGCGCTCACCGTGCCCGAGCCGGACGGGCTAACGCTCGTCGTCAGCGACAGGCACGCTGCGAAGTTGGCGGTCACAGAGCGGTTCACGTCCAGTGAGATCGGCGCCGGGTTGGCCGATCCGGTCAGGTCGCCCGACCAGTTCGCAAACTGATAGCCCGACGCCGGTTGCGCCTTGACCGAAACGCTCGTTCCGGGGTTGTAGAGGTTCTCGCCGTTCGTGCCGCCCTCGCAGTTCGGCGCGGGATCGAACGAGACCGTTCCGCTGTTGCTCGGCGCGACCGATGAGCTCAGCAGCGCGCAGGAGCGCGCGCCGAAATCCTGCGTGACCTTGCACCCCTTTACGCTGATCGGCGCCCGCAACGGGGTCGTCGTCGCGTACCGCGCGGGCAGGTCGTAAGTCAGCTCGTAGTCGCCGAACGCCACGCCGTTGAACTGATAGAAGCCGAGGCTGGACGTGGTGGTCGTGGCAAACGTCGCGCCGTTCTTCAGCAGGCGCACCGTAATGCTGCCCATGCCCGCCTCGCCCGCGTCCTTGACGCCATTGCCATTAGCGTCGACGTAGACGTACCCGTTGACTTTGCCGTTAGAGCAGGCCGTGCCCGTCGGCGTAGCCGTATTCGCAACCGCCAGGGTCATCGAGGGTGTCGGCGTCAACGTGCTGGACGGTGTTACCGTCACGGACGGCGTCAGGCTTGGGCCCGCGGTCGGGCTCAAGGTGCTCGTCACCGTTGCGGTCGCCGGGCCGGGTCGCTGCACCTTATAGCTCAGCGTGCCCGCCGAGCCAACCGGCAGGTTGCCCAGCTCCCACCGCACAACCCCCGCCGTAAACGAGCTGCCGGCACTCGGAGCAATGGAGCCAGGGACGAGCGCCACACCCGTCGGCACCGCATTCGTGACCACGACGCTTGAAGCGATCCCCACGCCGATGACCTGATAGTCGATGTAATAGGTCAGTTCCTGCCCCTCATCGAGCGGGCCGTCGGGAGACGACCAGAGCGAGGCCACCACGCGCGGGCCAACGGGCGTCGGCGAAGGCGTGGGCGTCTCGGTCGGGACGAGCGTCTCCGTTGCCGTGGGCGTAGGCGTGCGCGGGATCGTCACCGCGGCCCACAGGCCGTCGTTTGTCCCGGCCAGCAGGCGATTGAAGGCCGCCGCGCGCATCAGAAAGGTCTTCTTGCCCTTCTCATTCAGGCCATCGAGCAACCACTGCCCGTTTTCATAGCGGTACACGCCTGAATCTCGGGTCCCCGCGTAAAGCAGCAAATCCCAGCCCTGCGCCACCGTGTAAATGGTCGACGGTCCGCCGAGCGATACCCAGGATTCGCCCTGGTCGAAACTGGTGAAAACGCCGCCCGAGTTGGTGCCGACCCAAATCTGTTCGCCACCCGACCGGTCGACCGCGAAATCATAGACGCCCTGCCCCTCAAGCCCGGTCGCAAGCCACGTCTTGCCGCCGTCGTACGATTTGTACGCGCCGTTCACCGTGCCGAGGCCCGTAATGCCCGGCAGCGCAAAGAGCGACAGGATGCGGCGGTCATTTGGCCCATTGCGGATGCCCACATTCGCCGAGACCCAGGTCGCGCCCTCATCCGTTGTGCGATACACGCCCTTGTCGTAAGTGCCAACGAGCGCAATGTTCTGCGTGTCGCAGGACACGGCCGAGATATAAATTCCTTCGGCCGGCCCGGTCGGCAGCCCACTGTTGACCTGCGTCCACTTCTGGATCTGCGGATCGTGGCGGAAGACGCCCGAACCCCACGTGCCCGCGTAAATCTTGCCCGACGGGCACACCGCAAACGCCTGAATGCTCTTGTCGGTGAGGCCGTCCTGGCTCATCATCGACCACGACTGGCCCGCATCCTGGCTGCGGAAGAGGCCGATGCCGTCGACCGCCGCGAAGACATAGCGCGGGTCAGTCGGAATCACCACGATCCAGCGCACGGCACCCTGGGTGTTTTCGACCTTCGTCCAGCCGGTTGAGGCGACGCCGGCGAGGCCGGGAAACTCCCCGTCAAAGCCCGAGGGGCCGCGCGGCGGTTCCGGGATGGCAGACTCAACCGCCGGGTCCTGGCCGCCGGGTTGCTCAAGCGCGGGCTGTGGCTCCTGCGCGGCGGACACCGGCTGCGTCGGACTGAACGGCGCCACGGTCAACGCCACGACGACAAGAAGATAAAGCAGTCGGCCAACCTGGCCGGCTCGCTTACGGGACAACGACATGATCACAACCTCCGACGGCAATCGACGCGCAACCGGACGCGCAACGACTGCGTCCGGGTCGATTCTGCTCGTTTAGTCCTTCGGTTCTCGCTCAATCCTTCGGTTTCGGAACCCCGGTAGGCGGCGGTCCGCTCCACGTCAACGTTCGCGCCTCGCCCGCGTCCGCCGACGTCAGTCTCTGATACGGTTCCTTGCGAACGACGATCACCGTCCAGGTCATCTCGTTGGCGGCCAACTGACCCGCCTGCGCCATCACATCCAGGTTCACCGACGCGGTTGTCTTCGTTGTGGGCGCCGCAATCCCGCGCGCATCACCCGGCCCTTGTCCCGGCCACCACGCGACGACCTCGTAATACGCGCCCTCCGGCAGCGGCGAAGCCGGTTGCCAGCGAAAGACGACTTTGTCGTCCACAGTCACCCCCCCGACCGGCTCTTGCAACACCGGCGGCAGAATGACCGGTGTTGGCGCGGGCGGAGCAGTCGCAGCCGGCGGCTTGGCCGCCGGGGCAGCGGTGGGCGCAACCGCAACCGTAGGCGGGGCCGCGGGCGCAGCCGTGGGTGTGCTGACCGCCTCCGCAACCTCTGCCGCGCGCTCGGTAACTTCCGCGGCTGCGGTGGCAGTGCGCGCGACAGCCTGCTCGGTCGCAGCGACAGCAGCCGTAGCCGTCGCCGCGCGGTCCTCCGCCACACGCATGGCAAGCCCCTCCGCGCTGGCCGTAGCCCGCGCCGCAGCCGCGCCCGTGATCGCGCCCGGCCCGCTCCCCGGTTCGAGCATCACCTTCGCCGTCATATTCCACAGCAGCCGCTCGTCATTCCGGTCCGGCGCCACGACCACAGTGTACGTGATGTCGCCCTGCGTGTTCTGCCCGATCGACCGGATGCGCAGCACCTGCCCCGAAAGCTCAAGGTCCGGGATCGCGTCGAACGCCATCTGCGCCCGGTCGCCCGGCCGCAACCCCACGACGCGCAGTTCGGTCAGGTCGCGCGTCTCGATCAGCCAGTTTGAAAAATCGCCGAGCCGCACCACCGGCGCAGCCGGCCCCACCTGCTGCCCGACCACCGCATCCACCGCAGCCACCGTGCCGGCAAACGGCGCGCGCAACTCCGTCTCCGCCAGCACAGCCTGCGCCTGCGCCAGCCCCGCCTGCGCCGCCGCCACATCCGCCTCGGCCACGCGCAACTCCTCCGCCTGCGGCCCCGCCAGCAGGAGCTCTAGCTGCGAACGCACGCGCCGCACCTCCGCCTCCGCCGCCGCGACATCCGCCGGACGCGCAGGCGCCAGCACGCCCTGCAAGTCAGCCCGCGCGCGCTCCAACTGCGCCCTCGCGTTCGCGATATCCGCCGGGTTCGGCCCACGCTGCGCCGCCTCGTACCGCGCCTTCGCCGCGTTATACTCGTTCGTGCGCTGTTCGAGCGCCAGCGCCTGCGGGCTCGCGCCCGAGCCGGGGATTTCGCCGATCTTGTCGTAGTCCGACTGCGCCAGCCGCACCTTGGCCGCCGCATTGTCCATGTCCGCCTTCGCAGCGGCAATCTCGGCCTCATTCGCGGGCGTCTGCGCCTTTTGCAGCATCGCTTCCGCCTGCGCCACATTCGCGCGCGCCGCCCCCACCTGCGCCTCCGTCGGCCCGGCCTTCAGCGAATCGAGCTTCGCCTGCGCGATATCCACCGCCGCGCGCGCG
>CAZPTI010000074.1:0-18158 GCA_964588925.1 uncultured Anaerolineales bacterium | reverse complement strand
TGATAATCAGCAGAAAGAGAATGCTGCCCCTGCCCTTGAACATACGCCGGTCCTCCTTCTGAGAGAACCGGGTTCACGATCCGCCCCGGTTCCCCGCGCCTCGACGACTACGCTGCGGCAGGTTGCGCCGCTTCCTCCGAGGCCGCCGCCGCTTTCTTGCGCGATTTGCGCACTCGTTTGGGCTTCGGCGGGGGCGCTTCGAGCAGCGCGTGCGGCAGCACCTCATCCATCCGCTCGACCAGGATGATTTTCAACTGGCGCTGGACATCGCGCGGGATGTCAACCAGGTCCTTCTGGTTGCGCTTGGGGATGAGCACGGTCTTGAGCCGCATCCGGTGCGCGGCCATTAGCTTCTCTTTCAGCCCGCCGATGGGCAGCACGCGCCCGCGCAGTGTGAGTTCGCCCGTCATGGCGACCTCATGGCGAATGGGGCGCTCGCTCAGCGCGGAGATGAGGCCCGCGGCGATGGTGATGCCCGCGCTCGGCCCGTCCTTCGGGATCGCGCCCTCCGGCACGTGAATGTGGATGTCGATCTTATCGAAGTCGACGTCACCGTAGCCGAAGTCGCGCGCGTGCGCGCGGGCGTAAGTAAGCGCGGCCTGCGCCGACTCCTGCATGATCTCACCGATCTGCCCGGTGAGAGTGAGCGAGCCTTTGCCCTCCATGATGGAGACTTCGACCTGCATCACGTCGCCGCCGGCTTCGCTCCACGCCAGGCCGTTCGCCACGCCGACTTCGTCCTGCTCGATGGCGAGCCACTCGGTGAACTCTGGCGGGCCGAGGAACTCGGTGACAAGCGCGGGCGTGATGCGGTGCGGGGCCTTGCGGCCTTCGGCCACGCGGCGCGCGATCTTGCGGCAGATGTTCGCAATAGCGCGCTCCAGGTTGCGGACGCCCGCCTCGTAAGTGTACTCGCGGATCATCACGCGGAGCGCATCGACGGTGAACCGGACGTGCTCGGACTTCAAGCCGTGGGCTTCAAGCTGCCGCGGGATGAGGAACTGCCGCGCGATGGCGAGCTTCTCCTCGTCCACATAGCCAGGGAAGTCGATTACCTCAAGCCGGTCGCGCAGCGCGGGCGGGATCGGGTCCATCAGGTTGGCCGTGGTGATGAACATGACCTTGCTCAGGTCGTACGGCACCTCAAGGTAGTGGTCGCTGAACGCGTTGTTCTGCTCCGGGTCGAGCACTTCGAGCAGGGCGGACGCGGGGTCGCCGCGGAAGTCGATGCCGAGCTTGTCGATCTCGTCCAGCATGAAGAGCGGGTTAATTTTGCCCGCCTGGTGCATCGTCTGGATGATGCGGCCAGGCATTGAGCCGATGTAGGTGCGGCGATGGCCGCGAATCTCGGCCTCGTCGCGCACGCCCCCCAGGCTCAGCCGGACGAACTTGCGGCCAAGCGCCTCCGCGATCGACTTGCCCAGGCTGGTCTTGCCCGTGCCAGGGGGGCCCACGAAGCAGAGGATCGGGCTTTTCATCTTGTCCTGCGCCAGCTTGCGCACCGCGATGTGCTCGAGGATGCGCTCCTTGACGCGCGGGAGGCCGTAGTGGTTGCGCTCCAGCACCTCGGCCGCGGCCCGGACGTCGAGGTTGTCCTCGCTCGCCTCGTGCCACGGCAGGTCGAGCAGCCAGTCGAGGTAGTTGCGGACGACCGTCGTCTCAGGCGACGCGGGCGGCATCGCGCCCAGCTTGCCCAGCTCCTTCTCGGCCTTGACGCGCACCTCTTCGGGCAGCCGCGCCTGCGCGATCTTCTCGCGCAGCTCCGCCAGCTCGCGCTCCACCTCGTCGACCTCGCCAAGCTCGGTCTGGATGGCGCGCATCTGCTCGCGCAGGTAGTACTCGCGCTGGCTCTTGTCGACTTCCTGCTGCACCTGGTTCTGGATGCGGTCCTCAAGCTCAAGGACGTCCAATTCCTGCCCCAGGATGATGCTCAGGCGTTGGAGGCGCGCGTTGGCGTCGACCGTTTCGAGCAGTTCCTGCTTCTGTGTGGTCTCCAGGTCGAGCACGTGCGCCAGCAGGTCGGCCAGACCGCCCGGATCGCGCTCGTTCATCGCGGCGACGTAGGAATCGTCGGGCAGGTTCGGGTTGAGGGTGACGACCTTCTCAAAGAGGGCCAGCACCGCGCGCATGAGCGCCTCGGCGGCCATGTCGCGCGAGCCGTCCTCGTAGATGGGCACGCCCCGGACGCGGAGATAGGGATCGGTCTCCAGGATTTCGACGATGCGCACCCGCTCGATCCCCTGCGCGAGCACCGTGGTCGACCCGTCGGGCATCCGCAGGACGCGGCCGATCTCGACCGCGGTGCCGATCTGGTACAGGTCGGTCGGGTCAGGCTCGACGCCGTCGCCGCTGCGCAGGCAGACGACGAGCAGGGGCACGTCCATCGCCTCGGCGGCCTCCACGGCCAGCGAAGGATGGTCGCGGCCGAGGAAGAGCGGCGTGACGAGGTTCGGGAAGACCACCGTATCGGGCAGGGCCAGCACGGGGTACTCGTTGCCCTCGAGCGCGTCGAAGTCCTGCATGCGCGGCTTGCGGCCTTCGCGGGCGCGAGCCGGCTTGCGCCGCGCCAGCATCTGCAGGAGCGGCCACTCCGGCGTCACGGACGGGCGGGGGGGTTGGGAATCGTCGATGTTGCTATCCAAGAATTAGCCTCAAGTTCTTGAAAAACGGCGCTAAAGCGCCCACTACAAACTACAGGAGCTAGTCGGGCACGACCTGGCCGGAGGTTTCGTCCTGCCAGACCCAATCGTCAGGTGGGAAGGCGTCCGGGTGATGCGCGGCCCATTCGCGGCGCGCCTGCGCGACGACGAAAATGGAGCCGGTGATGCAAATCAAATCGTGCTCGCCCGCCCAGGCCAGCGCCTCGCGTAACGCACTGGACAGGTCCGGCTGCACGCTGATCGGCGTCCTGGGCGAGATATGGCGCACAAGGTCGGCCAGTTCGGCCGGCTCGGCGGAACGGGGGTGGCCGCTCCTGGTCACAATGACCTTGTCGGCCGGCGGATAGCCCGTCTCGCTCTGCGGGCGGAGGAACTGCTCCAGCATGCCGTCGATGTCCTTATCGGACGAAGCGCCGAAGACGAGGCAGAGCTGGCGGCGCGGGGGACGCGGCACGTAGTCGGCGAGGGCGGCGCGCAGCTTATGCGCCGAGTTCTCGTTGTGCGCAGAGTCGACGACGAGCATGGGCGACTTGCTGAGCAACTCGAAGCGGCCGGGCCACCGCGCGTGCGCCAGGCCGTCATGGATCGCCTGATCCGACACGGGGATGCCCGCATCGCGAAGCTGCTGGACAATGGCAACTGCGGCCGTGGCATTGTCCAGTTGGTGCTCGCCAAGGAGCGGGATGCGGAGGTTTTCGAGCGTGGGCTGCCCGTTCGGCCCGAACACGGAGAAGGTCTGGCCGGTGATGTCTGCCCCCTGCTGCTGCCACGTCCAGTCCTTGCCGACGACAGAGAGGGTTGCGCCGGTGTCCTTGCACACGCGCTCGATCACGGCCATTGCCTCCGCTTCCTGCGGCGCGCTGACGACGGGGACGCTCTTCTTGATGATGCCCGCTTTCTCGAAGGCGATCAGCGAGAGGGTGTGGCCGAGCAGCTCGACGTGGTCATAGCTGAGCGAAGTGATCGCGCAGACGGCGGGGTGCACGACGTTGGTCGCGTCCAGCCGGCCGCCCAGCCCCACCTCGACGACCGCCCACTCGACCTGCTGCTCGGCGAAATATTGAAAGGCCATCGCGGTCATTACCTCGAACGCGGTGATGCCTTCGACCGCCTCAATGGCCGGGCGGCAGCGTTCGAGCAGATTGACCAGATCGGCCTTGCTCATCAGATTGCGGCCAACGCGGATGCGCTCGCGGAAGGAGTGCAGGTGCGGTGAAGTGAAGAGGCCGGTGCGGAAGCCCGCGGCCGACAGCATCGACTCGACCATCGCGGAGGTCGACCCCTTGCCCTTCGTGCCGGCGATATGAACGCTGCGGAACTTCTCGTGGGGGCGGCCGAGCAGGTCGAGCGTGCGGACCATGCGGGAGAGATCGAACGTCGCGGCGTCATAGGGATAGCGCGCCTTCTTCTCGTAGTTAACGTAGCCGAAGATGTAGTCCAGGGCATCCTGATAGCGGCCCATGAGTTCTCCGAAAAAATGATATTCGCAACGAACCGTATCTTAATACAGAAGGGGTGAAACGCAAAGGACTGATGGAAACGCTGCTGTGATGAACTGCCGACAGATGTCAGAGTGTTCTCCTTTGCGCAATGTGACAACAGTCATTCAAGACTTGACCTGCTGTGTTATTATTGCGAATAATTCCCAATAAGGTGTTCGCCTCGTTCGCTCGTGGCCCTCTTCGACGCCATCACGCTACTTCCGAGGTGCCTCTTCAGAAAGGATTGTCCTGATGCTTCGATACGCCTCCGTCGTCGTCGTGGCGCTGACCCTGGTCGCGCTGCTCGGCGCGTGCGCTCCGATCCCGGCTAATATGCCGGCCACCCAACCAAGAGCTGCAACTGCCGCGCCTGCGGCGTCTGCCGCCCCGGCCACCGAGCCGGCCGCGGCACTCACGGGCAAGCTCGTCATCTACTCCGGCCGTTCCGAGCCGCTGCTCAAGCCGGTCGTCGACGCGTTCCGTGCTGCCAACCCGGGGGTCGACGTGCTGCTCAAGGCAGGAAGCAACTCGGAGCTTGCCAACGCGCTCCTCGAAGAGCGGGGCAACCCCCAGGCCGACCTCTTCATCACCACCGAGCTGGTGACGATCCAGTCGCTCGCGGCCGAGGGCGTCCTCGACGCGCACCGGCCCTCGGCGGCAGCATCCTTGCCGGCCGAGTTTGTGGGGCCGGGTGACAGTTGGGTGGGGTTGACCCGCCGCGCGCGCGTCATCATGTACAACACCGACCTCGTCGCTGAAGGCGACGCGCCGAAGTCCATCTTCGAACTGACCGACCCGAAGTGGAAGGGTCAGCTCGCCGCGGCCGGCTCGACCAACGGCTCGATGCAGGCGCAGATCGCGGCCATGCGCCAGCTCATCGGCGAGGAGAAGACCGAGGCGTGGCTGAAAGGGCTTCTCGCGAACGACGTGACCTTTTTTGGCGGCCACACTGATGTGCGCAAGGCCGTCGGCGCGGGCGAATTCAAGTTGGGGCTGGTCAACCATTACTATTATCATCTCCAGTTGGCCGAGGGGAGCAAAGTTGGCGTCGTCTATCCGGACCAGGCCGAGGGTGAGATCGGCCTGCTCACGAATGCCACCGCGGCCGCAGTGGTAAAGGGCGGGGCCAACCGCGCCAACGCCCAGGCGTTCATCGACTTCCTCCTGTCCGAGGCGGGGCAGAAGCTCTTCGCGCAGGAGAATTACGAGTACCCGCTGCTGCCCGGCGTAGCGTTGCGCGAGGGCGTCCAGCCGCTCGAAAACTTCCGCCTCGCGGAGGTGGACGTGCCCGCGGCCGCACGCGACGCGGACGCCACCTTCGACCTGATTGAGAAAGTGGGTTTGCCCTGAACGAGTCGCTGCGCACGCGGCTGAGCAGTCCGCTGCGCTCACTGCCTTTCCCGGCGGGCCGCGTCTCGCTGAAAGTCCCCGCCCCTGGCCTGGTGCTCGTCGCCGGGCTGGTGGCGGCCTTCGCGTCCGTCCCGCTGCTCTACATCTTCCTGCGCGCGGCAGCCGCCGACCGCGGCGACTGGCTGCGCCTGCTGCAGGCGCGTATCTGGCTGTTGCTCGGCAACACGCTGCTGCTGGTCGTTGCGGTGACTGCGGGCACGGTGCTGCTGGGTGTCGCGCTCGCGTGGCTCACGGAGCGGACCGACCTGCCGGGGCGCAAGACGCTGCGCTGGCTGTTCGCCATGCCGCTTGCCATCCCGGCCTACATCGGCGCGATCGTCCACCTCGCGCTGCTGCGCCCGCGCGGCGGGGTCATCCCTCAGGCCTTGGCCGCGCTGTTCGGCCAGCCCGTGCCCACGCCCAGCCCGCTCGGCTTCTGGGGTGCGACGTTCATCCTGACGCTTTTCATGTACCCGTACGTCTACCTGCTGGCCGGCGCGGCGTTCCGGCGCCTGGCTGCGTCTACGGAGGAGGCGAGCCGCCTGCTGGGGCGCACGCCGTGGCAGACCTTCTGGCACGTCACGTTGCCGGTGCTGCGGCCCGGCATCACCGCGGGCGCGCTGCTCGTCAGCCTTGACATCCTGGCCGAATACGGCGCCGTGGCGCTGCTGCGCTACGAAACCTTCTCGTCCGCGATCTACGTCCAGTTGGCCGGGCGCTACGACCGCTCGGCTGCGGCCATCCTGAGCGCGGTGCTGGTGAGCCTGGCGCTGGTGTTCCTCGCGGCCGAGCTGCGGCTGCAGGGCCGCGCGCGCTTCACGCAGATGGAAAGCGGCTGGCGGCCCGCGCCGCTCGTGAGGCTGGGCCGCTGGCGCGGGCTCGCGCTGCTCGCCGCGCTGCTCGTCATCGCGGTCGCGCTGCTCGTTCCGGTCGGCACGCTGGCCGCCTGGACCGCGCAGGCCTTGCTGAACCCCGCCAAGCTCGACGCGGTGCTGAACAGCGGCACGCAGCCGTTCGGCAGCTTCGTTTGGAACAGCATGTGGACCGCAAGCCTCGCTGCGCTCGTTGCGGTGGCGTTCTCGATGCCGGTCGCGCGGCTGGCGGTGCGCCACGGCGGCCCGGCCGCGACCGTCATCAGCCGCCTCTGCCAGGTCGGGTACGCCATCCCGGGCGTCGTGATCGCGCTCAGCCTGCTCCTGCTGGTCAACCGCGGCCTGCCCTTCCTCTACGCCACGCCGCTGGTCGTCGTGATCGCCTACACGCTGCGCTATATGCCGCAGGCAGTACGGTCGAGCGAGTCCGCGCTGGGGCAGCTCGCGCCCTCCATCGAGGAAGCCGCGCGCAGCCTCGGCCGCACCCCGCTGCGCGTCTTCTTCGAGGTCACCCTGCCGCTGATCCTGCCGGGCGCGCTGGCGGGCGGCGCGCTGGTGTTCCTGACCTCGCTCAAGGAGTTGCCCGCAACGCTGCTGCTGCGGCCCGCGGGCTTCGACACGCTGGCCGTCCGCATTTGGACCTGGGCCAACGACGGTTTCTACGCGCAGGCCGCGCCCGCCGCGCTGCTTCTTGCGCTGGCGTCCGCCATACCGCTCGCCTTTTTGCTGCGCCGGGAGCCGCTCTTCCGCTAACGCGCGGTTGCCGCGCCTGTAACCAGGGTTTATGACTACGCCTGTAACCAAGTTAGAAGTCCAGCAACTCGTTAAGCGCTTCTCGCCCGCGCAGCCGGCCGCGGTCGACGGCGTCTCGTTCGACCTCGCCGATGGCGAGATCCTCGCGCTCGTCGGCCCGAGCGGCTGCGGCAAGACCACGACGCTGCGGCTGATCGCCGGGTTGGAGCGGCCCGACCGCGGGCAGATTCGCATCGCAGGCCGGCCGGTCGCCGGGGAGGGCGTCTTCGTTCCGCCTGAGCGCCGCGGGGTGGGCATGGTGTTCCAGGATCACGCGCTCTTCCCGCACCTGACCGCGTACGACAACGTCGCGTTCGGGCTGCGCGGCCGGCCCGCGGCCGAGATTCGCGCGACCGCGGGCGAGATGCTCCGCCTCGTGGGGCTGGAACGGCTGGCAACGCGGCACCCGCACGCGCTCTCCGGCGGCGAGCGACAACGCGTCGCGCTGGCCCGCGCGCTCGCGCCCGGTCCCGCGCTCGTGCTCATGGACGAGCCGTTCAGCAGCCTGGATGCCGACATGCGGCTTGAGGTGCGCGAGCAGGTGCGCGGCATCCTCAAGGCAATGGGCGCAACGGTCGTGTTCGTGACGCACGATCAGGAAGAAGCGCTATTCATGGGGGATCGGCTGGCGGTGTTCAACCAGGGGCGGCTGGAACAGATCGGCGCGCCGGAGCAGTTGTTTCACGGCGCGGCCACGCGGTTCGTTGCGGAGTTCATGGGCGACAGCGACTTCCTGCGCGGCGAGGTCGGCGCGGAGGGCGTGCGGACCGCGCTCGGCGACGTGGCCGCACCCGCGGGCCTGCTCCCCGGCGCGGCGGTCGAGGTCGCGCTGCGCGCGGACGACGTGGATTTCCGGCTGGACGCGGCCGGCAACGCGGTCATCGCGCAGCGCATCTTCCGCGGCGCGTTCAACGTCTACCGGCTGCGGCTCGACACCGGCGAGACAGTCCACGCGTTCAAAGAGCACACCGAGATCCTGCCAGCGGGCGCGCGCGTGATGGCGCGCATCAGCGCGGAGCATCCGCTGGCGATCTTCGTCCTGTAGCTGCACGGCCCGACGCCGCTCGCGCTCTCGCAAACCCGCGAGCGGCGACAATCAGTCGACTTCGAGCGGGGCGCCGTTTCTGATCGGTCCCATCACCCCCCGAATCCATCTTTGTGGCATAATGGTCGCATCTTGGCGCCTCAATCTCTGGAGCGACCTGTGCCCCGTTATCTGCGGGTTTTGCTCGGATATACCCTCCTCGGCCTGCTGCTGACCTGGCCGATGGTTGCGCGCTTCTTCACCCACGTGCCGGGAGACGGCATCGACGATCCGTCGCTGGCGTGGAACCTGTGGTGGGTGAAGCACGCGCTCGTGGATCAGCCGCAGAACGTGTTTCAGGTCGGGTGGCAGTTCTGGCCCATCGGGATTAACCTCGCGTTCTACACCTTGACTGTCCTCAATGGCATGCTGAGCGTGCCCCTGCAAGCCATCTCCGGCGTCGTGCCCGCGTATAACTTGTTACTGCTGTCGTCGTTCGTCTTGAGCGGGCTGGGCGGCTACCTCCTGAGCCGCGAGTTCCTGCGCCCGAAGGATGACCGCTTTGCGGCATGGGCCGCGTTTATCGGCGGCGCGCTGTATGCGTTCGCATCGGCGAAGCTGTTTTACGCGGCGCTGGGGCAGGGGAACATCGCAAGCTCGCAATGGGCGCCGTTCGCCGCGTTGTATATCTGGCGAGCGGCGCGGTCGGGCGGGCAGTGGAGGGATGCCGCTCTCGCGGCCCTGTTCCTCGGGTTGCAGGCATATGCGGAACTCACGTTTGCGTCGTTCCTGCTGATCTTCGCCGGCATCGCGTTTCTCTGGGGGTTGATGCAGCGGCAGCGGCGCGCCTTACCGTTGACTGGCCGGTTTCTCGTCACGGGCGCGCTGTTCGCCGCCCTGATCGCGCCCGTGCTGCTGAACATGCTGCCCGACTTGCGCGCGGAGGGCGACTTCTTCACGTCAGGCGGCGGGTTTGCGGACATCTTCTCGGCGGACCTTGCCGGCTATCTCGCGCCGACGCTGCTGCATCCGCTGTTCGGCGGGATCGTGAAGGGGTGGAGCGCGAGCGCGGCGGAGGCCGGGCGGCAGTTCGCGGTCGACAAGGGACAGCACATCTACATCGGGTATCTCGCGCTCGCTTTGGCGCTCCTTGGCGCATGGGGCGGGCGAAGAAAACCGGGCGCGGCCTTATGGATCGCGTCGGCGGTCGTGTTTTTCCTGCTGACGCTCGGCCCGAACCTACGCATTGCCGGCCTGGATACCGGCTTCCCGCTGCCATTTCGGATTATGGAGGCCTTGCCGTTCTTCAAGGGTAACCGGTATCCGAGCCGGTATGCGATGATGCTGCTGATGAGCCTCGCGCCGCTGGTGGCGGCCGGAGCATATGCGCTCCTGGCGGGCGTGATGCGGAAGAAACCCGACGGGTCTTCGAGACCCGTCAGGTTTGTGGCGGTCGGGGGCGCGCTCCTCCTGGCGGTGATGCTTTTCGAGCACCTGTCCGCGCCGCTGCCGTCGTCGGACTTGCGCGTGCCGGCGCTGTATGAGCGCGTGGCGGAACAGCCGGGGGATTTTGCGTTGCTGGAGCTGCCGATCGGGTGGCGGAACGGCGCGCGCGTGGCCGGGAAGCAGAATGTCATCATCATGCTGCAACTGTGGAACCAGACCGGCCACGGGAAACGCGTGCTCGGGGGCAACACCTCGCGCAACCCGGAGTTTAAATTCCAGTATTTCTCGGAACTGCCGACGCTGGCGCGGCTCATTGCCCTGACGAACGCGGCCGGTGTTCCACAGCATGACGCCTTGCGCGCGCAACTGGCCGCCATGCCGGTTACGGATGAGGACAGGCGGCTGGCGCGGGAGTGGGCCGCGTTCACGAATATCCGTTTCGTGATGGCGCATCGAGACAAGATGCCGCCGGAGACGGAAGCTGCCGCGCGCGACCTGTTGGGCCTGCGGCTGGTGGCGGAGGATGGCGCGCTGGCGCTGTACGAAGTGCCCGCGGGGGAGCCGCCGACGCATTACTGGGTCGGCGAGGACTCCGGCCGCATGGCGTTAGGCGAGGGATGGTCGCCAATTGCGCCGGGCTCCGGGCCGACGGACGGCGCATCGGTTCCCGCGTACGCGCAGCGCGAGGAGGTGCGGCTGCGCTTGCCCATTGGGGACGCGCAGGCGCAAGTTAGAGTTGCGGCGCAGGCCCTCGTCCCCAACCAGCGGGTGCGGCTGATCGTGGACGGGGACGACCTCGGTGAGAAAGAGCTGACCTTTGAGGGCGGACTGCCCGCTTACGACGTGCCCGCGCGAAACCGTCCGCCTGTCAGCGACGTGCGGCTGCGGTTCGCGAAATCTATGCCCCTCGCTGAGTTTGCAAAGCAACTTAGCCGAAACGGACCCGCGGGCCTGCTGGTGCGGAGCGCGGGGCAGGAGGCGGGCGACTTCGGGCACATCTTCCTCGACGGCCGCGACATATCGCCAAACCGGCGCGGGTATAACCTCGTTGCGCTAGACCAAAGCGGCGCGCTGCTGGAAGCGGTCAACTTCGACACGCACGCCGATCCCGCGGCCAGCGCGCGCATGGCCGAATGGATCAGGCGGCAACAGCCGGGGACGGTCATTGCCGGCGCGGTGCGGGACGAAGCGTCGATGAACCTGGGACAGGACGCGGTGGACGCGCTGGCCGTGATCGGCGTGAAGACAGATTTGCGCGGCCATTTCCGGTGGGGGCACGCCTTTATCGCGCCGGTGGGGGACGGGGCGTCGTTCTGGGCGCAGCGGCAGGAGGTCAGCGACGCGATCCGACCCGCGCAGGTGGCGTTCGGGTTCCCGCTCAGCGAGCCAACCGTGATCGGCGCAGTGAAGGCCGTCGGGGTTTCGACTCCGCAACGAGTACGGCAAGTTGGCAACTTGCCGTACGACAAATAAATAGGGTTGCATTTTGTAAACGCATATGGTATTATCTGGTTGTCGGACCATCCGCGACCGGAGCGCGCCTATGCGATCTCGCCTTTTGTCCCTGATTTATCCCCTTACCCGCGTCCTGCTGGCGTTTCGCGTTGCCATGCTGCTGTTCGCGCCTGCGATGGTTGCCCATGCTGCCGGGGGCGAGTGGCAGTCATTCTCCGATTCCCCCGTTGCCAGTCAACCGATCACCGCGCTTGTGTCGGACCGCAGCGGGGACGTGTGGGCGGGGACGGAGGAACGTGGGCTGGCGCGGTGGGATGGCGCGGCGTGGACCGCATACACGATTGCCGACGGCCTACCCGATATGCGGGTTGTTGCGTTGTTCGAGGACAGTGGCGGGCGGCTGTGGGTGGCGACGGGGAACGGGCTGGGCTACTTCCCCGCGGACCGGTCCGCGTTCCGGCGGATCGGCGCGGGAGGCGCGCCGGCTTTGCCAGTCACTGCATTTGCGGAGGACGCGCAGGGCCACGTGTGGCTTGGCACGCCGCGCGGGCTGGCCGCGTGGCGCGAGGACGGCGCGTTTGAGATCGCGCAGGGATTGGTGGGCGAGCGGATTGTCTCACTGGCGCAATCGGGTGACGGCACGGTGTGGGCCGCGACGAGCGAAGGGTTGTGGCGCAACTCGACGGACGGGTGGCAGCAGACCGAGACGAGCGCTCCAAGCGACATCAGCCGTTTGGCAACGAGTCAGAGCGGCGCGCTGTACGCGCTCGCGGATGGGAAGCTGTGGCGGCTCGATGGCGCGGGTTGGAATGCCCTGGCCGCGCCGTTCGATCAGGTCGTAACGGCTTTTGCGATGAGCGGCGAGCGGCTGTGGGCCTCGCGGGCCGGGCGCGTGTTCGCCGCGGAGGGCGGCATCACGCAGGGCTATGAGGGCGCGATTCCGACGGTGAACACCGTCGGCGACATCGTCGTGGGGCAGGACGGCGCGGTGTGGTTCGGGACGCGGGCGGGACTTGGCGCCTACCGTCCGGGCGCGACGCCGCCGAAAATCGAGAGCGTGCGCGTGAACGGCGAACAGGCGGGGGCAGAGGCCGTCACGCTGGCGCGCAACCGTATTCAGGCGTTGAACGTGACGGCGGAAGGGAGTCGCGGAGGTGGGCCGCAGGCGACCGCGCTGTTCGCGCAGTTGGACGGGGTCGATGATGCGCCGCGAATTGTCAACGGCGAACTGGCTGCGACGTACAAGGATGTGGCGCTGACGCCCGGAGCGCACACGCTGCGGGTGTGGGCGGTCGACGGGGATTTCAACCACTCCGAAGAGCGCGCCATCACACTGGTCGTGCCCGACCTGACGTATCTGCCGTTCGGACTGGCGCTGCCGACGGAGGTCGTCGGGCCGCTTCTGGCCGTGATCTCGCTGGTGATTGGCGTTGCGCTGATCGTCGTCGCGCTCGTTGCGTTGGCGAGGCGGGCCAAGCGGCGGGCGGCGGCGCGAGAAGCCGCGCGCGTGCGGGCAGTCCTGTCAATGGCGGGAAATCCGTATGAGGGCGGGCTGGCTTACGACGCGGCGCTGCGCGCGGAACAGACGCAGGACGTTCTATCCGCCTTGACCGGCCCTTCGCCGCGAAGCGTGTTGCTGCTCGGCGCGCGCGGGATAGGCAAAACGACGCTGCTGCGGCAACTTGGGAGCAGCGCGACTGGCGTAAGGCTGCACGCGGCGTATCTCGACCTTGCCGGGACGCGCGAGGAGGAGTTCTTCGCGCGGGCAATGAACGGGCTATACGACGCGCTGACTCCGCGCATGATCGGCGAGCGTCCGCGGCTGGAAGCTCAGATCCGCGCCATACCAACATACGGCGAGCGGGAGTTTGCGGCGGACGCGACGCGGCTGTTCGCATTCCTCCAGCCTGCTGCGTCCGAGCGACTGCATGCGGCGCTGCTGCTTGACAATGCTGACGCACTCGATGCGTATAGCGCCGCGGTGCGCGATGCGGTGCGGCGGATGGTGGCATCGTCGAACGCATCGTTCCGGCTCGTTCTCGCTGCGGAGAAGGCGCCCGCCTGCCTGGAAGGGATGGCGGAACAACTGTCCGTCGTCCACCTGCCGCCGCTGCCGGCGCCCGCGCTGGAGCGCCTGCTGCTGACCCCCGCAAAAGGCGCTTACGAATGGGAGCCGGACGCGACGCGGGGCGCGGTGGCGTTGAGCCAGGGGCGGCCGGGCAAGCTGCGCGAGATCGCGGAAAGGGCCGTAGCGAACGCGCGGCGCAATGGCCGCGTGCGCATCGCGGGGACGGATGTGGCCCCGGTCCGCGCGACGCCATAGCGCGGGGCTGCCGTGGCCGCGCGCAACCCGTACATCGTCGGTGCGTACGTCACTGCGCGGGAGCATTACGGCCGCGAGGAAGTGATCGAGACGCTGCTGGAGGGCGGTGCGCGGGCGCACTGGATCGTCGGCAACCGGCGCGTGGGCAAGACCTCCCTGCTCCGGCAACTGGAACTGCTGGCGGTGCGGTGCGGCCGGCTTGTTCCGCTCTACTGGGACATGCAGGGGTGCGCGTCGTATGCCGAGTTAGGCGCGACCCTGGCCGAGGCGGTGGCGGATCATGCGGACCGGTTCGCCTCCCTCGGCCTGCCGTCAAGCCTGGCAGACGAAAAGGACGCGCTGACCCTGCTGGGGCGCCTGCGGCGAACGGCGACGCGGGCCGGCCGCGAACTGCTGCTGCTGTGCGACGAGACCGAGGCGCTGATCGAAATTTGCGAGCGCGAGCCGCTGGCGATGCAGCGGCTGCACCGCGCGCTGACCGGTGGCGCAGGTGTCCGCGCGGTGATGGCCTCCACGCGAGAGATTTACCGTCTCTACGACGTCTGCCGCGACTGGCCCACCTCACCGTTCCTCGGCGGGTTCGACATGTCGATCACGCTGGGCAGCCTCAGCCCGGCGGACGCGAAAGCCCTCATCCTCCAGACGCAGGCCCCGCGCGGCGGGCGGATGAAGGCGCCGGCCGCGGCGGTCGCGGCGATTCGCGACGCCACGAATAACCACCCCCTCCTCCTCCAACTCCTGTGCTCGCGGCTGCTGTGCGACGACGGGACGCTGCGCGTGCCGGGTGATGCAGACCTGCGCGTCGATTCGATGGTTGCGAGCTTTATAGAGTATGATTTCCGCCAGTTGACCGACGCCGACCGGGCGCTCCTTTTCTCCATCGAGCGGATCCACCGCGCGGACCCGCAGGAGTTGGAGCGCATGGATTTCGAGCAGCCGGCCGAGATCAAGCAGCGCGTCACCAACCTTGCGGCGCTTGGCTACCTGCGGCGCGTGAAGAGCAGCTACGCGGTGGGGAACCAGTTCCTCCAGGCGTGGCTGAGCGAGCAGGCCGCGGGCAAAAAGGGCAAGCGCGCGATCAAGACGCCGCCGCTGGCCGCCTCGCCGTATGCGATGCGCGCGGTGTTCGCGCGGCAGCGCGAAGGGGAGGCCGGCGCGCTGGCGTTGCAGCTCAACCTGCGCCGCGACCGGCTGACGCAGCTCGAAGTCGTCCGGGGGCAGGAGTTGCTCGCCACGCCGCCGCAAGCGCTGGCGGAGATCGCTCAACTGGAAACGGAGATTCGCGACCTGCGCGGCCTGTGGCTTGCGCGGGCAGCCTGACGCCCAACCCGTATGACTCAACCCAACGCCCTCCCCGAGCGGACGCGGCGCGCGTCCCTCCCGCTCATCCTGCTGGCGCTGATGATCCTTGCGTATGCCGGCTTCTTCAGCGCGTACACGCTCCAACGCCACGCCACGCTCAACACGTTCGCGGCCGACCTCTCGTTCATCGACCAGCCCATGTGGAACACGCTCCACGGACGCTTCCTCGAACGAACACTGGGCGCAACGCAGGCCCCGCGCGTGGCCGAGCACTTCGAGCCCATTCTTGTCCCCCTGTCGCTGGTTTACGTCGTCTGGGACGACGTTCGCGCCATGCTCATCCTCCAGACGCTGGCGCTGGCGATCGGCGCGCTGCCGGTGTTCTGGATTGCGCGGCGGACGTTCGCAGGGGTGACGGGCGAGACGGGGCCGGCGGACACGCGCCGCGCGGAGTGGATTGCGCTGGCGTTCAGCGCGGCGTATCTGCTCTTCCCGGCCTTGCAAGCCGCGAACGTGGCGGATTTCCACGCGGACCCGTTGGCCGTCGCGCCGTTGCTCTTCGCATTCTGGTACGGAACTGAGCGACGGTGGCGCGCGATGTGGTTCTGGACCATAGTGGTGATGGCCGCGAAGGAGACCCTGCCCACGCTGACCGCCATGCTCGGCCTGGTGCTAATCCTGACCGATCCCGGCTTCCGCGGCGCGTTCGCGCGCTCCGTGCGGTTGTCGTCGCTCTCCGCGCGGCTGCGCGCCATGTGGGACAGCGCGACCGTGCGGCACGGGCTGGCGCTCATCGCGGCAAGCGTGGCGTGGTATTTTATCGCGACCTTTTTGATCGTCGCGCCGCTGGCAGGGCAGTATTACGGCACATCGGGGCCGATCTATTTCGACAGCCGCTATGGATTCGGCGGACTAAGCGGCGCGCTGGCGCTGCTCCGCGAACCGGCGCGACTGGCGTACCTGACAGGGTTGTTTGCCTCGGTGGGGTGGCTGGCGTTGCTAGGCCCCGAATACCTGCTGCTCGGCCTGCCGGTGCTCGTAGCGAACGCCTTCTCGGCTTATCCGGGGCAGTATTCGGGCGAGCAGCACTACTCTGCCCCGCTTGTCACCGCATTTATCATCGCCGCGATCTACGGCGCGCGGCGGCTGCAACGCTTCCTCGAAAAGCAGATCCCCTTCCGCTTCTCGCCGCTGATTAAGAATTCGACGCTGATTAGCGCGTTGATCGTCGCGTGGCTACTGATCTTCTCGCTCGCGGCGCAACGCGACCGCGGGTGGACGCCGCTTGCGCGGCCGTTTAGCTGGCCTGTCATGACGGAGCATCATCGCACGCTGCCCCGGCTGCTGGCGCAAGTGCCTGCGGACGCAGCGGTTTCCGCGACGCCCGCGGTTCACGCGCACCTGGCGCACCGCGAGAAGATTTACGTATACCCGGAGTTAGGTGACGCGACGCATGTCCTGATCGACGTGGCGGGTGTCACCGATATGCAGGCGGGGGACGCGCGCGCCTCGGTCGAGAAGCTGCTGAACGAGGGTTGGGGTGTCGTGGACGCAGCGGACGGGTTTATCCTGCTGGCGCAGGGCGAGGCGAACAGGGCGCTGCCCGACGCGTTCTACTCGTTCGCGCGAGCGAGCGATCCGCAGCCGCAGCTCCCGGTCAACGCGCGCTTCGGGCCGCTGACACTGCGTGGCTACGACGTGATCGACGACGAGCGGTTCCGGCTGACGCGCTTCCGGTTCTATTTCGACGTGACAGAGCAGCCCTCAGCGGACCTTGTCGTCCACTACGAAGCGCGCTCGGCGGCGGGGGAAGTGGTGGACGGCGCGAATCAGCGGCCGATGCCCGGCCTGACGTGGCGCGCGCCAGCCCAGTGGCAGGTGGGCGAGACGGTCGTCCTCGAAACCGTGCCGTGGTTCTTGCCGCGCTCGTTCGCGCCCGTGTTGCGAGTGGAGAGCGGCGGGCAGGTCATCGCAGCCGAGGTTTTGCCCGCGCCGCCGCAGCCGCAACTCGGGCCAACGGCGCCGCCTGCGCCCAAACTCGTAACGGAAGTGGCGAGCGACGGAAGTTTGCGACTGCCGGGCATGGCGCGGCGCGAGGGACAACTGGAGTTGTGGGAGGGGCCGCTGTATCCGGTGGAGCCGGTGGACGCGGAGTTCGGCGGCGAGAACTGGACGGTGCGGCTGCGCGAGTGGAGCGCGCCGCTGGCTGTTGCGCCGGGGCGCGAGTTCCCCGTCCTCTTCTACTGGCAGGCCGCGCGGCCCGCGCCGAAGGATTACAACGTGTTCGTCCACCTGAGAGACGCAACCGGGCGCATCGTGGCGCAGGACGACGGCCCTCCAACGCTGTTCGTCGACCGGCCAGCGACGCGGTGGCGGGTCGGGAGCGACGGCCTGGCAGGCGGCACCGACGCGCACGTAATCCGCGTTCCCGCCGACCTTCAACCGGGACAGTACGAGGTCGTCGTCGGGTGGTACGATTGGGAGACCGGCCAACGGCTACGGCGGACCGGCGGTGCGGGTCAGCCGAGCGCGGGCGAGATCGACCGGAACGCGGCGGGCAACGAGTTCGTCCTGGGGTTGATTACGGTGGACCCGATGGCCGCGCCCCGGCCGGATACTCCCTGTCTGACGGCGAAGGAGGCGTGCGCTTCGCTTGAGTAAGACCGCCGAGCGCCTGTTCATCCTGCTCGTCCTGCTGCTGGCGTTTGCCTTGCGACTCTATCGCCTCGACGCGCAAAGCCTGTGGTACGACGAGGCGGTCAGCGCCCAGGTCGCCGCGAAGGGGCTGGCGGAGCTAACGCGCTGGACCGCGGACGACATCCAGCCGCCGCTGTACTACTACGTCCTCGCGGGCTGGACGCGTGTCGCGGGGCATGGCGAATGGGCCTTACGCTTCCCCTCCGCCCTGTTCGGCACGCTGACCGTTGCGCTGCTGTGGAGCCTCGCGCGACGCATGTTCCAGCCGCACCGCTTTGCGCGCCTTGCCGCCGGGCTGGCCGCGCTCTTCGCCGCCGCTTCTCCTCTTTATGTCTATTACGGGCAGGAAGCCCGGATGTACACGCAACTCACCTTCTTCGCTGCGCTTGCCGCGTATGCCTTGTGGCGCGGCGTGGAGCGGCCCGACGCCCGCAGGTGGTGGGCTACGTTCGTCCTTGCATCGGCGGCTGCGCTATACACGCACTATTTCGCGCTCTTCGTCCTGCTGGCGCTCGGGCTGATTGCGCTGTGGCCTGCGTGGCGGCGCCGCGCCCTGCTCCCCTTCACTGTGTCGGTTCTCGCCATCGGCGCGTTGTATCTGCCCTGGGTGCCTGCCATGCTAAACCGGTACCGGGTGGACGCATCCTACTGGCAGGGCGCGCTGAAGCTGGACGAGGCGCTACGGCATGTGGCAATTCACTGGACGACGGGCGCGAC
>CAZPTI010000073.1:8462-18214 GCA_964588925.1 uncultured Anaerolineales bacterium | reverse complement strand
GGCTCCGTCCCCGACGGGCGGATGAGCAGCCAGCTATCGTCCTCCAGCACGTACTTCACGCCATCGCGCGTGTTCACCGACGCGACCGGGATGCCGTCCAGCTCCTTCGGCGCGTGTTCGGTCAGGAACGCGACGAGCGCCTTTTTCTCAAACGGCTTCACCTTGAAGTCGTTGCGCGCGTAGCAGAACTGGCCGATCTCGGCCATCAGCTCATCCAGCATCGCCTCCGGCGACTTGCGGTAGTGCGCAACGACCTCGGCCATGAGCAGGCCCATCAGCACGCCGTCGCCCTCCGGGATGTGCCCCTTGACGCTAATCCCGCCCGACTCCTCGCCACCGATCAGCACATCCTCGCTCATCATCAGGTCGCCGATGTAGTTGAAGCCGACCGGCGTTTCGTGGATGGCGAGGCCGTAGTCGCGCGCGAGGCGGTTGAGCATCTGCGTGGTGGAAACCGTCTTGACCACGGCCCCCCGCAGCCCGCGCGACTCGACCAGGTAACGGAGGGTCAGCGTCATGATGCAGTGCGGGTCGATGAAGCGTCCCGTGGGACCGACTGCGCCGATGCGGTCCGCGTCGCCGTCCGTGGCAAGGCCGAGGTCGAAGCCGCCTGCAGGCGTCAATTCCATCAACGGGGCGAGGTGTTTGGCGATCGGTTCGGGGTGAATGCCGTTGAAGCCGGGATTCATCTCCCCGCGAATCTCAGTGACTTCGCAGCCGGCCTCTTCGAGCAGGCGCTTGAGGTAGCCGCGACCTGCCCCGTACATCGCATCCACGGCCACGCGCAGATGCGCGGCCTCGATGGTCTTGAAGTCGATCAGCCGGCGCAGATGCGCGGCGTAAGCATCCATCGGGTCGAAGCGCGTGACGAGACCTTGCGCCAGCGCTTCATCAATCTCCATGCGCTTCGGCTCCCGACCGTTCGCCTGCGCATCAGTCAGCTTGGCCTCGACCTTCTTCGTGTCGCTCACCGTTGCGCTGCCGCCGTAGGCTGACTTGAGCTTGATGCCGTTGTAGCGTGGAGGGTTGTGGCTGGCCGTGATCATCACGCCGCCAACCGCCTTCATGGTCGGGATGGCGAAGGAGACGGCCGGCGTCGGCGCATCCGCGCGGGCCAGCGCGACGCAGAGACCGTTTGCGGCGAGCACTTCGGCCACCGCGCGCGCGTAGCGATCGGAGAGAAAGCGCGTGTCAAAACCGACGACCGCAAGCGGCGCATGGCTCGCATCAATGCCGTTGCTGCCGTTCTTTTCGAGCAGCGTCTCGGCAATTGCCTGCGCCACGCGCCGGACATTCTCAAACGTAAACTCGTCACTGATGACGGCGCGCCAGCCGTCGGTCCCAAAGGTGATGGGCATAGGTTAAAACACCTCTTTGTGATGCGCCTCTTGCGGGGTGGGGACGGTCAGCCGCGGCGGTCGCCGTTGCCGTCGATAAGCGCGAGGGGCGCGCACGGTTCCTGAATGTAACGGCGGACTAACCCGCCGTAGTCCGCGACTAATTCCTGTGCCGAGGGAAGCGAACGGGCCTCTGCGGTCAGATGAAAGAGCGTCGTATCGTTGTCCGGGCGAATCAGCACCCACTCGCGCTCGGCCAGGTGGACTTTAACCCCGTCAACCGTCTCGTGAGGCAGCTTGGCGAACTGCTCAATGAGACAACGCATGACGCGGCCCTTGGTTTCCCATGCGCCCTCGACATGCCCGACCGCGACGTGGAACGGCGGCAGCTCCGCGATAACCGTGGAGAGCTTCGTCCGCTGCTTTGCCAAGAGTTCGAGCAGCTTGCCAACGGCAAACAACCCGTCGATGCCAGGATAGAGGCCGGGGAAGGCGAAGTTCCCGCCGCCGTCCGTTGCCATGACCACATCGCGCTCCGTCGCGGCGGACATCACCGCCTGCAGGTCGACGGGCGTGCGCCGCACCTGGCCGCCGTACTGCGCGGCAAGCTGTTCATAGACGCCGGGCTGGTCGATTGTCACGGCGACCGTTGCGCCGGGATGGTTGCGGAAGACGAGGGCCGCCATTGCCGCCGCCATCACGCGATCCGGCACGGTGCTGCCAGTGTCGTCCGCCACGAACAGCTTTTCGCCGCCCACGTCGAGGCGGATGCCCAGCGAGACGTTATCGAGAGCGCGCGCGATGCGGGCGAGCTGCGCGCGGCCGGCGCGCAACTCGTCCTGCGCCATTGCGAGTTTGGTCGCGTCCACGCGGGCGTTAAGCGGCACCGCGTCGACCTGGAGGCGGTTCAGCAACTCCGGGAGCACTTCGGCCGCGGGCGCGTGCGCGTAGTCCACCACGACCTTGAAGTTCGCTTCCCTGATCGCCTCAGTGTCCAGCGCGGCCTCGTAGCCGCGCGCATACACGTCGGGCGCGTCCGCCGCATACTCGATATTGCCGATGTCCTCCAGAAAGACGCGACGGTAATCCTCGCGGAAGAAGACGCGCTCGATCGCGCGCTCCTGCTCGCGCGTTAGATTCAGGCCGTCGCCGCCGAAGAAACGAATGTCGACGACGCGCGGGTCGTACGGCGAGAGGCGCACATGCACGCCGCCAGCCGCCTTGATCGCGCTCGTGTAGTAGCGCGCCACCGGAATCGGCAGGCTGCGCAGGTCCACGACGTTGTTGCCCGCGGAGGGCAGGCCGGAGATGAGCGCGCGCTTAATCATGCGCGGGCTGCGGTGCGGATCGCGATTGATCGTGACTGTGCTGGCCTTGGGAAGCACCGAGCCGAACGCCGCGCCGAGCCGCGCCACGAAATCGGGCGTCAGGTCGACGTTGACAACGCCGGTCACGCCATAGCGACCGAAGAGCACGCGGCGCCCCTGCGACCCCCAGATCACGCTGTGGTTGACGGTCGCGCCAGTCTCGACCTCTTTGTTCGGCCACACCTTCACGCCGGCCTGGATAATCGCGTCCGCGCCGACAACCGTCCCGTCGCCCACGACCGCGCCCTCAAATACCATCGAGCGCGCCTTGAGGCTGCACTGCCGGCCGACCACCGCGCCGTGCAGCGTCACACCCTCGCCAATGTAGCAGTTGCGCCAGATGATGCTGTGATGGACGCGCGCGCGATTGTCCAGAATGGTGTAGTCGCGGATCACCGCAGGGCCTTGCACGACCACGCCGCGGCGGATTTTGACTTCTTCGCCCAGAAAGATGGGGCCGAAAAGCTGCGCGTCGGGCTCAATCGTGACGGGGCCGCCCGCGTAGATGTCGGGGCCGATGCGCTCGCCCAGGTCGCCCAGGCTCAGCCGCCCGTTGAGCAAGTCCGTGTTCGCCTTGTGGTATTCGGGCAGCGCGCCGATGTCGCACCAGTAGCCCTCGGCGACGTGGCCGTACAGCGGCGCGCCGGTGCTCAACATGCCGGGGAAGACGTCCTGACTCCAGTCGAGGCGCGTGCGCGGCGGGATGCGGTTGAGCACTTCCGGCTCAAGCACGTAGATGCCGGTGTTCACCGTGTCGGACGTCACCAGGCCCCAGTTTGGCTTTTCCAAAAACTGGAGGACGCGGCCCCCCTCCTCAATGTTGATGACGCCGTACTCAAGCGGGTTTGGGACGCGCGTCAGCGCCATCGTCAGCGCGGCGCCGCGGCGTTTATGGCCCTCGATCAGCTCGGTCAGGTCGAAATCGGTGAGCGCATCGCCGCTGATGACCAGGAGCGGCTCGTCGCAGCGGAAGCGGTCGGCCGCGTTGCGAACGCTGCCCGCGGTGCCCAGCGGCGACTCTTCCACCGCGTATTCGATATTCATGCCGAGGTTGCGGCCGTCGCCGTAGTAATCCTGGATCTGCGCGGCGAGGTACTGCACGGTCATCACTACGTCGGTGATGTTATGCTGCTTGAGGAGATAGAGGATGTGGCCCAGGACCGGCCGGTTGACGACAGGCAACATGGGCTTGGGGCGCACAAGCGTCAGGGGACGTAGACGCGAGCCCTCACCGCCCGCCATCACAACCGCTTTCATCCGCAATCCTCAGTAAACGCGCAAATAATACGGAACGAAGTCGCGGCCATGATACCACAGGAGCGATAAGCGCGAAAAGTGGGGCGCGACTTCAGTTTGCGCTATAATGACGGCTTATGGATTCTGGAGCAGCTATGGACACGAGAACTCTGCGCGTGCTCGAATTCGATAAGGTGCGCGCGGCGCTTGCGGAACACACTTCATTTTCGCTGGGCCGGCAGCGGGCGCTGGCGCTGCTGCCGACCGACGACATTCGCCAGGCGACGGTTTGGCAGGCGGAGACGCGCGAGGCGCGGCGGCTGCTCGACGAGAAGAGCGACCTGCACCTGGGCGGGGTCCACGACCTGCGCCCCTTTGTCGAGCAGGCAACCATCGGCAGCCCGCTCCTGCCAACCGACTTGCTCACGATCAAGTCGACGCTGGTGCGCGCCCGCGTGCTGAACCGGACGCTCGGCCGGCTGTCCGAGGCGTACCCGAACATCGCGGACGTGGCGCAGCGCATCGCCGTGCCCGGCGACGTGGTCGACGAAATCACGCGCTGCATCGACGAGCGCGGGGAAGTGCTCGACTCGGCCAGCGACAACCTGATGCGCATCCGCCGCGAGCTGCGCGAGGCGCATGCGCGGCTGATGGAGCGGCTGCAACGCATCATCGGCACGTCGACCAACGCGCAGTTCCTGCAAGAGGCCATCATCACGCAGCGGCAGGGGCGGTACGTCATTCCCCTCCGCGCAGAGTTCAAGGGGCGCATCCCCGGCCTCATCCACGATCAATCCGGCTCCGGCGCGACGCTGTTCATCGAGCCGCTCGCCGTCGTCGACCTGAACAACCAGTGGCGCGAAGCGCAGTTGCAGGAGCAGGAGGAGATCCACCGCATCCTCGCCGCGCTGACCGGCCTCGTCGCTGCGGCCGGCGGGGTGATCGTGCGGACGGTGGACGCGCTCGGCGACCTCGATCTGATTTTCGCCAAGGCGCGCTACGGCCACGCGATCCGCGGCGCCGAACCGGAACTGATCCCCTTCCAGGCGCCGAAGCCAGCCGGCCGCGTCTCCCGGCGCAAAGCGGCGGCCGAGGAAGCCGCGCAGGAGGAGGGCGCAGGGCCAAAGGTGACGCACCCCGGCTCAACGCTGGCCTTCATCAAGGCGCGACACCCGCTGCTCAACCCGGAAACGGTCGTGCCGATCGACGTCTACATCGAAGACGACTACTTCATCATTGTCATCACCGGCCCGAACACGGGCGGCAAGACGGTGTCGCTCAAGACCGCCGGCCTGCTGACGCTCATGTCGCAGGCCGGCATGAGCATCCCGGCCGACGAAGGGTCGAAGGTGAGCGTGTTCGAGCAAGTGTTTGCGGACATCGGCGACGAGCAAAGCATCGAGCAGAGCCTGTCGACCTTCTCGTCGCACATGACGCACATTGTGGACATCCTTGCCCGCGCGGACAACCGCTCGCTCGTGCTGCTGGACGAGCTCGGCGCAGGCACGGATCCCGAAGAGGGCGCGGCGCTGGCCCAGGCCATCCTTAAAACGCTGCTCGCGCGCGGCGTAACAACGCTGGCGACGACGCATTACTCTGAACTTAAGGTGTTCGCTCACACCACGCCCTTTGTGGCGAATGCGTCGGTTGAATTCGATATTGAAACGCTCAGCCCGACCTATCACCTGAGCATTGGCCTGCCGGGCCGCTCCAACGCGTTCGCCATTGCGCGGCGCCTGGGTCTGCCGGGGGACATCGTCGGGCAGGCCGAGGCGCTCGTCTCGCCGCAGTCGCTCGAAGCGGAGGCGATGCTGGCCGAGATCAAGCGAGCGCGCGAGTCCGCGCTCAAGGCTGAGCAGGACGCCAAAGCGCGCGAGCGCAAGGCCGAGGCGCTGGCCGCGGACCTGAGCTACCGGCTCGCCAAAGCCGAAGAGGCGCGCCGCGAGGTGCTTGCGGAAGCGCGGCAACAGGCCGAGGCCGAGTTGGAGCAGGTGCGGCAGGAGCTGGAGCAACTGCGCGGGCAGATGGCCGGCGTGCCGCGCGAGAAGGGGAAGACCGGGCGCAGCGTCCACGAGCAATGGCTCTCTGAGGCGCAGGACAGGCTCGCCGAGCGCGCGGAGCGGATCAAAGCGCCGCCGGCAATGGAAGCGCCGCAGCCGGTCGTTATCGATGGACCGCTGCAAGCGGGCGACCGCGTCTGGGTGCCCTCGTTGCAGGCCAGCGGCGAGGTCGTCGGCGTGGGCGACAGCGACGTCGAGGTGAAGGTCGGCGGGTTCCGCGTGAAGCTGGGGTTGGGCCGCGTGGAGTTGCAGCAGCGCGGCGAGCAGCCCGCGGTGCAGCTTCGGTCACGCGGCAGCGAGCCGCGTCCGCCCAGCCCCGGCATGGAGCTTGATCTGCGCGGGATGACCGTAGACGACATGCTAATTGAACTGGACCGCTACCTCGATCAGGCGTACCTGTCGGGCCTGCCTTTCGTGCGGATCATCCACGGCAAGGGCACCGGCGCGCTGCGGCAGGCGGTACGCGAAGAACTGCGCGGGCATCCGCTGGTGAGCAGCTTCAAGCCGGGAGAGAACAACGAAGGCGGCGAGGGCGTTACGGTGGTGAAGCTGGCGCAACGATAGTCGCGCAAGGTCTGGCCTGCGCAGGCCGAAGTCCGCGCGACGGGAGAGGGACATGACGAAACGATCTTTCGGACAAATCCTGCGGCAAAACCATGCCGTTGAACATGCGACGGTGACTATTTTGTCTCAGCGGATGCCCGGCGTGCCGATGATGGCGCGCAGCGACCTGTCGGGCTTCACGCTGTTTGGCGAAGTGGACACTGCAACGGTCGAGCAGGCGGCGAACGAGGCGCTCACCCGGCTGCAAGGCGGCGAGGCGAACCTGGCCGTGCACCCAAATTGCGGCACCAATCTGGTAACATCTGCGGTGCTGTCGGGCGCGGCGGCGATGGTCGCAGCGAGCGGAAAGAACCGCTCGTGGGCCGACCGCCTGCCGTCCGCCGTGCTGGCAACGACCCTCGCGCTGATCGTGGCCGTGCCCGCCGGACGCTGGATGCAGCAAAACGTCACGACCAGCCCGCAGGTGGACGGGCTCAGGATCACGGGCGTGACGAAGCTGCAAGGGCCGGTCGAGCGGCACAGGATCAACATCGGCTAAATGATCACGCTGATTCATGGTCCGGTTGAGCTAATTCGCTCGGAAATGCTGGCGAAGATCGTCGCATCGTGCGGCGACGACCCTGAGATGATCGAGCTGAACACGACGCGGCTGGATGGCCGGTCGTTGACGCCCGCGCAGTTGGAGAACGCGTGCGACACGCTGCCTTTCCTCGCGGAGAAGCGGCTGGTCATCGTCGACGGCCTGCTTGCGCGGCTGGCTGCCACGTCGAAGAAGGCCAAAGCCGACGAGCCACCGGGGGAGGAACCTCCAGCGGATGATCTCTCGCCCGAGGCGTTGAAGGGGCAGACGAAAGCATTCCTCGCCTACTTCGAGCGCGTGCCGGAGAGCGCGGTGCTCGTCCTGATGGAGGAGGATGTAGCCGCAGGGCAGGGTGCGCGCAAATTGCAGGAAATGGCGCGCAGCGGGCAGGCGCAGATTATCACCGCGGAGAAGGTGAAGAAGAACGACCTGCCGAATTGGATTCGGGCGCGCGCGCAGATGCGCCGGGTGAAGCTGGACCCTGCGGCGGTAATGGATCTGGCCGAATTTGTCGGGGACGAGCTCCGTCAGCTTGACCAGGAGCTAATCAAGCTCGGCGATTATGCGGGTCATCGGACGGTGACACGCGAGGACGTGCGGCTGCTCGTGCCGGCGACGCGCGCGGCCAGCGTGTTCGACCTGGTCGACGCGCTCGGAAGCGGAAACGGGCCGCTGGCGAGCCGCCTGATGACGCACGCGCTGGATGTGGACGGGGAGCCGCCGCTGCGGATGCTGGCGATGATCGCGCGGCACTACCGGCAGTTGATCCAGGTGAAGGCGATGCAGGCGGAAGGCGCGCGACAACAGGAGATCGCGCGGTCGGTCGGCATCTTCGAGTGGAAGATGAGCGGCATGATTAACCAGGCGAACCGCCACAGCTTCGGCAAGCTGGAAGCGGCGATGGAGAAGATTCTTGCCGCGGACGAGGCGATCAAGACGGGGCAGATGTCTGACCGCGAGGCAATGGACGTGCTGCTGGCGGAGCTGATCGAGAAGTAACGCGCGCAAGTCAGACGCGTTGTCTTACCGAAACTGAACGACCTCCGCGGTCTCCAACCTGAGTGCGTCAGGCGACCGCAGAGGTCGTTTCGTTTCAAGGGTGGCGCGGCTCTGCGCCGCGACAAAGCGCGTAACGCTGCCTTAGCTGCCCGACAGCCCGATCCAGAAGTGGTTGAGCAGGATGTTGTTGGCCGGAACCAGCTTGAGTTGCCCTTCGTGGAACGGGATGTTCAGTTCCCCTTCCTTGAGCGCCTTCGCGCTCACGTAACAAACGTCCGGCACGACGCCGAACTTCTGCTGGAAACGCTCCGCCGCAGCCGCGGCCTTCGCCGCAATGGTCCGACTCGGCTCGCTATCGTACCACAGCAAACCCGCTTGCATGTCCCCCTCCATCAACGATGTTTTCTCGGCCCTGTGCCTGCGGATGGGCTTGCGCCCGGACGCGAGCCGCCGCGCGGCTCACCCGACTGCGGCCCGACGCAGGTTCATAACGCGCGGCCTCGCCCTGGTTCAGCGCGCGCGTCCACCACGACGGCTGTCGCAGCAGCCGCCAGCCCTGCGTGACCGTGTGTTGCGCCAACTCGTAAGTGCCTTCGACCGTACGCACGCGGAAAAGCCGCTCGGCGCCGACCGTGCGCATGCCCTCGACAAAAAGGACGCGGATGCTGCGCCCTGCCAAGCGAAATGCCTGCGGATAGAAGTCATCGCCTGCCAACGTCACCCGCACATGCTCTATCGTTTTCGCCATGAAAGCCTCCTGTCGCGTCCTCCGTCGGGACTACCAGTCCCGCGTGTTCCACTCTTCTTCCGAACCGACGACCCGCAACCGCCTCATCCCGCCGTCGGGCGCAAAATCGGGCGGCGGCAGAGGCGTCTGGTACTGCGCGTTGCGGCCCGCGCCGAACTGCGACGGGTCCAACACAATTACGTTCGGTTGCTGCTGCGGTAGCGCCGGGGGGTACATCTGCTCGCGCCCCATATCCGGCCGGTAGGTGGCGCGCTCTTTGCGCAGCAGCGCGACCAGTAGCAAACTCGTCGGCACGCTGGCAGCCACGCCCACCGCGACGCCAATCACGACGGCCATAGCATCCGTGCTCATCCGTTGCCCGATCACGATCGCC
This sequence comes from uncultured Anaerolineales bacterium, assembly GCA_964588925.1. GTDB lineage: Bacteria > Chloroflexota > Anaerolineae > CG2-30-64-16 > CG2-30-64-16 > JALOOB01. The sequence continues at coordinate 8,950 of CAZPTI010000073.1, read as the reverse complement.
AGGGCGACCCCGAACCCGAGCAAAATTATCGGTATCAGACGTTTCACGTCGTTCTCTCCGCTGGGATTTCCTGCTTCTTTCTAGGACTGTCCGCTGCCGGCCGGCAATTGGGGCAGCATCGCTGCGTTCAAGTTCAAACCGTGCCAGGAGCGGCGCCTGCGCCCGCCTGTGCGCACCTGCGCCACCACCCCTGCTATCTCACGGTTGTCGGCATACGCGCTCTGAAAGCGGATCACCTGGCCCTTGGCGACAAGCAGAAAGTCGCCGCGACCGAGGAGGCGCTCCGCATTTGACCCGGCAATGCCGGATGCCACCTTGGCGTCCTCCGCGCTGACCACGCTGCCCACCAGGCGGACCGGGAAGTTCGCCTTCACCAGGCCGCCGACGAGAGTTGCCGCAGGCCGCTGCGTTGCTGCTACCACGTGCAGCCCGGCCTCACGGCCGCGCTGCGTCAGCCGTTGCAACGCATCCACGACGGGCTTGCCCCC
>CAZPTI010000073.1:0-8452 GCA_964588925.1 uncultured Anaerolineales bacterium | reverse complement strand
TGGATCAGGTCTGCCAGCTCATCGATGGCGACCACGATGCGCGGCAGATAGCGGTTCAATTGGTCGCGCCGCTCCATCTCTGCAACGAGCGCGGCGAGCAGGTCGGCTGCGGCCTCCGGTTCCTGCGTAACGCCCTGCCCGCGCCACACGTGCGGCAGCACGCCGAGCGGACCAAACCCGCGGCCCTTCGGGTCGATTAACGCCATCTGAAGCACGCCCGCATGATTGTGCATCGCCAGCGACAGCAGCAGCGTGCGCAGCAGCACCGTCTTGCCGCTGCCCGTCGTGCCGGCCAGCAGGATGTGCGCTACATCCGGGCTGTCGAGCCGGACCAGAAGCGGCGCGCCCCCCTCATCCACGCCGAGCACGGCGCAATTGGCGGGCACGTTAGGCAGCGATGCGCACATCTCGACCAGGTGCACCGCGCGCGGTGTGTCGCGCGGCACTTCCACGTGGAGCACCCCGCCCTCCCGGTACACGCGCGCGCTGCGCACGCCGAGCGAGAACGCCAGCGCCTCGGCGAGGTTGTTGACCTTCGTCAACCGCGTTCCCAGCGCGGTCGTGATGTCGAACCGGACGAAGCGCGGCGTGACCTTCGCCTGCCACACACGCGCCGGCACTTTGTGCGCGCCGAGCACTGACTCGATTCGCGCCGCCTGGAATTCATACTTGTTTGCCATTGCAGTTGCTCCGACGCTGTGTGTAGGATTGCGAAAACGCTTGGGATACTTTGGGATATAGCACAGGCGTTCGCAATAAGTTAGGATAGCACCTGCGGGAGAAGGGGTCAATAGAACATTTCGCAGAGTATCCCAAAGATAACCCGCGAAAAAGACGGGCGTTGCGCAATATAGTTGCGGAGCGAAGCTTGCGGAACCCTCCGTCGTTGATGGTATAATAGAGAAGTCTGACATAAGCGGTCGCCGGGCGGGTAAGCCGGCGGCCCCAGAGGAAGGGATGCGAGGAAATAACACTCAAAGAAGCGTCGGCGCTGCGCTGATGGCGGTCGGCCTGGTGCTGATCCTCGGCGTGGGCGGCTATTTCGCCTGGTCGGAAGTCCAGGCCGCGCAGGTGCAGGCCGAGCTTGATGCCAGCGCAGCAGAGGCGGCTCAACGGGCCACTGCGATTGCGCTCAAGGATGCGGAGCAGCAACAGGTGGCGGCAGAGGTCGCGGCTGCCGCGCCGACTGCGACGCGCACGCCGCGGCCAACCGCAACCAAAGCCCCAACATCAACGAAGGCCGCGCAACCCTCGGATGCTGCGACCGCGACGAACGAGCCAACATCGGCGCCAACAGCGACGGCCGCGCCGACGGCGACGCCTGAGCCGCTCAAGCCGGTCCGCATGACGATCCCCGACCTTAAGATCGATGCGAAAGTCGTCGACATGGGCTGGGAGGTCGTGCAGACGAAGAGTGGCCCGGTCTCCCAGTGGGTGATCCCAAAGAACGCAGCCGGCCACCATATCAACAGCGCCAACATTGGCGTGCCGGGCAACCTGGTGATTTCAGGCCACAACAACATCTACGGCCGCGTCTTCATGCAGATCAGCCAGGCATGGAACAACGATAAGGCTACGAAGGTGGACGCCTTCACCGAGAAGTCGACCGCGCTGACAGGGCGTGAGATCGTGCTCTACGACGAGAACGGGGCGGCGCACACGTACGTCATCACCGATTTCTACCGGTTGAAGGACACGGGAGTATCGAACGAGCAACGGATCAAGAACGGCAGATTCATCTTGCCGACAGATGACGAGCGCTTGACTATCATCACTTGCTGGCCGCCGACCAACAACACGCACCGCCTTGCAGTGATCGCGAAACCAGAGAATTAGAGCGGAGCGAGCGCGTCTCCTCCGCTCGGGGAGAACTGAGCGATGAATCGCAACTGGCGAACTGCGTTGTATGCCGCGGCGGGAGCCGCGTTGATGATCGCCCTGCTGGCTGCGCCGGGCGTGTGGGCCACCTCGGGGCAGGACCGTGTCAATCAGACGGTGCCAACATCGACCCCCAGCGTCGTTCCCAACACGCCGGAGCCGGAGCCGGCGACGCCCGTGCCGCCGCCTGCCCCCACTGATCCCGGCGCGCAGCCGACCGCGACAACCGACCCGGCCGCGCAGCCTGTGGCGACCCCGACGGGAGCCGCCACGCGCGCGCCTGCGCAACGCTCGCCGCTCGGGCTGATGATCGTCGCCGACCGGCCGCAGGTTTGGCCGGGCGCGTCCGTCACCTTTACCCTGACCGTGACCAACCTGGGCCGCGCCCCGCTGCAACAGGTGACGGTTGCCGACGTGCTGGCGCAAGGGCTGGAGCCGGGCGACATCGTGAGCGGCTCGGCTAAGTGGGACGGAACGACGCTACGCGCCACCGCGCCCACGCTGGCCGCGGGCGCAAAGCTCGTCGTTGTTTACACGGCGCGCGTCACCGCCACCGTGCCGGGCCAGGCCATCGTGACGCGGGTGACGGCGACGGCGGCGGGCGGTGCGCAAGCCGCGGCAACTCTCACCCTCGGCCTGCCGCCCGGCGAACTGCCCGCGACCGGGGGCTGCCTCGAACCATAAGGGGGACCCTTCGCTAAGCAGGTCGCGCTTGCCGCCATCGCGTGGCCGGGCCCGCTCGCGGGCCTGGCTGCGCTCGCGCTCTATGCCAGCGCGCTGCCCGCGGGCCTGACCTGGGCAAACAACGGCGCGGACGGCGGCGACCTGCTTGCCGCCGCGCTGACTGGCGGCGTACCCCATCCCACCGGCTACCCCACTCACCAGTTGCTGCTGCGCGTCGCCATTCCGCTGTTCGGCGGCGAACCCGCGCGCGCGGGCGCGTGGCTGTCCGCCCTCTGCGCGGCGGCGGCAGTTGCCCTGCTGACTGATCTCGCGCGGCGCGCGCTTGCCACCGCGGAGGATCGTTCTCCCTGGCTTACAGCGGTCGCCGCGTTCCTCGCGGGCATGGCGTGGGCAGTCTCGCCGTTGTTGTGGGGGCAGGCGGTCATTGTCGAGGTGTACACCCTCAACGCGCTGTTTTTCGTCGCGCTGCTGTGGCTCTTGTGGCGATGGGCTGAAGCGCTGGAATGGGGGCGCAGCCGCGCGCTCTGGCCGGGACTGGCCGGACTCGCATTCGGGTTGGGGCTGGGCAACCACCTTACGCTGGCCCTGATCCTGCCCGGCGCGCTGTACTGGGTGTGGGCCAAAGGTCGCGGGAGGAGAGACTCCCCGCGCGGGCTGATCCTCGCGGCGCTTGCCACGCTCGCCGGCTTGCTGATCTACGCGTATCTGCCGCTCGCAGCCTCCCGTCGGCCCCCGATCAACTGGGGCGATCCCGTCACGTTCGACCGGTTCCTGTGGGTTGTCACCGGGCGGTTGTACGCCCCGCTGGCCTTTGGCCTGCCCCCCGCTGAACTGCCCGCGCGTCTGGCCGGTTGGGCGACGCTCGTCGTCAGGCAGTTCATGCCGTGGGGATTGGCGTTGGCGCTGGTTGGTTTGTGGCAGTTGGACCGCCGTCAACATCACTGGTGGCGCGCCACACTGCTGATCTGGCTGGCCTTCACCGTCTACGCCATCGGCTACAACTCGACCGACTCCGATGCCTATCTGCTCCCGGCGTTCGCCGTCATGGCGCTGTGGCTCGCCGAAGGCGTGGTCGTCCTGCTGCAACGCGTCCGGCGTCCGATGTGGCTTGCCGCAACCGCGACAGTTGCCCTCTTGCTCGCCCTGGTCGTTGCGCCGGCCTTCGTCCGCTACTGGCAGGAGGAAGATTTCAGCCCGCATCAGGAGGCCGAAGAATACTGGCGGACCGCGCTCCACGAGGCCGAGCCGGACGCGGTGATTCTGACCGGCGGCGACGCCCGCACGTTCGCTCTGTGGTACGCGATCTACGGGCTCAAGGAGCGGCCCGACATCGCAGTGGTGAACGTAAGCCTCTACGGCTTCGAATGGTATCGTCGCGCGCTTGCCGAGACGCACCCGAATCTGTTACCATCGGTGAGCGCCGCTGCGGTGGAAGAGTTGATCCCGCGCTGGGCGCAGGAGCGGCCCGTGTACGCCGCAGAGGATCTTGACCTGCAATTAAAAGATATGACCGGCACGCGCATTGGCGTGCTGACGAAGCTGAATCCGTGACTGAAACCGTCCAGGAAACGACCGAACCGAAAACCGCAAGCCGCTTGAACCGCTGGCTCGCAATTGCCCTTGTCGTCGCCCTGCTCGCCCTTGTCGGCTGGCTGGGCTGGCGCGGCATTCGCGCAGGGCTATATGCGCGCGCCGCGCTGGATGACCTGGACCGGCTGCAGGCGCTTATGGCCGCGCCCTCGCTTAACGCGCTGCCCCAGGCCCAGGCCGACATCGCGGCCCTGCAAACGCACCTGTCCGAAGCCCGCGCGGCCGGCCGGCCCTTCCTCCGCATCGCGCCGCTGCTCGGCTGGGCCCCGCGCTTCGGCCCTGACCTGGCGCAGGCGCCGCAACTGGTCGACATGGCGGTGGAGGTGTCGACCGCCGGCCGGCTCGTCGTGGACGCGCTGGCGCCCGCAGCCGAGTTGGCGCGCGGGGGCGGCGGGCTGGACGCGCTGCCGGAGGCCGTGAAGGCGCTCCAGGCCGCAGGGCCGACGCTGGCCGAAGCCGAGGTGCTGCTGACGCGTGCGGAGACGCTCCGCGCGTCGATGGCCCCGCTGACCGAGCCGCGGCTGGCGCGGCAAATCGAGCGCGTCGACAAACTGCTGCCGCTGGCGCGCGACGCGCTCAAGCTGGCGCAGGTCGCGCCCGCCCTGCTCGGCGCGGACGGGCCCCGAACCTATCTGCTCCTCGCGCAGAACAGCGACGAGTTGCGCGCCACCGGCGGCTTCATCAGCGGCGCGGGGCACGTCACGATAGACCGCGGCAAGCTCGTCGATCTCACCCTCAAGGACAGCTACTCAGTAGACAACTGGGAGCAGCCCCACCCCGCCCCGCCCCCTGCGCTCACAAAACACATGGCCGCGGACCTGTGGGTGCTCCGCGACAGCAACTGGTCGCCCGACTTCCCGGAGGCCGCGGACGTGGCGCGCGCGCTCTACGCGCAGGATCAGGGCGTGATGACCGACGGCGCGGTCGCGCTCGACCTGGAGGCCGTGCGCATGCTGGTCGGCGCGGTCGGGCCGCTGCAAGTGCCGGGCATCGACGAGCCGGTCACGGGCGACAACGCGCTCGGATGGATGAAGCGCGCGTGGGAGAATCCGGCCGGCGCGACAGACCTGGCGAGCGGCGTGTCCGGTGAGTGGTGGACTAAGCGCAAGGACTTCATGGGCGAGCTGGTCAAGGCCGCTCTGGCGAAGCTGCAGGGCGGCGGCGCGGGCGACCTCGACCTGACCGCCGTGGGCCGCGCGGTGTACGAAGCCCTCGAAGGGCGGCGCCTGCAAGTGGCGCTGGACGAGCCGGCCGCGCGAACGCTTTTCGCGCAGCGCGGCTGGGACGGCGGCCTGCGCCCGGCCGAAAACGCGGATTTTCTTGCCGTAATCGACTCCAATGTGGGGTTCAATAAAGCGAACCTCCTCGTGCGGCAGCGGATCGACTACCGCGTCGAGCGCGACGCGCAGGGGCTGGTCGCCACCGCGACCATCACCTACGACCACAACGCGCCCGCGGCGCCGGAAACCCTTTGCGACCGCAGCGCGGGGTACGGGCCGACCTATGAGGACCTGGCGCGGCGGTGCTACTGGAACTACGCGCGCGTGTATGCGCCCGGCGACAGCGAACTCATCGAGGCGAACGGGCTGAACGACGCGGCCAGCGAGCCGGGTGAGCGCGGGACGACCCGCTTCACCGGCGACTTCACGCTGCGGCCGGGCGAGCAACACGTCGTCACGCTGCGCTATCGGCTGCCCGACAGCATCGCAGCCGCGCCGTATCGCCTGCTGGCGCGCAAACAGGCCGGCACGGACGCGAATCCGTTGACGGTGAGTGTCGGCGAGTGCCGTGAGGAGACCACGCTCGCGCGGGATGTTTGGTTTGTATGTGATGCCGGCCTTAAATGAGCGGGCCGGGACGAGAACTGAGGGAGACGTGTTTCGCTCGCATAAAACGATCAATGCGGCATTATTGCTGGCGCTGCTCGCGCTGTTGGCCGGGTGCGCGGCGCCGGTGCGGGTCACGTGGAAGACCGAAACCGAGATGAACACGGCCGGCTTCAACCTGTACCGCTCGACCTCGCCCGAGGGGCCTTTCACCGACAAAGTGAATGCCGAGCTCATCCCCCCGTCAGCCGACCCGCTGACGGGCAAGGAGTACGAGTACCTCGACACGACCGCGCAGGCGGGCGTGACGTACTATTATGAGCTGCAAGAGATTGAGCGCAACGGCAACGTCAACCGCTTCGGCCCGATCACAGTGCGCGCAAGCGGGCTGGACTGGTGGCAATTCGCGCTGCTGGGCGGGCTGGCAGTCATCGTGCTACTCATCTGGGTGCGCGGGGGCCAGATACGAAGCAAAGCGCGCATCAACGGTTAGGTACGGTTGCGCTTGACTCGAAACAATGTTATGATTCTCCTTGAATTTGCAGAGTGGATTGTCGAGCTTACCATAGAACCGCCAGGCTTGGCGGCGGACGTGGCGCGGCGGTACGCAGCATTCGCGTGGGCCGGCGACCGTCGCCCCGACCTTCAGGTGCGCATCAAGTGGGAACCGGGCGGCAACGGCAATCAAAGCCTGTTGCAGACCTCACTCCTCGCAAAGAGGGAAGAGTACCTACTTGACGCCCCAGAGTTCTATGGTATGATTGCACCGTTGCGGGGGCAGGCCACGTTGCGCATGCGCTCTGACGCTCCGGCGCGGGAAGTGGAATACTTTTTGCGCGTGGCGCTGGCGCTCTTTGCATGGGCAAAAGGCGGCCTGCTGGTCCACAGCGCGGCGATCCTGGTCGACAATGCCGCGTTTCTTTTTACAGGTCAAAGCGGCAGCGGGAAATCGACCGTCGTCTCATTGTCCCGAGGGCGCGAACGCTCTATCGCCCTGAGCGACGATCTGGTTCTGCTGCGACCGGGCCGCGACGGGTGGCTGGCGTACGGTACGCCCTTCTGGAACCTGCAAACGGAAAGTCGTGACGGGCAGACCGCCAGCGGCAAGGTGCGGGCGATCTACAAGTTAGCGCAGGACCGCGAAGTCGTCGCCGAGGCGATGACCACTGCGGCGGGAGCGGCGGAGTTGCTCGCGAATTGCCCGATCGTCAACAGCCAGCCAGCGCTGCTGCCTGACCTGATGTTGCGGTGCAGGGACATCGCCAGAGCGGTCGGAGTGCAGAAGTTGCGCTTCCGAAAGGACGCCACTTTCTGGGACATCATATCGTGATAACTGCGATTCCGCGTCGCACGCCGAGCGTTGCCAGTCGAGCGCTCGATGGTGAAGCTGTTCTCGTTCACCCGGAGCAGGGCAAGGTCACTGTGCTGAATGGCGTTGGCGCCCGTGTATGGGAGCTGATTGACGGCCAGCATACCATCGCTGAGATGGCCCGGGTCATCGCGGATGAGTACGAGGTCAGCCTGATCAAGGCGGAGACAGACACACTCGCTTTCTGTCGGGACCTGGCAGGGCGAGGGTTGCTGACCCTGGACTCGTGACACGAGAAGCGGTCTTTATTCCGCAAACGTTTCGCGGCGGTAATCTTACTGAGGAGGATACTCATGGACCAGAAGCAGGAACGCAAGCCCTACGAGGAGCCGGCAGTCGTGTACGAGTCGTTGTTGGAAGTTCGGGCCGGCAGCCCTCTCGGAATTCCTGATCCGCTCGATCCGACTGGAACTCAGAAGTAAGGTCTTCTAACCCGGCGCGCTTCGGTGCGCCATCTTGCGCAGCATCAGGACGACTCAATCTTGATGCTAACCGAGGTTGCCGGGGGATGTCGACCGCATAACATGCGCGGCCCGAGCCGGAGCAGCATGCGACGGGCTGCTGGTGATGGAAGCAGCCTGCCTGTCCCAGGCGAGCGACCCTCGCGGGGGCGCGCTTGCCGCAGCGTCCTTTTTAACCGAAACTATCGAATCAGTAACCCCTAATCGTTAGGCCGGCGCGCGTTCATGCGTCGGCCTTTCGTTTTGCATCCAGACATTCCTCATCGAGGTGCGCCATGAGTACCCAACGACGGACCGCGCGCAGCGCGCAGCGACACGTCGGCCGGGCGGTGTTGGCCTTATTCCTCATCGCCTCCCTGCTTCTGCCTGCCACCGCATTCGCGCAGGACTCAGCCCCGGCCCAGCCCTCCGCAGCCCCTGACGTCACGGACTGGGTCGGCAACATGAACCCCGCCAGCGGCTCCAGTAACACGATCAACTCGGGTGACGGCTTCACGCTCACCGTGGAGGCGTATCAGGCCGGCGTCACCGATGTGATCGAGGGCCCCAACTTTCAGATCGAATGCCATCTCTACTGGAGCAAGGTGAGCAGCTTCGGCGGAGCGTGGCAGGCCGAACCCTTCGACACCCCGATGGAGTGGTCC
>CAZPTI010000072.1:17947-18271 GCA_964588925.1 uncultured Anaerolineales bacterium | reverse complement strand
GTGAGGCACCACTACAACCCGACCGTCGCCACGGACGGCGCGACGGCATGGGTGGCGTGGGACGACCCGCGCGCAGGCAATGCGGACTGGAACCTGTACGGGCGACGCGTGCTATCGGATGGAACGCTGCTGGACAGCAATACAGGCTTGCCACTTGTTACTGCGCTCAAAAATCAGCGGCGGGCGTCCACTGCATGGGACGGTGCGCAGTTCCTGCTCATCTATGAGGACGAGCGGAACAACATCCTCTTCTATGATCCGAGCACGGACATATATGCAACGCGCGTTAGCCCTGCTGGCGCAGCGACGGACGGGGACGGATTT
>CAZPTI010000072.1:17431-17937 GCA_964588925.1 uncultured Anaerolineales bacterium | reverse complement strand
GTGTTCGACAACGCGATGCCGTCCATTTTCCCGGATACGGGTGGGGCGAACGGGCGAGGAATTTTTGCCGCGTCCCTTTACCGCAATACAGCGCCGTCCCTGTCTTATCGCATCGGACTGCGAACGGTGGGCGGAACGCCGCTTGCGGTTGCCATTGATATAGACGGCCGGGATGTCGTTCTCACCTGGCAGATGCCGGAGAACGCAACGAGTTGTGAAGTGTGGCGCGCGACCGCGCCATACTTCAGCCCCGGCGACGCGGGGGCAGTTCTCGCAGAGACGTTCAGCCCGTGCAATGCGGGCGCGAGAAGCTGGCGTGACGCGGGCCGAAGCGGAGATGCTTCCGTTAACTACACCTATCGCATTCGTCCTGTAGGCGCAAGCCAAGCGGGTATCTCTGTTCCTGATGGCGAGTTCGACTACAACCTGGTCAAGCCTTGAAATGCCGCCCTCTGCGGCAGAGGGCGCAGAAGTGAGGTCAACAGACCGAATTTACCGCCAAAGCG
>CAZPTI010000072.1:0-17421 GCA_964588925.1 uncultured Anaerolineales bacterium | reverse complement strand
GGTTAAATTCGGTCTGTTTCTATCAACATGCCACCCCTGCTCGTTCAATCCTTCACAATATGATTAGTGATATTTGACACGTAATCCTTCGCTGCTATAATTCGTACAAATAGTAACGATCCGGCAAATTACGTCTGACCATCGCCGCCACCATCACCGCCCCTTCAGAGCCGAAAGGAGCGCCACAATGACCAACATCCGACCGGTTGGAATTCCTGCCCCCAGCCTGCGTCGTCTGCCCATCTACTACCGCCGGGCTACGGAAACCCTTGACCAGGGCAAAAGCTCCATTTCGTCGAAGGAACTCGGTGAGGCCGCGGGCGTTCCGGATGCGCAGGTGCGCAAGGATCTGGGCTACCTCTCGTATGAGGGACGGCCCGGCGTGGGGTATGACGCGCGGCTGCTGGCCGCGTGCCTTGAGGAATTTCTGGGGCTGGCGAACGACAAGGACGCGGTGCTCGTCGGGCTCGGCAATCTCGGCCGCGCGCTGGCTTACTACCCCGGCTTTGAGAAGTACGGACTGCGCATCGTCGCGATCTTCGACAACGACCCGGCGAAAATCGGGCGCCTGCCTGACGGGCGGCAGGTGTTCGCTACGGAGAAGCTGACCGACCTGGTACGGCGGTTGCAGGTGCGCATCGGCATTGTGGCGGCGCCGGAGGCGGCAGCCCAGAGCGTGGCCGATGCGCTGGTCGCGGGCGGAGTTGAAGTGATCTGGAATTTCGCCGCGCGCAAACTGAATGTGCCGAAGACGGTGCTCGTGAAGAACGAGGACCTGGGCGCGGAACTGGCGACGCTGTCGCACCACATTACGCAACGCAAGCTGACCGGAAACGCGGCGTTAACGGTTGGGTGAACGCTGGCTCGCGCCGCAGCCACATACGGAGCACAGGATTCATGGCAGCGAAAACGGACTCATCGGAGAAGCAATGCTAGAAATCACTGTTTGCGTCGGAAGCTCGTGTTACGTGCGCGGGTCGGAGGGGCTGGCCGAGACTTTCGACAGCCTCATCAAGGCGCGGGGTTTAAGCGCGCAGGTGGAGTTGACCGGTGCGTTTTGCATGGACCAGTGCTCAATGGGCGTGTCCGTGCGGGTGGGCGACAAAGTATTTCGCTGCGTGGAGCCGGGCCAGGCGCTCACGTTTTTTGAGCATGAGGTGATGCCGTGCTTGCAGGACCCATCGCCAGTTTGAGGGAACGCGCCGGCGGGCCGGCCGTCTCGGTCGTCAGCACCAACCCCGCGCGCTGCCGCGACTGCTACCGCTGCGTGCGGACGTGCCCGGTCAAAGCCGTGCGCATTGCCAGCGGACAGGCCGAAGTCGTGCCCGAGCTGTGCATCGAATGCGGCGAGTGCGTGCGCGCGTGTCCGCAGCAGGCAAAGGTCGTCCGCGACGATGTAAACGCAGTCAAGGCTGCGCTGGCGGCGGGCAGGACCGTCGTTACGAGCATTGCGCCGTCGATCGCGGTCTACTTCGGCGGCGAAGGCGAGAAGAGCCTGCTGTCGTTCGAGCCGGTGGAGGCCGCGCTCAAGGCGCTTGGCTTTGCCGCCGCCGCCGAAACCGCGGCCGGCGCAGCCATGATTGCGCCAGAGCATCGCCGGTGGGCCGAGCAGCATCCGCAGAACTGGCCGGTGATCGCGTCGTCGTGCCCGGTGGTGGTTAACCTTGTCGAGCAAGTGTACCCCGACCTGATCGACCACCTTGCGCCGGTCGTGTCCCCGATGATTGCGCACGGCCGGTATTTGAAGCAGGCGTACGGGTCAGATGCGTTCGTCGTGTTCGTAGGGCCGTGCATCGCGAAGAAGGGCGAGGCGACTGACGACGAGGTCGCGGGCGCAATCGACGCGGCGCTAACCTATGATGAGTTGGAGCGGTGGCTGGCGGAATCCGGACTGCGGATAGAACCGCAGACCCCGGTTGTGGTGGACGCAGCGGAAGCAACCTTGCGACGCGATCCAAAGGCGGACGAAATAGCGGCTTCGCCTGCGCGGCTGTTCCCCCTCGAAGGCGGGCTCCTGGCAACGGCGAAGCTCGAAACGGACCTGATGTCGACGCAGATGCTGACCGGCACGGGGATGGGCGTTTGCCGTAACATCCTCGATGGCATTCGCGCCGGCGGGTTGCAGGTGGCGATGGTGGAGTTGATGGCGTGTTCAGGCGGGTGCCTGAACGGGCCGGTGCTGGAAGGCCGCGCCAGCGTCGCAGTGGCGCGGCAGCGCGTGCAGCGGTACGCGGCCGCGCGCGGCAAGCAGCAGATCCCCGACCGGCAGGCATGGCCGGACCTCTACCGGACGTATTCGGACCGGAGCGTTGAGGAGCCGGAGTTCACGGATGAGCTGATTCGCGGGGTGCTCCAACAGGTCGGCAAGTACGCGCCGGAAGACGAGCTGAACTGCGGCTCGTGCGGATACGCGTCGTGCCGCGAAAAGGCGGTCGCCACGCTCAAGGGCATGGCCGAGCCGACCATGTGCATCCCGTACATGCGCGCCCGCGCCGAGTCGCTCAACAGCGTTGTGATGGACGTCACGCCGAACGCCATTCTCATCGTGGATGGCAATCTGCGCGTGCAGGATATGTCCATTTCGGCGGAGCGCATGTTCGGCCACAGCCGCACGTCGGCGCGCGGGAAACCGCTGCAACAGGTCGTGCCGGTGATCCAGGACTTTGTGACGGTACGCGACACCGGGCAGGCGGTCCAGAACAAGATCGTGCGGATGCCGCGGCCGAAGTCGAACGGTAAGCCGGAAGGCGCGCCGGCCGGTGAGCTCATCGTCGAAAAAACCATTGTGCCGGTGGCCGGGCCTTCGGGCAAGCGCAGCAGCCACAACCTGATGCTGGCGATCTTCCGCGACGTGACGGAGCGCGAGCAGCAACGGCAGGAGTTGGAGACGCTGCGCGCGGAGACGTTGCAGCGCACGCAGGACGTGATCAGCCGGCAGATGCGCGTGGCGCACGAGATTGCCGGGCTGCTGGGTGAGACAACGGCGGAGACGAAGGTCGTGCTGACGCAACTGACGAAGCTGTTGGGCAGCAAGGATTAGAAGAAGACTGAGAATGGGGCCAATCGTCGAAATCGCGTGGGAAAGCCTTTGCAAGCACGGCGAGGAGCTGTGCGGCGACTGGGTCAAGGTCGTGTCGACCGACGAAGACCTGATCGTCGTGCTGTCCGACGGGCTGGGCAGCGGGGTCAAAGCGAATATCCTCGCCACGCTCACCGCCGAGATCGCTGCGGACATGCTGGAGAAGGGCGCCAGCATCGACGAAGTGGTCGAGACGGTAGTTGAAACGTTGCCGGAGTGCCAGGTGCGGCATCTTGCCTACGCGACCTTCGCCGTCCTGCGCATCCATAAGGCGCGCGAGGCGTATCTGGCTGAGTACGACAGCCCGCCGCTGATTCTGGTTCGCCACGGCCAGGTGATCCAGCCGCCGATGCGCGAGCGCGTGATCGCGGGCCGAAGAATCCGCGAGGGGCATTTCACGCTGGAGCTTGACGACTACCTCGTCATGGTCAGCGACGGGTATATCCATGCGGGCGTGGGCGGGCTGTACCGCATGGGGTGGGGCTGGAATAACATCGGAATTGCGGCGCAGCGGTGGGCCGCGACGAAAGGCGACACGCACCAACTGGTCGGCGCGCTCGGGCGGACGTGCATGAAGCTGGCGAAGGACCGGCTCGGCGACGACTCGACCGCGGTGGCAATGCGGGTGCGACCGCGGCGGAAAGCCACCGTGCTGACCGGGCCGCCGGCCGATTCGGCGCGTGACGCGGATGCGGTGCGCAAGCTGATGTCTTCCGAGGGGATTAAGGCGATCTGCGGCGGGACGACCGCGCAGATGGCGTCGCGCGTGCTCGGCAAGCCGTTGCGTGTGTCGTGGCAGCAGATGGCGAGCGGGTCGAAGCGCAAACTGCCGCCGATGGGCGAACTGGAGGGCGTCGACCTCGTGACAGAGGGCATTCTGACGCTGAGCTCCGCGGTGGACCGGCTGCGGGAGGCGAGGACGCCGCACGATCTGCCAAACGACCAGGATGCTGCCACCCGGCTGGCGCGCGCCCTGCTCTATGCGGATCAAGTCCATTTCATCGTCGGCGACGCGATCAACCCGCAGCAGTTGGCGGATGTGGTGCGCGGGGTGCCGATGCGCCAGATTTACCTTGAAGAGCTGATTGCCCGGCTGCGCGAGCGGAACAAGACCGTGACGGTGGAGCACCTCTAACGGGAGGGCGCCGAGTTGACCTTGCGCCGGCGGTCTCATTCCTCCCGCAGTCGACGCAGCGCCTCCGCGTCAAACGGATTCTTCCCCGCGCTCAAGGCGGTCAGCCAACCGTCTATTTCCGCCGCCTTTGCCGCGCCTGATGTCGTCGCGCGGAACTTCTCCAGCGCCGTCTTCGCCTCCGAAAACTGACCAATCCGCGCTAACGCAACGGCAAGATTCTCCAGCGACCCTGTGTCGCCCTGCTCCTCCGCCTGCCGGCAATAGTCAAGCGCACTCTCAGGCTCCTCGCTTAGCGAATAGCCCCAACAAAGAGCAACGGGTGCGCGGTCATGTCCGCCATCGACGGCGCGCATCAGATCCGCTCGCCACCCCTCTCCCTCGTCCAGACGAATCAGCGCCAATCCGCGGTTGTAGTAACCGGTCACGTCGTCGGGCGCGAGCGCAACCGCATGGTTGAAATCCCCCAGGGCCAGCCGGGCGTTGTCCGCGCCGCGGAGCAGAAAATACGCGCTCCCGCGGTTGTTGTAGGCGGCGGGATCGTCGCGAATCGTCTCCATAAAGCGCGACAGGTCATCTATCGCGCCCTGCAGATCGTTGGGCGCTTGCCGCTTCAGATACGCCACCGCCCGATTATTTCTCGCCGCTTCCAGGCTGTCATCCAGCGCGAGCGCGTCGGTGTATCCCTGAATCGCCGCATCCAAATCGGGCGGCGCGCTGATCTGGCTGGCGTAGCCCCACAGGAAGTGGTGCGCGGCGCGCGTGCCCGGGTCCTCCGGCAGATTCAACCCCGCCTGTCCCAACGCAGCCCGCGCGGCAGCGGTGTTTCCCCCCTGCAGGTAAACCTGCGCCAGGCTGTAGAGCGCGAGGTAGCGCATGTCGCCGGGGACCGCCGCATTGATGACTGCGGGAAGCTCAGACGGCGAGGCGGCCAGCAGCGACAACTCGCGCGCGGCAGGCACCGGATCTTCCTTCTGCAGGAAGCGCGCGACCACGCGGCCGCTGTCGTACTCGCCCCACACCAGCAGGCTTGCGCGACTGCGCGCCAGCGCATCAGCCGCGGCTCTCTCGTCTGTGACCGGCGGGGGCCAGGCCGCGACGCGCGCATCCTGCAACCCCGCGGCCTCCAGCTCGCGTTCGAGCGCCTCGCCCAATCGACCCGCCACGTTGTAACCCTGCGCGCCGCCCGTATAGTTGCCGAACTGCGCGATAACGATCAGCGTTTCGCCGGGAGTCGCCTGTGGGTAGCGCGGCTGGTTCAGCGCCACGAAGAGGGCGACGGCGCCGAGCAGCAGCATTCCAGCCCAGGCGATGAGGACAGCGCGGCGCAGGAAAGATGCGCGCTCCGGCGCAAGCGCGATGTTTGCCGGTGGCCCAGAGTCGGCTATAACGGGCGGGAGCCCTGCCGCGCGAGTTTGTTCTGGGAGCAGGATTTCGTCCGTGACGGGCTGCGACGGTTCCGCCGCAACGACCGGCTGCACCGGCGGGAAGCCCGCGGAGAGCAGAAACTCGTCGCGCTCAGCTGGGGTCAAGCGCAGTTTCGCCGAAAGCCGGATCACATCCTCCGCGGACCGAGGCCGCGCAACCAGCCCCTCTTTCCATCGGAAAATCGTCTGCCGCTGCACGCCGACCGCGCGCGCCAGCTCCGCATCCGACACGCCGGTGCGCGCGATGTAATCTCGCAGCAACTCAGAAAAGGTTCGCATGGCAATTCCTCGCAGTTACACCGCTTGTTGCGCAGAATGCAACACGCGATGTAACGCTTCTGGCGCTTGAAGTGTCTCCCGCTTGCCGTATGGTGTGGGCGCTGATGACGAGGTCAGTCTAGCGCAAGCGGGATACTCAGACAAGCGGAGGGGTGTCATGAAAGCGTCTCAGATGATTTGCAGGGGTGTTGTTCTTATCGTTGGAGTCGCGGTCGCGGCAATTGTCGCAGGTTGCGGCGGAGCGGCTGCGCCTGATGCATCCAAGTCGTACAGCCGCTCGGTCATTCAGTCCGGCGGCGTGGTGCAGGAGGACACCCTGCGCGTGGCCGAGTACCTCAACTATTACGAGCAGAAGTTCCCCGAGCCGGCGAACGGAGCGGTCGGGCTGGACGTGCGGCCTGGCAACTGGCAGGTTCCGCCGGGCGAGTCGGACGTGTGGGTGCAGATCGGGATGCAGGCGAAATCGGCGAAGCCGGAGGAGATCGCGCCGCTCAACCTGGCGCTGGTGATCGATTGCAGCGGTTCGATGGACGCGCCGGACAAGATGCCCTACGTCAGGCAATCGCTGCGCGTGTTCCTGCAAAGCCTCGCGGCAAACGACCGCGTCTCCATTGTGCGCTACGCCGACGAGGCCACGGTTGTGACGCGCTCGCGTGAAGTGGGCGACGGCGCGTGGATCGAGCGGGCGATCGAGCAGTTGTGGCCGGGGGGCAGCACGAACCTGCACGCGGGGCTGATGGCCGGGCTGGAGGAAGTGAACCGCCACTATGATCCGCACCGCAGCAACGCCGTCATCCTCCTGTCAGACGGCATCGCGAACGTCGGCGTGGTGGATCCCGAGCAGATTGCGCAGGACGCGCGGCGCTACGCCGAGCGCGGCATCCACCTCTCGGCTATTGGCCTCGGCAGCGATTTCAACGACGCGCTGCTGACCGAACTGGCGAAGCAGGGGCAGGGCGGTTACCACTTCATCGACTCCGGGCAGGAGATGGACAAGGTGTTCCGCCGGGATGCGCTGGGGTTGATGGCGAAGGTGGCGACCGATCTGTCGCTCACGCTCACGCCGGCTGAGGGCGCTCAACTGCTCGAAGTCACCGGCCAGCAGGACGCGCTCCCCACCGGCCCGATCACCGTCCCGATGCGCGACATGGGCTACGGCGACAGCCAGGTCCTGCTCGTCCGCCTGCAATTAAGGAACAGTCGTTACGAACAGCGCGACATCCTCTCCGTCGGGCTTCACTACACCGACGTTGCGACAGGCCAGTCGCAAACGCTCACTGCCCCCGCAAAGGTGGTCGTTTCAGCCATCGACGCGTACGATCCGCTGAAGGACGTGGAGGTCTATCGGAACGTAACGATTCAACGTTCGGCTGAGGGCTTGAAGGAGATTGCTCGCCTCTACAACCAGGGGCGCTACGGCGAAGCCTACACGCTCGCCGCTCGGCTCGAACACGACTTGCGCGCAGTCGCTGCACTTACGGGTGAGGCGCAAATGCTGGAAGACGCCGAGATGATGCGCCAGTACCAGGAAACGCTCAGGCAGCGCCTGCCCGCCGGGTGGGAAGAAGGCAGCGACAACGGTGACACGGGCAACACGGACGGTCGCTTCTTTCGCGGCACGCCGACGCCAGCGGTGATTGAGGTGAAATGAACGTTGCGTAGGTTTCAGCCTGCGCAGGCTGAAGCCTACGCGACTCCGTTAAAGTTTCTCATTCCCCTTGTCGAGTGGCCGAATCCGCTTTCCATTCGTCACAAACCACAGCTTGCGGTCGCCGTCCGTCACCACCCACACCGCAGGGAACTGGCGCCCCGCCACTCGCCCGCGTCGCCACACTTCAACTTCGTCGATGGTCAGCAGGATTTCGACGCGGTCGCCCACGGCGTACGTGTCCACCAGGCGTTGCGCCATCACTCGGCTTCCTCCCACACAAGCGACAGGCATGTCACGCCGCCGTCTGCCTTGGCAAACTCGCTCACCGGCACAGGAAGCGCGCGGAAGCCGTGGGTTTCGAGCAGGCGGATCGTCCCGTCATACCCTGCCGGCGCGACGACGAACTCGCCGAGGCCGAGGGCGTTGCACGCGTATGCTTCCTCGTCGGGCACGATCAACACGTCCATTCCCGCAAACTCCGGGCGGTCGGCCATGCTTCGGACGGCAAGCAGGGTATTCCTTCCCAGATATGTGACGCCGCTCAACAGGTGCAGCAGCCCCACGACAGGGATTTCCTCAACGGGCAGCGGATGCAGCGCCGCGCGTAGTTGACGGATGCCCTCCGCGTTCGTTCGGTCCGACAGCCCCACGTAGACGCGGTCGGGCAGGACAAGAACGTCGCCGCCTTCCAGCGTTCCGGGCGCGACAACCTCTACGGTCGAAAAACGCTCGCGCAGCAGCGGTGCGACCAACGCCTCTTCGCCTTGCCGGCTTGCCGCACCGGGCCGCGCAATGATCGCGCGGCTGCGGATCACGAGCGCGGGGTCTTGCATGAAACAACTATCGGGATAGTCTTCGCTCGATGGCAGTTCGACGACGTCCACCCTGGCCGCGCGCAGCGCGTCGCGATACGCTGTGTGCTGCTCCCTCGCCAGCGCAACATCGATCTTTGCGCCCGCGCTGCTGATCGCCGCCGCAAAACTCTCCCCCGGCGGGCGGACGAACGCGCGGCGCCTCAAAGCGCCACCTCCCGCACGGCTGCCGCAATCGCGCTCGCCAGCTTCGGCAACTCCTCTGCGGTAAGGTGGATGCCGTCGATCGGGTCCGAGACAATATACTGCGCAGCATCGAGGAACGCGCAGCCGTACAACTCCGCGACCGGGCGGTAGAACCTGGCAAGCTGCGGCGACTTCTCGTCCGACCCGGCGAACATCTCCTCAAAACGCGTACCCTTGACGCAGGTGGCTGCGGGCGAGACGACCAGGATTTGCGGCGCGCCTTCGTCCGGCCCGAAGCCGCTGGTCTGGATCAACTTGATGAGCGTTTCGATCCCGCGGGCAACATCCCACGGCGAATGCCCCCACCTATGTTTGAGATCGTTCGCGCCAAGCATCAGCACGACGAGGTCTATCGGGTGATGCGATTCGAGGATGCCCGTTAGCATGCTCTTGCCGCTTTTGTATTCGCCCTCGAATGGGTCCGGCATAACCGTGGTCCGGCCGTTCAGTCCCTCGGCGATCACCAGATACTCCGGCCCGAGTTTCTGCGCCAGCAAAGTCGTCCACCGCTGCTCGTAGGGGTGGCGCGACTGCGTCGCCGCATTGTAGCCCCACGTGTTCGAGTCACCGTAGCAGAGAACCGTCTTCATGCAGCCTCCAACGAAGAAGGGGAGAGGATGCGGGGATTGTAATGGGGAGGGACGGTTTTGGCTAATCTTTAAGGGAAGAGAACCCAAACGGGGTATTGACACTCGCATCACTTCATGGTATTGTCGTAACACGGCAGTCGTAATACCTCTTCTCTTGGCCGTGTCACCTTCTCCGGGAGTGTATTCGTGGATAACGGGCTGGTCCGCGCGGATTCTCTCAAGACGCAGCTACAGCGCGCGCTTCGCGACCGCATTATGACCGGCCGGTACGCTCCTGGCTCGCAGTTCCCTTCGGAAGGTGAGTTGGTCGAGCAGTTCAGCGTCTCACGCACCACCGTTCGCAGCGCGCTCGCCGCGCTCGAGGCGGAGGGGTTGATCCAACGGCGATGGGGCGTCGGCACTTTCGTCGCCGACCAACAGGCTATCTTCCACCAGATCGAGGAAGCGATGGACTTCGCCGTCCTCATCTCGGCCAGCGGCCACACGCCCGGCGTTCAAGTGCTCAGCGCGTCGGCTGCCACGGCGGGGCCGTTGGAACAGGAACGGTTGCGGGTCGAGGTAGATAGTCCGGTGCTCCGCGTCGAAAAGGTGTTCACCGCCGACGGCGATCCCGTCATCTACGTCGTCAACGTCATTCCGCAACGAACCCTGGGAGATGGGCTGTTTGACGAGGTTCAGCGCCGGCCCGAGCTGACCGAGCCCATCTATACGTTCCTCGAAGAGATTTGCGGCCATCGGGTTGACTACCATATCGCGACCCTGGCGGCCATCCTCGCCCGCGACTCCGAAGTCGCTATCGCGAACATCGACCCATGCACGCCCGTACTGACGATGAGTTCCGTCGGCCACGACCGCGACGGCAGGCCAGTGTTCGAATCCCGCTCAACCTATCCCGATCCGCGCCTGCAGATGAAGCTTCTGCGGCGAAGAAGTTAAGCTTTTACCACCAGGACACGAAGGGCGCAAAGGTTCACGAAGAACTGCTCGAGGGCTTCGTGCGCTTCGTTTCTTTGATCCTTTGTGGTTAGCCGAGAGGTTATCATGTCCACACCGATTATTGATGCGCTCACGCACGTCAGCACCGGCCCCGACGACGTGATCGGTTGGGGCCCGCGCTGGCTGGCTGAAGATTTGCTCCGCCTGATGGATGCGCCGCGCAACGTCTGCGGCGCCCCGGCCCGCGTCGACAAAGCGGTCGTCTTCCCGTCCCTCGGCCTCACCGTGCCCACCTCAAAGCTCACGTTTGAGGAGCAGCACGCCTACGTGGTCGAGAGCGTCTGCCGCTACCCCGACCGGCTCATCGGCGGCATCGTCATGCACCCGCGGCTGTGGAACGACGACGTAGCGAACACCGTCCGCCGCATGGTCATCGAGCAGGGGTTCCGCATGATCTACCTGAACCCCTCGCTGCATAAGTTCTGGCTGCCGATCAAGACCCCGTCTGAAGGCGCGGGCGCGCGCAAGCTGCTCTACCCCATCTTCGAGGCCGCGCGCGAGCTTAACATCCCGGTGATGATCCATTCGGGCGAGCAGCCTTATGCGCTGCCGGCCACCGTCGACTTCGTCGCGGGCGCGTTCCCGGACGTGAATATCATCATCGCCCACCTCGGCACGCAGGGCGAACTGTACACCATCGAAGCGACGCTCGTGGCCGACCGCCGTCCCAACGTCTATCTTGAGACCTCGTGGGCCATGCCGCACATGATCATCGAGGCGATCCATGAAGTCGGCGCGCACCGGCTTATCTTCGGCTCCAACACGCCGCCGCTTGAGATGACGCAGCAGGTCATGAACGTGGAAGAGGCGATGATGGACCAGCCGCCCATCGGCATGGGCGCAAGCGAGGCGGACACCCGCGCAGTGCTCGGCGGCAACCTGGCCGGGTTGCTGGGACTGTAGGAGGCGGAGATGGAATACCGGATTATTGACTCGCATGCGCATATTATCCCTCAGCGCGAGCCTGTGTGGGGCTGGGGGCCGAATTTCACCGTCGACCGCCTGCTCGAAATGATGGATCGGGATTACGAAGTCCTCGGCGAGATCAAGCATGTCGAAAAGGCAATCGTGATGACCGGCCTGGGGCTGACCTCCGTGGAGCATCGGTCGATGGCCGAAGCGCACCAGTACGCGCTCGCGTCGGTCAAGGCGAACAGGGATCGGCTTTACCTCAACCCGGTCATCAACCCGCGCGCTTACGTGCCGGACGAGCTCTACCAGATTCGCGACTGGAAAGACGAGTACAACGTGCGCATGCTCAAGCTGCACCCGAGCATGCACAATTACTACCTGCCCACCTACAGCCCGTTCCCCGCCGACGTCAGCAAGAAGATGATCTACCCCGTCTTCGAGTTGGCCGCCGAGCTAAACGTGCCGATTATGTTGCACCAGGGCGAGACGCCGTACTCCATCCCGTGCCAGATCGCGCCGGTTGCGGAGGCGTTCCCGCACGTCAACATCCTCGTGGCGCATTCGGGCGCGAACAACATCCCGGCGATGGCAAACGATGCCATCCTGCTCGCGCGCACGCATGACAACATCTTCCTCGGCACCTCGTGGGTGCAGCCGCCCGAGCTAGTGCAGATGCACTACGCGCTCGGCGCGTCGAAGATCGTGTGGGAATCCGACTGCTCGCCGCAGTCGATGCCGCAGAACCTGCGCATGCTGACCAACCTCGCGCTCCCCGCACCGCTCGGCGTGGGCGCCAGCAAGGACGAGATTTATCGCATCATCGGCGGCAACATTGCGGAGTTGTGCCACCTGCCATCGTCTAACGGCAAGCAGTGAGGACACTGCCGCGATGAGACCCGAACCCGATCTCCGCTCATTCCTGGCTGACCTGGCGGCGGACTCGCCGACGAGCGTCTACACGGTCGACGACGAAGTCCCGCTTGACTACACGTCGACCGCGCTGACGCTCGCGCTGGAGAAGCAAGGCCGTTCGCCGGTTGTGTTGCTCAACCGGCTGGCCGGTTTTGACGGGCGGATGGTTGCGAACCTCTTCGGCTCGCGCGAACTGCTGGCGCGCGGCATCGGCGCAACCCCCGACACGTTCCTCGACGTGCTGGGCGACGCGCTCGATCACCTTGTGCCGTCGGAGGTTCTGCCGCAGGGCGCGCCCGCGCCGGTGCGCGAAGTGGTGTGGGAGGGCGTTGACGCTGACTCAAATCGGCTGCCGATCCCGCGGCACTTCGAGCAGGACGCGGGCCGCTACATCACCGCGGGCATGCTCGCCACTCGTGACCCGGACACGGGCGTCGGCAACCTTGCGTATGCTCGCTGCCAGGTCACCGGGCCGCAGCGCCTCGGCGTGAGCCTGCATTCGCGGCAGCACACCTGGGACTACCTGCGCCGCTCGGAAGCGCGGGGGCAGGACTTGCCCGTCGCGGTCGTCATCGGCGCGCACCCGGCAGTCATGCTGGCCGCGGCGGCGAAGATGGGCATTGGCGAGGATGAGTACGACCTTGCCGGCGCGCTCATCGACCAGCCGCTCCAGCTATCGCCGGGCTGCACCGTGGACGTGCCCGTCCCCGCCACCGCCGAAATCGTCATCGAGGGCCGGCTGCTCGCCAACGTCCGCGAGAACGAGGGGCCGTTCGGAGAGTACACCGGTTATGTGACGGGCAGGTCGACGCACAATGTGATCGAGGTCAGCGCGATCACCATGCGCCACGACGCCATCTTCGTCGATGTGATTCCCGGCAACTCGGCGGAACACCTCATCCTCGGCCGCGCGGCCAAAGAGGCGTGGGTGCATCGCCGGATGGCTGAAGCGTTGCCCTTCTTCGTCGACTTTCACTACCCGTCGTCGGGCACGCACTTCCACTGCTTCGTCCGCATCGACAAGAGCGCGGAAGGGCAGGCGCAACAAGCCGCCCAGCTCCTCGTCGGGCTCGACCATTACGTCAAGCTCGTTGTCGTCGTGGATAAAGACATCGACCCGAGCGACGAGGCCGCAGTCATGTGGGCGCTGGCGACGCGCATGCAGGCGGACAAGGACACAACGGTCCTGCCGCACTGCATGTGCAACAAGCTCGACCCGTCGAGCGACGATGGCGTTGGCGCAAAACTGCTGATCGACGCGACGCGCAAGCGCGGCTTTGACGCTCAACCCGTGAGGTTGCCCGAAAGCGCAAAGCTGCTGGCCGCTGCGCTCCTGGACCGGTAACAGCACCCCAAACGCGGGCAGAGGTATCCATGCGCCGCTTCGAGTACCACAGCCCATCGACGTTATCTGAGGCCGTCGCCCTGCTCGACCGCTTCGGCGAGGACGCGCGCATCCTTGCGGGCGGCACCGACCTCCTGACCGCGCTCAAAGAGCGGTGGGAGGCGCCCGCGCATGTGATCGACCTGCGCTGTCTGGCGGGGCTGGACGAAATCGCGTATGATCCCGCCAGCGGCCTGACCATCGGCGCGCGGGTGACGGTGCGCGAAGTTGAGACCTCGCCGCTCATCCGCCGCCACTACCCCGCCCTGGCTTACGCCGCATCGACCCTTGCCTCCATCCAGATTCGCAACCTCGCCACCCTGGCAGGCAACATCTGCCGCGCGTCGCCGTCCGCAGACACGCCGCCGATCCTCCTGGCGCTCGATGCATCGGTGAGCCTCTGCGGTCCGAACGGTGAGCGCACCGTCCCGCTCGACGCGTTCTTCACCGGCCCCGGCCGCACCGTCCTCGCGCGCAACGAGATTCTGACCGCCATTCGCATCCCGCCGCATCTCGACTGCTGCTTTGGCGCGGCGTACATCAAACACAGCCCGCGGCAGGCGATGGATCTGGCCATGGTGGGCGTGGCTGCGGCGGTGACGATGGAAAGCGGCTGGATCACGAGCGCAAGGGTTGCGCTCGGCGCGGTCGCGCCGACGCCGCGACGCTCTCGTCGCGCTGAGGCCGCGTTGCTCGGCTGCCGACCAACGCCTCAGTTGCTGGCGCAAGCAGGCGAAGCCGCCGCGGCCGAGTGCTCGCCCATCAGCGACGTGCGCGGCAGCGCGGAACACCGCCGCAATATGGTCGCAGTCGACACCCGGCGCGCGCTGGAGCAGGCCATCGCGGCGGCCGAAGGAAGGGAGGCCGGCCAGTGAAGCAGCCCCTCCGCATGACCGTGAACGGCCAGCCCGTCGAGTTGTCCGTCGAACCCTGCCGCACCCTGCTCGACGTGCTGCGTGACGATCTCGACCTCACCGGCGCGAAGAAGGGGTGCGACCGCGGCGATTGCGGCGCGTGCACGGTGTTGCTCGACGGCAAACCAGTCACGTCCTGCATGATGCTGGCGGTGCAGGCCGATGGATGTCAGATCACGACCATCGAGGGGCTGAGCGCAAACGGCCGGCTGCACCCCGTCCAGCAAGCCTTTGTCGACCACGGCGCGGTGCAGTGCGGCTTCTGCACCCCTGGCATGGTCCTCGCAGCGGTCGCGCTGCTCGAAGAAAGTCCGCACCCAACCGAGGCGCAGGTGCGCGATGCGGTTGCGGGCAACCTTTGCCGCTGCACGGGATATGCCAAGATCGTGGATGCCGTGCTGGCCGCGGCGGGCGCGTTGGAGGTGAACTTATGACCGCCGAACCCCTGATCGTCGGCAAGCGCCTCCCCCGCGTCGACGCGCTCGAAAAGGTTACCGGCGCGGCAAAGTACACCGGCGACCATCACTCGCGCGCGACGCTCCACGCGGCCATGCTCCGCTCGCCGCACGCGCATGCCCGCATTCGCGCGATAGACACATCCCGCGCCGAGCGCCTTCCCGGTGTCCACGCGGTGCTTACCGTCTTCAATGTCCCGCGCGTTAAGCACGCAGGCCAGCCCGAACCGCGCGCCGGCTCGCTGGTCAAGGATCAGTACATTTTCGACCACACCGTCCGCTTCCACGGCGACGGCGTGGCGGTCGTTGCGGCGGAATCCGTCGAAATCGCGGAAGAGGCGCTGGCGCTGATCGACGTCGACTACGAAGTTCTGCCCGCAGTATTCGACTCGTACGCAGCCATGAGCGAGGGCGCCCCGAGCATCCACGGCACGGAGCGCAACCTGGTCATTCCGCCGGTCATCATCGCGTGGGGCGACGTGGAGCAGGGCTTTGCGCAGGCCGACCGGGTCTTTGAGGGCGTCTATACGACTTCGCGGCACGTCCCCGCGTTCATGGAGCCGTACATTTGCCAGGTTGTGCCGGATGCCGGCGGCCGGTTGACCGTTTACTCTTCCACCCAGGCCCCGTTCATGGTGCGCGGCACGCTGTCCGAAGTGCTCGGCATCCCCATGAGCAAGATTCGCGTGATTACGGAGCACATGGGCGGTGGCTTCGGGGCCAAGCAGGATTTGTACCAGCACGAGTATCTCGCGGCGCTGCTGGCGCTACGCACGCGCCGGCCCATCCGCTTCGAGTTCTCCCGCGCGGAAACGTTCATCTCGGGCCGCTCGCGCCACCCGGTCACGGTGGAACTGAAGCAGGGCGTGACGCGCGACGGCGTGCTCACCGCGCGGCAGGCGCGCTACATCGCCAACTCCGGCGCGTACGGCTCGCACGGCCCCGGCATTACCTGGGTTGGTTCCGCGGCGCTCGGCTCCTTGCATCGCTGCGAGAACGTTCATATCGAAGGGCTGTGCGTCTACACGAACGCGCCCATCGCGGGCGCATTCCGCGGCTACGGCGCGCCGCAGGCGTACTTTGCGCTCGAAACGCAGATGGATGAGATCGCCGAGGCGCTCGGCATTGACCCCATCGAACTCCGCAAGCGCAACGCCATCCGCCCCGGCGACATCGGCCCGGCCGGCACGCCCTTCACCAACAATCAGTTGCCCGTTTGCCTGGATCGCGGCGCGGCGAAAATCGGGTGGGAGCGCCGCGCAGACCCGTCGCGTTTGGGAAACCCGACGGATCTCACCGCCCGCCCGCGCACCGTCCGCGGCATCGGCGTCGCGACGCAGCTTCACTCGGCCACCGCCTACCCGGAGACGCGAGAGATCGCCAACGCGGCTGTGTCGATCAACGAGGACGGCACGGTCCAACTGCGCATCGGCTCGGCCGACCTCGGCACGGGCGCAAAGACCGTCCTCGCGCAAATTTGCGCGGAGACGCTCGGCTGCTGCTATGAAGACATCTCCGTCCTGGCGGGCGACACCGACCTCGTGCCCTACGACCTCGGCGCGTACGCCTCCCGCACGACGTACATCGCGGGCGGCGCAGTGCAGCAGGCGTCACGGCAGGCGAAAGAGAAGCTGCTGCGACTTGCGTCCGAGAGGCTCGGCGTCTCGGTGGAAAACCTCTCCGTCCAGCAGGGCTTCATCCGCATCGCCGGGCAGCCCGAAAACGTTATCCCGATTGCCCACATCGTCGGCCCGGAGCAGGGCGCGCCCGCCGAAACAATCACCGGCCAGGCGCGCAACCAGCCGCTCAACGCCTATTCCTTCGCGGCGCAGTTCGCGGAAGTGGAGGTGGACACGGAGACCGGCCATGTACGCGTGGTGCGTATGGTGGCAGTCCATGACATCGGCAAGGCGATCAATCCCGCGGCTGCGGAGGGTCAGGTCGAAGGCGGGCTGCACCAGGGCATCGGCTACGCGCTGCTGGAGGACATGGTCATCGACCAGCGCACGGGGCGCACGCTCAACCCGAACTTCGTCGATTACAAGCTGCTGACCTCGCTAGACATGCCCGAGATGGAAATCGAGTTTGTCGAATCCGGCCTCGGCGACGGGCCTTATGGCGCAAAGGGCGTGGCGGAAGACAGCCTCTGCCCCACCGCGCCGGCCATCACTAACGCCATCTACAACGCGACCGGCGTTCGCATCACGCGGCTGCCGGTGAACCCCGAACAGTTGCTCGCTGCGATGAAGGAAAACGCCACCGCCAAGACACAAAGGGCGCAAAGTTCCACGAAGGAAGACCGTCAGAATTCTTCGTGAAGCCTTGTGTCTTTGATCCCTGGTGGTGAACTCAGCCTTCACCCTACACACTCTCAGGAGGAGCGCATGTCCAGGAAGTCTCTGTTCACCGTCCTCATGGTCGTCGTCGCGTTGACGATGATCGCCGGTTGCGCCGCGCCCGCCGCGCAGCCCGCTGCCCCGGCCGCTGCCACTCAGGCGCCGGCCGCCGAACCGACGAAGGCCTCTGCGGCCGCATTCAAGATGGGCCTGCTGGTTCCCGGCAGCGTCAACGATCAGGGCTGGAACACGATGGCCTACAACGCGCTCAAGCGGGTCGAGAAGGACCTGGGCGC
>CAZPTI010000071.1:0-18331 GCA_964588925.1 uncultured Anaerolineales bacterium | reverse complement strand
GGTTGATCAGGCCGGGGATGGTGATCAGCTCGGAGATGCCCTGGATGCCCTGGCGCAGCACGTCGTCCGCGGTGAGGAACGCGGCCTGGATCGTCGCCTTCTTGTCGACGACCTGGAGCAGGCGGTCGTTCGGGATAACGATGAGGGTGTCCACGCTCTCCTTGAGCCGCTTGATGCCCTCTTCAGCGATCCGCTTGCGCCGCGCGCCCTCGAAGGTGAACGGTTTGGTGACAACGCCGATCGTCAGCGCGCCGGTCTCCTTGGCGAGCTTCGCGATCACCGGCGCCGCGCCAGTCCCCGTGCCGCCGCCCATGCCGCACGTGACGAAGACCATATCCGTCCCCTTCATCAGGTTCTTGACGTCTTCCGCGGACTCCATCGCGGCCTTCTCGCCGATCTCCGGCTGCCCGCCCGCGCCCAGCCCCTTCGTCAGCTTGTCGCCGATGCGCAGCCGCTGCGGCGCGTTGGCGAGCATGAGGGCCTGCGCGTCGGTGTTGATCGCGATGAACTCCACGCCCCGGATGCCCTGCTCGATCATCCGGTTAACGGCGTTCGATCCGCCACCGCCGACACCCAGCACCTTGATTTGCGCCGGGTTCTCCAGGAACGGGGGTTGCTGTTGCGCTTTCGTATTCATAACGTGCTCCCTTCTGCACCGATTCATTACTCTGCATGGTGGCGCGCCGGCTGGCGGCGCCGAATCTGCCCGGAATGCGCGGCTACGACGAGATGGGCAGCAGGCTCTTCAGATAGTCCAGAATCCGCTTCCCCGCGCCGGGTCGCACCGGTTCGAGGTTGCGGGGCTTCGCTCCGCGATGCAGGCCCCAGAGGAGCAGCCCGACGGCCGCGGAATACTCGGGACTGTTCAGATCAAACGTGGACGCGACTGCGCCGTTGGGCTGCCCCGTCCGCACCGGCCACCGCATGCGCGCGGCGCTCAACTCGCTCAGGCCGGGCAGTTGGGCCACGCCACCCGTTAACACCACCCCTGCCGGGGTCAGGCCGTCGTATCCGCTGCGTTTCACCTCCGAGAGGATGAGATCAGCAAGCTCCTCTGCCCGCGCGTTGATAATCTCGGCCAGGACCCGTCGGCGGACCACCTGCTGGCCCTCCTGGCCGAATGCGCCCGCGCGCACCTCGGCGTCCACGGGGACGCGTTCGGGCAGCGCGTGGCCGAACTGTCGAATCAGCGCCTCTGCGCTGTCCTGCGACATGCGCAGCACGGAGGATACGTCGTGAACCAGGTACTGCCCGCCCACTTCGAGACAATGCGTCTGCCAGGGCGCTTTGTCGATGTAGATCGCGACGCCCGCCGTGCCCGCGCCGATGTCAACCAGCACCACGCCCGCTGACAACTCCTCGCGGCTCAGCACCGCTTCGGCGGACGCGAACGGCTCGAGCACCAGGTCGGAGATGCGGACGCCGTTGTCCAGGATGCAGTTGGTCAGGTTCTGGATGTTCGAGCTGGCGCCGGTGACAACAGTCGCTTCGACCTCCAGCCGATAGCCCATGCTGCCGACCGGATTGTCGATGCCTTCTTTGTCGTCGAGCTTGTACTGGCGGGCGACGACGTTGATCATCTCGCGGTTGTGGGGCAGGGCGATGCCGCCGGCCTGATCCAGCGCCTTCTGGCAATCCTCCGCGGTCACGCGGCGGCCATTCTTTCCCAGGTCGACCACGCCCTTGCTGCCGATCGCGCTGATATGCGCGCCGGAGATGCTCACGTAGGCGGATTCCATCGTGACGCCGGCCGTCCGCTCGGCTTCCTCGATCGCCTTTGCGATGGCTGCCGTGGCGTCCGCGGTGTTGATCACCGTGCCCTTCCGCAAGCCCTGCGAAACGGATCGGCCCGCGCCGACCACCTTAAGCTGGCCCCGTTCGTCCACCTGGCTGATGAGCGCGACGATTTTGGACGTCCCCACGTCCAACGCATTGATCATCTCGCCTGTGCCACCCGTTGCGCCCGTCACCATTCCGTCTCCCCGGCTGCCTTCTTCGACGAATCCTCGATTATGCCGTTTATTGAGTTACCACCACATCGCCTTGCGGTCGCTGTGGCGGAGGTCGATTACTTTCGGCCGCGCGCCCGAACGTTCGATGTCGCGCCCGGCGGCCAGTGCCAGCGTCACCTTATCCCGCATCGCGCCGCTCTCGCCCAGCCACACGTCCCAACCCTGCGCGGTGCGGTAATACAACCCCTGCGTGTCCCCGTAATACAGCTCGCTGATCTCGGGATTCGCCTCCCGCAGCGTCTTGAGATTCTCCAGGATCAAGGCTTTCAACGCCGGTTTGTTCATCGGCTTGCCTCCCGTCTGGTCGATCAGTTGCAGCGGCGGCAGCGCGCCCGATTGCGGCACCACGGACCCGTCCGCGGCGAGCCACACGGTTTCGGTGATCCCGCGCCATGCGACCAACGGCGAATGCTCGACCACATCGATGATGACCTGATTGGGCAGCCGCAGATGCGCGTTCACTGTGGCGACCCCGGGCACCTGACGTAGCCGCGCCTCGATCTCGTTCGCCCGCAGCAACAGGATATTCCGTCCGTCGATGCCGCTCTGCTGATACAGGGCGCCCGTGTCGATCCGCTTTACGCCGCCGATCAGCGTGGAATCTGGGCCTACCGCCAGCAGCGGCCACCGCAGCAGGTAGACCAGTCCTACGATCACGCCGGTTACCGCCACCAGAAGGACGGCCACCCTCAACCAGCCAAGGATGACATCTTTGCCGGGCATGGCGAACGACTTCGGCGGCGCCTGCCCGCGTGCGGGCGCGTTGCTGTGCGACCGCTGCGTCATGGAGAAGGTCTTTGCCTTCGCGCGCTTGCGCGGTTTGGCCGGCGCCTCCCGCCACGCAGGCTGCCGCGGCCGGAGGTCGTCCGACTCGGCTTTCTGCGTTTTCGGCTTGGTTCGCCCGGCCATTTCGCGCTCCGTCTCTCCAGACCCGTCGGGTTTCCCAAACCCGACGGGTCTCGCGCTCCCCTACGCGGTCAGCTTCCCGCCAAAATAGCTCGTTTGCGAGCGGCTTTTCTCGTCGTGCCGCTCCAGCGCCAGCTCGATCAGCCGCTCGACTAGCTCGGCGTATGGCACGCCCGTCGCCTCCCACAGCTTCGGGTACATGCTGATGGCGGTGAAGCCGGGCAGCGTGTTGATCTCATTCAGGTACAGCTCGCCCGTCTCCGCCGAGAGCAGGAAGTCGACCCGCGCCAGCCCTGCGCCGTCAATCGCTTTGAACGCGGCCATAGATAGCTCGCGCACCCGTTCCGCCACCGAAGGCGGAATGTCCGCCGGGATATGCAGGTCGGACTTGCCGTCGATGTACTTGGCCGCGTAGTCGTAGAAGTCGTTCGACGGCGCCACTTCGCCCGGAACGGAGGCCAGCGGCTCATCGTTGCCCAGCACCGCGCACTCGATCTCACGCGGGGAGGGCACCGCCTGCTCGATCAGCAGCCGTCGGTCGTACTGCGCAGCCTCCGCCAGCGCGGCGCGCAACTCCTGCCGATCCCGCGCCTTCGACACGCCGATGCTCGACCCCAGATTCGCGGGCTTCACGAAGAGCGGATAACCAAGCTCTTCGGCTGCGGCAAGGACGCGCTCCGGGTCCCTCTCAAACGCCGCGCGTGTCGTGGTTCGGAACGGGACGACCGGCACGCCGTGGGCCAGCAGCAGCTCCTTACATGCGATCTTGTCCATCGCCAGGCTGCTCGCCAGCACGCCGCAGCCCACGTAGGGCACGCCGGCCAATTCGAGCAACCCCTGCACCGTGCCATCCTCACCGAACGGCCCGTGCAGCACGGGAAAGACCACGTCGACCGGCGGGAAGGCTGCGCCCGTCGCACCCGGCACCAGCTCGCGGCCTCCGTTCTGCGACACAATCGCCGCGCCGGGTTCGTCGCCGTCCAGGCCGGGAGCCGGGTTGCTCAACAATGCGTGCGGGTCGCCCTGCGTCAGCCAGCGGCCTGATCGCGCCACCCCCACCGGGACCACCTCGTAACCCTTTTCGCGAAGCACAGCCATGACCGAGCGGGAGGAGGCGAGCGACACATC
The DNA here is from genome assembly GCA_964588925.1 of uncultured Anaerolineales bacterium. Taxonomy (GTDB): domain Bacteria; phylum Chloroflexota; class Anaerolineae; order CG2-30-64-16; family CG2-30-64-16; genus JALOOB01. The sequence continues at coordinate 14,285 of CAZPTI010000071.1, read as the reverse complement.
GTGTTCGCCCGACTTCCCGCCGAAGATGACTGCAACTCGTCTGGCCCGGTTTGTCATTTCTTATCGCCTAATAAATCGCGCTTCGATGTAGCGTACACCATTGCCGTTACAAAGGCAATAACGGCGGAGCGGTCCATTCGCCGAGAAACAGGATTTCGGGAACGAGAACTAACCCTGTTGCTTCATGCGCCCGCTGCCGCGCCAGGTTAATCAGCGCGAGCGCATCGGCCGCGGTTGCGTCGCCGGTGTTGACGATGAAATTCGCATGCCGCGGCGAGATTTGCGCGCCGCCGATGCGATGCCCCTTCAGCCCCAGCGCCTCGATCAGCTTCCCGGCATACTCGCCGGGCGGGTTGCGGAAGATGCTGCCTGCGCTCGGCTCGACCGGCTGCGTGGCGCGCCGCCGCGCAAGGTATTCGTCCGCTTTGGCCGTTAGTTCCCTCACGTCACCGGGCGGCAGGTCAAACCCGGCGGCCAGCACGACCGGCCTCGCCTCGCCAGTTTCCGCCAGCAACCGCTCCTTAAGAACGCTACTGCGGTAGACGTAACGCATTTCCTCGCGACTTAACACGCGCTGGCCGCGCCCCGGCTCGAACACGAGCGTCCACGCGAGGTTCGCCGCCGTGTCACTGCCGTGCGCGCCTGCATTGCCGATCACTGCGCCCGCCACCGTGCCCGGCACGCTGACCGCCCACTCCAGCCCCGCGCGGCCAGCCCGGATCGTGGCCCGCGCCAGCCCGGCCAGCAACACGCCCGACTCAGCCACCCACTGCTCGTCACGGAGCAGCGCATGTCGTTGCCCGCTCCACTCGGCCGCGGGACCGTGCCACCGCGTCTGGTTCGCCACGACCAGCCCGCGAATGCCCGCGTCGCTTACGAGCAGGTTGCTGCCCCCGCCCAGTATGGTCAGTGACAAGGCGTGTTCGGGGGCCAACTCGGCAGCGGCCTCGAGTTGCGCCAGCGTGGTTGCCACCGCAAACCAGTCCGCTGACCCGCCGATGCGGAAGGTGGTGCGCTTTGTCAGTGGCTCGTCACGCGTGACCACCAGGCCCGCGCTGCGTAGCCGCTCTTCAAAGCCCTCCATGTCCCTCACCGCAACCGCCTCTCGCATCAGGCTGCTCCGTCGCGCTCGCGCAACGCTTCCAGGAGTAGCGTGCCAGCCAGGTTACCATCGCCCGCGCTCATGGTAATGACCACGTCGTCCGGCTCGACGTGGCCCAACAAGTACTCCGCCGCGGCCTGCGCGTCGCCGACGTAGCGCACCGCGTCGTGGCGGATCGCCTCAAGCAGCTTCTCGCTGTTCATGCCCAGGTCGATCTTCTCGCGCGCCGCATAGATGTCGAGCAGGAGCACCTGGTCCGCGTCGTCGAAGCTGTGCGCGTAATCCTTCAGCAGCGCCTGCGTCCGGCTGTAGGTGTGCGGCTGGAAGACCGTCCAGATGCGCCGCGTGGCGTAACGCAGGCGCGCGGCCGAAAGCGTGGCGGCAACCTCGGTGGGGTGGTGCGCATAATCGTCGATCACGATCACGCCGCCCGCCTCGCCGATGAACTCGAACCGCCGGCCTGCGCCGTGAAAATCGCGCAGCATCTTGGCGGCCAGCCGCGGCTTGATGTGGTGCCAGTTCGCCACCGCCAGCGCGGCGAGCGCATTGCGCACGTTGTGCCGGCCGGGCACGGGCAAGGACAGGTCGGCCACATGCTCCCCGCGCAGCCACACCTCCGCATCGAAGCCGCCCTGCGCGTTCTGCATCAGGTTGCGCGCCTGCCAGTCCGCGCTGTCTGACAACCCTTCCAGCCCGTAACTCTCGAACTGCGCGCCCGGCGCCAGCGCCTCCCGCAGCGCCATCGCGCCGGGGTCGTCGGCGCAGGCCACCAGCAATCCTTCCGGCGGGATCTGTCCGACGAACTTCTGAAACGCCTCGGTGAACGCGGCCGGGGTGGGGTAGCAGTCGACGTGATCCCACTCGACGTTCGTCACCACGCCCACTTCCAGCTCCAGCCCGAGGAACATGCGGTCGTACTCGTCCGCTTCGATGACGAACGGTCCTTTGCCCGCGCGCGATGAGATGTTGGCAAGCGCCGGCATGCCTTCAGCGGGACCGAGCGACAACCTACCGCCGACAATGATGCTGGGGTCCAGCCCCGCGCGAAGCAACACAATCGCGACCATGCTCGTCGTGGTCGTCTTGCCGTGCGCCCCTGCCACGCCGATGCCGTGCTGCCCGCGCATCAGTGGGCCGAGCAACTGCGACCGCTTGACGACCGGGATGCCAGCGGCTTCCGCGGCCTCGATCTCCGGGTTGCCTTCGGGCACGGCGGACGAAATCAGCACGATGTCCGCGCCCTGGACGTTCTCGGCGCGGTGCCCGCGGTGGATCGTTACCCCGCGGCCGGCGAGCGCGTCGGTGGCCTCGTTCGGTCGCTGATCCGAGCCGCTGACCGCAAAGCCGCGCTCCAACAGGAACCCGGCGATGGCCGACAACCCCGACCCGCCGACGCCGATCAGGTGGAACCGCACCGGACGGCCGTCGCTCGTTCCTTCGCGCAGCAGCTTGACCCACGGCGGGTCATCCTGTGCCATGCGTTGCGCGCGTTCGCTCCATTCGCCGATCGTTTGCTCGTTCATTTCCAGACTCTTGCGATTAGCAGGATGACGGCCAGGCCGATGAAGTAGGGCCAACTGAAGACCGCCGGCGGTAGTAGCCGCACCACTGCCTCATAGAACGCCGAAAACGGCGCTGTGATGGGCAGCCCGGGCCAACCGGCCTGGTGCAGATAATACCATATGCTTCCCACCAGTAGATAACCGTTCAAAAGTCCGGTGCCGATGTCAAAAAACGTGCGGCCCGATTTGCCCGGAAACGTCAAGGTCTGTCCCTGATACGAAATGAACGCCAGCACGATCAAGATTATGGTGTACAGCCACGCGCGCACCGCGCCGATGCTGGACTGTCCGGTCGCCACACCGAGCGCCTGGTCAAGCATTGTCGCGTACCGCTCGTTGAGCAACTCCAGCACGAACAGGCCGATGAGCAGAATCGTCGTGACGCCCAGCTCCTTGGGATAGCCGCGGACGACGCCGATGACGGCGAACACGCCCAGCAGAATCAGGAACAGAATCTCGACTGGTCCCACGCCGCTATCCCTTCCCCGCGGTCCGGTTGCTTGACCGGGTCGCTGCCAGTAGGAAAATCGCGATCAGGATGCCGAGGAACGCGGCAATCAGGCCGCGGTCGGCCAGCCCGGTCAGGAAGCCCAGGATGCGCTGCGAAATGGATGAGCCTGTCCCCGCCGTTTGCGCCGGGTACGGGATTACTGGAATGGGCGGACCAAATCCGAACGGCAGCGGCACAAATGCCGCGCACTCAGGTATCAGTGCCCAAATAATCATCGCCGCAACGAGATAACCTGCCGCCAACCCGAACACTAGCCCGAGGATTGACTTGCCCCCCTTGAACCACCCAATGCCGCTGAGAAGCACGGCCAGCAACACAACGATCACGAAGAGCAGACCCAGCACTAGCCCCTCGTTTTCCGGCGCGATGAACGGCGGCGAGTTGCGCAGCGCCGCAAGCGCCTCATCCGCGCTGCCCTCCCCTGTCAGCGCATTCAGCCCGCCGGACAGCAGGAACCGAAACCCCTTGCCGAACGCGTTGATGTACCTGATGATGGTCTCGCTAAGCCTGCCAGTGATCGCAACGGCCAGGATGATCAGGATCAGGATAAAGAGGGCCGCGCGCCAGCCTCGGAGATATCCGATGATGCCGAAAATAGCCATCGAGAGGGCCAGCACGAAAACCCAGCTCATCGCTTTGTCACTCCGTTCGCCAGACGAATTAATTCGTCGGCTATGTTATCCGCCGCGTCGGGCCGAGCAAGACTGGCCGACGCTTCCGACATGGCCTGCAACCGCTCGGGCCGGTCCAGCAGGTCGAGCACCGTTTCCTTGAGCCGCGCGGCTAGCGCGCTGTCCGGGATGACGAGCGCCGCGCCACGGTCGGCCAGATAGGCTGCGTTCGCCTCCTGGTGCTGCCCCGCATAGGGGTAAGGCGACAGGATCGCGGGCAGCCGCGCGGCGGGAAACTCGCCGAGTGTGGCTGCGCCCGCGCGGGCGACGGCCAGATCGGCCGCGACGAGTGCCTGCGTCATGTTGTTCAGGTACGGCTGCCCGTGGTACCGCGCGGCCAGCTCTGGCGCGAGGTTGAGCGCCTTGACGCTCGCCTGCGACTCCTCCCAGTCCACGGCGCCCGTCGCGTGAACGACCTGGCAGCGCGGGAGCAGGTCGGGCAGGGCGGCGATCAACGCGCGGTTGATGCTGCGCGCGCCCCGGCTGCCGCCAAAGACAAGCAGCACGGGCAACTCCGCGGACAGACCGAGCGCGGCCCACGCCTGCGGCTTTTCGGTTGTAAATAGCTCCGCGCGGACCGGATAGCCCGTCACCACAGCCTTTGCGCCGAAGTGTTTGACGACCTCCTCGAAGGAGACCGCGACTTTGTCGGCCGCGCGGCTTGTCACGCGGATCGCCTGCCCCGGCGTCAGGTCGGGCAGGTAGATGAGCAGCGGCACGCGCGGGTTGGCCCGCGCCGCCGCCCACGCCACCGGCGCCGCGACATAACCGCCGGTCATGAACACGACGTGGGGCCGCCACTCTCGGATCAGTGCGGCGCACTCCTCCGCCCCGCGACCCATCCGCAGCAGGTTGCGCGCCATCACCCACGGCGCGCGGCCACGCACCTGGCCGGTCGAGACCGCGGCGAACGGAATGCCTTCCCCCTCGGCCAGCCCCTGCTCGATGCCGCCTGCCTCGCCGACGTAGCGAAACTCCACCCCGTCGACAAGCGCAGGCCGGCCCCCGTCAGGGCCGGCGGCTGGAGGTGGGACGGTTGCCGTTGTCACCGATGGTGCGGCCGGGGCGTCGGGTTGGAGGCCCGGAGACAGGCGTCCGCCGTTTGGTCGGAGCCCGCCGTTCCCCTGCGCCACTGCCCTTCGTCGGAGCGCGGCGATGACCGCCAGAATCGGGTAAACGTGGCCGCCAGTCCCGCCACCGGAAAGCAAAATACGCATTGGCCGGCTTCTTCTCCCTGGACGAGCGCGAGATGCTCAAAAGCACGCCCGCAGCAGCTAAGCATGACACCAGCGACGAACCTCCGTAGGACACAAATGGCAGCGGCTGTCCTGTGGCGGGAATGATGTTCAAAGACGCGCCGATGTGAACTGCGGCCTGCGCAAGAATCCAGGCGGTCAGGCCCACCGCCAGCAACGAACCGAAGCGGCTCGGCGCATTCAGCGCGATGCCGACGCCCCGGTAGCCGAACCAGGCGAACAGCGCAACCACGACAAGCATGCCGACCACGCCGAAGTCCGCGCCGATGTTGGCAAAGATGAAGTCGCTCCACAGGCCGAAGACGGAGCTTTTCATGTGCCACATGGTCGGATCCGCGCCAATGCCGTTGCCCGACATCACCAGCCGGTGAATCTCCATCAACTCCTGCGGCGCCTTCTCCGGCTGGAACCAGACGTTGTACCAGCCCATGAAACGCTCGATCGGGTAGCCGAAGCGGAACATCAGCAGGGTCAGGATCGGCGCGGCGATCAGCACGAGCAGCGCGAACTGCTTGAACGCCCCGCCGCCCACGAAGTAAATCGCGAAGCCGATGGTCAACACGAGCAGAGTCATGCTGACACTCTGTTCCAGGATGATCAGCCCGGCGACTAGCCCGATGATGATGGCGAAGGGGAAGAACCCCTGCTTGAAGTCAGCCACCCGCCGCCCGCGCGCGGCGACCCATGCGGCCACATACACTGCCACGCCGAGCTTCGCCAGTTCGCTCGGCTGGAAACTGGAGCCGGTGAACGTGCGTGTGCCCCCCCAGCCGCCCTGCTGGCCGAACAGGAGTACGGCGATGAGCAGAGCGATGGTCACGCCCATGAGCGGAATCGCGAGCGCGCGCCACCATTCATACGGGATGGCGGCCATGACCGCGCACACGAACACGCCTAAAACCACCCACTTCAACTGGCTCGTGAGGAAGTAGGTGCCCTGCGTCGCGAAGCTGGCGCTGAACACCAGGAACAGGCTCAACAGCAGGAACGTGGTGACGATCGCGATGAGCTGGTAGTCCATGTTGACGATCGCATCCTGGATCGCCAGCCACAGGGACGGCCGCTTCTGCTGGGAACGCCGCGCAGGTTGCGTGCTCATGGCAGCGCCTCCACCAGCTTGCGGAAGTGCTCACCGCGCGCCGCAAAGTCGCCGTACGCGTCGAAACTCGTCCCGCCCGGCGAGAGCAGCACGGCGTCGCCTTCCTGCGCGACCTCGGCCGCAGTCAGCACCGCGGCGGGCAGGTCCGCGCAGCGGATGACGGGCAGGCTCTCGGTTCCAAGCTCGGCTGCTGCGTCGTCCAGCGCGGCCTCGATCAGGCCCCCGGCCTCCCCAAACAGGACCGCGGCGCGCACATTGCCGGTCTGGATCGCCAGCGCGCACTCGCGCCACGGCAGGTTCTTGTCGCGGCCACCGAGCAACAACACGAGCGGCTCGTCGAACGCGCGAATCGCCGCGACCGTGCGCTCCGGCGCGGTGGCGATGGAATCGTTGACCCACGTCACGCCGCCTCGCCGCCGGACAATCTCCAGGCGGTGCTCCACGCCCTCGAACGTGGTGGCGACGCTGTGGATTGCGGCCGGGGGCGCGCCCGCAGCGGTGGCGAGACATGCGGCGGCCAGGATGTTGAGCAGGTTATGCCGCCCGCGCAACCGCACTTCGCTCGTTTCGCAGATGGTTGCGTCTGCGCGCCCACTGCACCGCAGCACGAGCCGCTCCCCCTGCAGGAAGCCGCCGCAAGTCAGCTCGCGCTGAAGGCTGAACCCCACAGTCTCGGCTTGCAGCGGGAAGTATACTTCCTCCTGCCCGGCGCCCGCCTCGATGCGCACGCGGCCCGACTGGAGCCACGGCCCGGTCATCGCATCATCCGCGCACAGCACGGCGACGTCCCCGCGCTCCTGGTGCTTCAGGATGTTCGCCTTGGCCGCCGCGTAATGGCTCATCGACGGATGGCGGTCGAGATGGTTGGGCGTGATGTTCAGGACGGCCGCGATTGCCGGGCTGCGGTCCATCAGCTCGAGCTGGAAGCTGGACAACTCCATGACCACCTTGTCGCCCGGCGCAATCTCGTACAGCCGGTCGATCAACGGGGTGCCGATGTTGCCGCCCACGTGCGTGCGGAAGCCAGCCGCCTGGAGCATCAGGCCCGTCAGTGTCGTCGTCGTCGTCTTGCCGGCAGAGCCGGTGATCCCCACGACGGGCACCGGGCAATGGCGCAGCGTCAATGCGCCGTCGTTGCTCAACGGGATGCGCCGCCGCCGCGCCTCTTCGACGATCGGGATGCCGGGCGAGACGCCCCCACTCAGCAGCAGCAGGTCGGTTTCGTCGAGCAGGGCCAGCGGGTGCCCGCCGAGCGCAAAGCGCGGCTCCGCCGCGCCGTGCTGCGTCGCGAATTCCCTCAGCGCGGCCATTGCGGGCGCGAGTTGCTCCGCAGAGCGTTGGTCGCTCAGGGTAACGAGCGCGCCTTCGGAGAGCAGGAAACGCGAAACGGCAAGGCCCTGGCGCGCTGCGCCTAAGACCGTCGCCCTGAGTCCTGCGTATGGCCCGTGATTCCGGTTCACCGTGCCTCCGTGGCGCCGCAACCCCATCGGCTAACTCGTATCCACGCGTCGCATCGCTTCGCGCCGCATCACTTGCGCTCCTCTACAGCAGCGCCAGCGCAATGCCGATCATGCCGGCAAGCAGGCTGATCAGGAAGAAGCGCCAGACGATGTGCGTCTCCGACCAGCCAATCAGCTCGAAATGGTGGTGCAGCGGCGCCATCTTGAAGATGCGCTTGCCCACGCCCGTCCGCTTCTTCGTCCACTTGAAGAAGCTCACCTGCAACACGTCCGACGCAGCCTCCGCGACGAACACCAGCCCGACCACTGGCAGCAACAGCCATTGCCCGGTCATCAACGCGACCACTGCCAGCGTCGCGCCCAATGCCAGCGCGCCCGTGTCACCCATGAACAACTGCGCCGGGTGCGAGTTGAACCACAGGAACGCAAAGAGCGCGCCGACCATCGCGAAACAGAACGAACTCAGGGGATACTGCCCCTGCAAATTGGCGATAATGCCGTACGCTGCAAAGGCCACCGCCGATGTTGACCCCGCCAGCCCATCCAGCCCGTCCGTCAGGTTCACCGCGTTCGACATGGCGACAATGACGAACACAGCAGCAGGGATGTAGAACAGCCCCATCGGAATCGGCCGCTGGATGCCCGGAATAAAGACCAGGTCCAACTCCAGGAAGAAATACAGGCCGATGGCCGTCGCCAGCGCCAGCAAGACTTGATACGACGCCTTAATGCGGGCGATCAGCCCCTGCCCGTCCTTCCGCTTGCCGCGGATGCCGGCCCAGTCGTCGCGCGCGCCCAGCAGACTGAAGCCGATCAACGTGAGCAGCGGCAGCAGGATCGACTTGCCGATGAGCGGGCTGCCCTCGGCAAAGTTGAAGATCGCCAGGATGCGCTTGCCCCACTCCACGCCGCTGAGCAGGTTCGCCAGATTGAGCGCCACCGTGATGAGGAACACCGGCAACAAAAACAGGAATCCACCCATTGTGGGCGTGCCCATTTTTGTTTGGTGCCCTGATGGCCCCTCGATGCGAATCTGCTTGCCGATGCCCTTCCGCTTCAGCAAGTTGATAAACGGCCGGCCCCACACCACGGTTAAAACGAAGGACACCGTGGCGAGAGCTAAGGCGAAGGGCATTGGCGCGCGTTCGATCATGCTTGCTTGGTTCCGGCTCCCCGGCTCCCTTCACGTGAGAGGGCGTCGACGATGCTCTCCATGCCAGCCGCGCGTGAGCCCTTGATGAGAATAATGTCTCCGGAGCGGATCATGCCCTGGAGAATGCCGATCGCATCCGTGTTTGTGGTCACAGGGTGGACGTCCGTCGACTTCATGCCCGACGCCAGCGCTTCATCCGCGATCCACCTTGCGCGCGGGCCAACCGTCACGAGCTTGTCCACAACCTGCGCCGCGCGTCCGCCGACGAGCCGGTGCCCCGCCTCTTCATAAGAGCCTAACTCAAACATGTCGCCGAGCACCGCCACCGCGCGATGGCTGCTGTTGGCGATGTCCCGCAGCAGGTTCAGCGCGGCAAGCGTTGAGTCCGGCGACGCGTTGTACGTATCGTCGATCAGCATCGTGTCGCGCAGCCCCGGCGCCACCATCAGACGGAGTTGACCGCGCGCGTCCTGCAGGCCGTGGACGATTTCGTCCCAGCTCAGGCCGTCCATCAGCCCGACCGCCGCGCCGCGCAGCGCGGTGTGCACGCTATGCCGGCCGAGCAGCGGCAGGTGCACGTGATACCGCTCCTTGCCGTAGTGCAGGCGGAACTTAATGCCTTCCAGCCCCCGGCTCTCGATCTCGTCGGCCCACAGGTTCGCTTCGGAGTTCAGCCCGTATGAAAAGACGCGCGCCCGCGTCCTGCCGGCCATTGTCCAGACGAGCGGATCGTCGCGATTAAGGATCGCGACGCCGCCGTCTTCGGCGGGAGGTAGCCCGCGCGGCAATTCCGACTTGGCCTCGGCGATCCGCTCGATGGAGCCGAGCCGCTCAAGATGCACCGGCCCGACGTTTGTTACCACGCCGATGCGCGGCTTTGCCCATCCGACCAGTTGCGTGATCTCGCCGAGCGCGTACATGCCCATTTCGAGCACCGCGCGCTCATGTTGCGCCCGCAGTCGCAGCAGGGTGAGGGGCAGGCCGATTTCATTGTTAAGGTTTCCCTCGCTCCGCAAGGTGACGTAACGCGTGGCGAGCACATTGGCGACGGTTTCCTTGGTCGTGCTCTTGCCAATGCTGCCCGTGATGCCGACCGTCTGCGCGGGCAAGCGCAGGCGCCATTGCGCGGCGAGGTGCTGCAAGGCCGCCACCGTCGGTTCATAGAGGAACACGACCGGCGCATGGTCGATGTCCGGGTCGACGCCTGGCTGCGTCCCGCGCATCTGGAAGCTGCCGTCGGGCCAGATAAACAGGGCATCGGGGCACGTTTCCAGCGCAAGCGGCCCGGCAATCGCGCCCACCGCGCCCGCGGCGAACGCATCCTTCAGGTACAGGTGCCCATCGGTTCGCTCCCCGCGAATCGCGACGAAAAAGCTGCCCTTCGTGGCGGCGCGCGAGTCGATGATCACGTCCGTCACGCGGCGCTGCGCGGGGACAGGCCGCAGCTCCTTGCCGAAAAGGATGCGGCTGATCTCTCCCAGGGTCAGGTCAGGCAACTGAATAGTCATCACAGGCTCGCTATGGCATGTCCGCATTCGGCGCAAGGCCGAGCACCTGGACGGCGTCACGCGCAACGTCGCCAAACACGGGCAGGGCCACCTGCTCGGCCCACCGCGACTTCTTCGGCTCGTCGATCTTCACAAGCACAACGATCCTCGGATCGGCTGCGGGCAGGAAGCCCACGAAGCTGGTAATGGTCAAGGGGCTGGTGTACCCCTGCTGCTCCGGGATTTCGGCGGTGCCCGTCTTGCCCGCCACCTTGAAGCCCGGCACAATCTTCTTGCCGGTGGTGTAGTTATCGACCGTGTAGGTCATCATCCGGGCCAGCGTCTCTGCCGATTCAGGTGTCAACACCTGCTCGAGCTTGCGCGCCGGCAGCCGGTGTACCTGCCCGTTCAGCACCAGCGATTGCGCCACCTGCGGTTGGAGCAGCGCGCCGTCGTTCGCGACCGCGGCCACCGCGTTGATCATCTGGATCGGCGTCACCGAAATGGCCTGCCCGAAGGAGTTTGTGGCCTGGTCGACCAGGTTCCACTGCTCCGTGCCGTAGCGTTTGACCATGCCGGGCGCTTCCGCGCGCAGGTCAATCTCAGTTGGCCTGCCGAAGCCAAACAGCGCGACGTACCGGTAGAACGCCTCCGGCCCCATCTTAATCGCCAGATCCGCACTGACCGTGTTGAGCGACTCCGCCAGCGCCTGCCAGCCCGTCACCCAGCCCAACTTGCGTTTCTGCGAGTTCTGGATAGGCTTCTGCCCCTTGATGACTTCGTAGCTGCCCGTGTCGTTGAACTGCTGATCGGGCGTCATAGTCCCAGTGTCAAGCGCCGCGCCGTAAGTGACGATTTTGAAGATGGAGCCGGGCTCGTACAGCAGGCCAACCGACGGGTTTTGCCACGCAGCCGGCTCCGCGCGCTCGTAGGTGTTCAGGTCGAACGTGGGCCAGTTCGCCATTGCCAGCACCGCGCCGGTGCGGGCTTCCATAATAATGATAGAGCCGCCCTTCGCCTCGTACTTCGCCAGCGCCTCGACCAGCCGCTTTTCGGCGGAGTACTGAAGCGGTGCGCTCATGTTGAGCACAAGGTCGCGGCCGTTGCGAGACGGCAGGTACAGCTCCCACGCGCCGGGGACCGGCTCGCCGGGGCCGCTCAACTGGTCCGAGCGCCAGTTGCCGTCGGTGCGCAGCCAGTCGTCGTAATAGGCTTCCACGCCGCTTTGCCCCACCTGCGATGCGTTCGCAAAGCCAATCAGGTGGGAGCCGGTGGGGCCGAGCGGGTAGGAGCGGTGGCGCTTCACGTCGCACCACACGTACTCGGACACCTGCTTGCTCGTCCGCGCGGCATCGCACTGGCTCTTGGTGGCGGTCCTCGTGAGTTGCACGGCAGTAAGGTTCTTTGCCAACGCCTCTTGCAGCATCTCGACCGGTAGGCCAATGACCGGCGCGGTCGTCTCGGGCGGGAACTTCTCCTTGTTGTACTTGGTCGGGTTGACCCAAATCTCGTAAATGAACGCGTCCGTGGCAAGCAACGCGCCGTCGCGGTCGACAATCCGGCCGCGTGACGTGTCGACCGTCTGCGCGGCGACCTGCTGCGGCCGCTTTAGCACCTGCGCCAGCACGAGTTGCGCAAGGACCACCACGATGAACAGCGCGAACACGCCTGCCAGCACCTTGAGGCGCTTGATCAGCACCGCGCGTTCTTCCTGTTCGCGCCGGGCCTGTTGCGCGGCGCGCGCTTCCGGGCTCGGCTCCGGCTTGGGTTCTGCGGGCCGAGGGAGCGGACGTCGGCGGGTGGGCCGGCTGGCTCCAGGCATGGGAGGCTCGCTTGTTACTGGCCCGCAGGCGCAGCGTTGGAAACCGACGCGATCATCGGCTCGGACAGCGTGGTGACGGAAGCGGCGACGTAGCCCTGTTCCGCGCTCAGCCGGTCGACGTAAGCCGGCGAGCTCCACCGCGCCAGTTGCTCGGCGAGCAACCAGTTTTGCTGTTCGAGGTCGCGCGCCTGCTTCTCCAGCTTCAGCGTCGCCTCATAGGTGTTCGAGAGGCTGTTGACCTGCCACAGGTACGCGATGCCCACGGCGGTCAGGAGGGCGGCGATGATGACATAGCGCAGCAGGCCCGAAAGCGGACCTGCCAGTGCAGCGCGGCGTTCGCCCAGCCAGCGCAGCGGCGACCAGATGGGTGCAGAAGTTGGCCGATGCAGCATTGTGTCCTCCCCCACGACTCGTTACCGATGCCGTTACCGTACAAACCGATCTGCGATGACTACAACCGTTCCGCGATGCGCAGTCTGGCGCTGCGGCTCCGCGGATTCTCCTTTACTTCCGCCTCGCTCGCCTGAACGGGCTTGCGAGTGATGATCTTGACGGTGGCCTTATGACCGCACCTGCACGGCTGTGGTGCGCGGGACCGCACGTAACCGGGCAGCGTGTCGCAGATGCAGTCGCGCGCCTCTCGTTGCATGAACTGCTTGACGATCCGATCCTCCAGGCTGTGAAAGCTGATCACCGCCAGCCGTCCGCCGGGGGCCAGCAACTCGACCGCCTGCGGCAGCGCCGCTTCCAGCGCGCCCAGCTCGTCGTTCACCGCGATGCGCAGCGCCTGAAACACTTGCGTCGCCGGGTGAACCCGCTGGCCCTTATGTCCGCCGAGCGACCGGGCCACCACGTCCGCCAGTTGCGTCGTAGTGCGCAGCGGCCGGGCCGCCACGATGTCCCGCGCGATCCGCCGCGAGCGCCCTTCCTCGGCGTACCTGTAAACCAGGTTCGCGATCTCCTCCTGCGACCACTCGTTGACAATGTCCGCCGCAGTGAGCGGGCCGGCGGGGTCCATGCGCATGTCCAGCGGTCCTTCGGCCTGGAACGAGAAGCCTCGCTCGGGCTCGTCCAACTGAAAGGACGAGATGCCGATGTCCAGCAGGATTGCGTCGACCCCTGCGAAGCCCGCATCCGCGGCCAGCGCCGCCATATCACGGAAGCTGCCCCGCCGGGCGACGAACCGCTCGCGGAACTCGGCCAGCCGCTGGGCGGCTCGTTCCAGCGCAGCGGGATCCTGATCGATGCCGAGCAGGGGGCCATCTGGCCCTGTGGCCCGCAGGATCGCCTCCGCGTGCCCCGCGCCGCCGAGCGTGCCGTCGATGGCGGCAGCGCCGGGACGCAGCGCCAGCCCTTCGAGCGTTTCCTTTAATAGGACCGGAATATGCGCCATGTTAAGCCGCGCTACAGGTGGAAGCCCGTGCGCACCAGCACCGGGTTATCGTCGAACTTGTCCGGTTCGCTCGACAGCAGCCCGCGGCGCTCCAGGTAGCGCTCCGGCTGCCACAATTCGACACGGTCGCCGTCTCCGCTTACAATAACGGAGTTGGTGATGCCGGTCAGGCGCCGCAGGAACGGCGGAATGGACATGCGCCCCTGCTTGTCGAACTCGACCTCCTGGCCGGACAGGATCAGGCGCCGCGCCTCATAGAAGTTCGCGTTGCGTTCTTCGAGCGGCGTCGCCTCGAGCCTTTCAAGGTACTGCTGGTAAGTTGGTTTCGGATAAACCCAGATTTGCCCGCTGGCGCCGACCCCGATGACGACCGTGTCCGTCAGCGCAGGCTTGTAGGAAGGAGGGAGCAACATGCGTCCCCGGTCATCGACCGAGTACTCATCCAGGCCCGTAAAGACGAATGCCACGTTTGCTGCGCCTTCCTGTTTCAGGGATAGTTTCCCACATTAACCCACGTTTTACCACGCAGCGGCATTCTAACACCCCTTCTCCGGTTTTGTCTAGGGGGTAGGGCCTACTTTTTGGGATATGTCGCAGTTTTTTAAGTAAATCCCAAGGTTTATCCCAAAGCGTTGCGGCGGCGATGGGGTTGCAAGGGCCTGACTAGAAAAGAGTATAACATACGCGCTGTCAAAACGCAATAGCAATATCTGGACGAATGGCGGCGCAGCCTCACTGACGGACCAGTTCCCTCTCAAAAAACTTCAAA
>CAZPTI010000070.1:0-18345 GCA_964588925.1 uncultured Anaerolineales bacterium | reverse complement strand
AGGCCGGGCTTGCCCCTGGTGTAGTCGATGATCTTCTTGCAGTACGCCTTGACATCGTCGGGCGTGCCGCCGAGCAGCATGACGTTTGGCACGTTGCCCGCCAGCGCGATCTGTCCGCCGAGCGCATCCCACGCGCGCTCGAAGTTCGTGTTCGACAGGTGATACACGATCTTCCCCGCGGGCATCTCGCAGATGTATTTGATGCGGCTCTCCCAGTCGGCTTCCCAGTAGATGATCGGCGTGATGCCCTTGTTGATCAGGCGCATCAGGCCATCCTTGAGATACGGCCAGTAGAACTCCGCAAACTGCGCGTCGGACATGAACTCGCGGGTGGCCTTGTGGACCCACACCCACACGAACGGCAACTCCGCGCCCGCCGCGCCCGAACCGTACTCCTCAAAGATGTCGGTGCAGACCTTGAGCGCGTCGTGCAGCTTGGAGGGCCGGCGGCGCATGTCGCCGAGGACGTTATGGGTGCCGCGCAGGGTGTCGCCGAGGATGTCGAAGGGCGGCCAGTCCCAACCGGCGAACGACATGGGGAAGCCCTTCGCCTTAGCCTCACCCCAGTACTGGAACTGGGAAGCCCACCAGCGGTTGACTTCCTCCGAGCCTTCGGTGATCCGGCGCAGCGTCTCCTGAAAGTCGGGTGTCGACCAGAAGAACGGCAGGTTCATCCAGCCCGACCACATGAAGCGGCGCCAGGGGATCATTGAGGCGAAGCCGGCCATCGAGCCGAACTGGCGCGGCGCCCACTTGCGCATCATGAAGTCGGACGGGTCCTTGATGAACTCGTCGTACTCGTCGGCCTTGAGGTACTCGCCTTCGATGTACTGGTACATCGTGTCGTCGCCGACGCCGTGGCCGGGCCAGCGGAACGCCTTCCAGTCGAGCAACTCCATGCCCTTCGCGGGGTAGGCGAAGATGGGGCCGAAGTCTACGTCGGGCTGGAAGTAGTCGAGGAACTTGTGGCACGCCTCGCGCGCGAGCGCGTAGTCGTTCATCGCGTCGACGAACTTAACGCCCGCGAACTGGTACGGGTACTTCTGGAAGGGGCCGAACACCGGCACCTGATCCACGGGCTGGCACGCGGCGGCGCCCTTTACGCGGGCAAGGCGCTCGGCGTAGAGCTGTTCCACGGTCTTTGTAGCATCCATCTTACTTGCCTCCGGTCCAATCCTGGCACAGGCGAACGGCCGCCGAAGCGTCCGCGCCATAAGCATCCGCGCCGATGAACTTCGCCGCCGCGTCGTCCATGATCGCGCCACCGATCATGATCTTGACGCCGTCGCGCAGCCCCGCCTCGTTGAGCGCGTCGACGGTCTTCTTCATCTGCTCATAGGCCATCGTGAGGAAGCCCGACATGCCGACCACGTCCGGCTTGACCTCGGCCACCTTCTGCACGAACGTTTCCGCCGGGACGTCGACACCGAGGTCGACCACCTCGAAGTGGTTGACGTCGAGCATGAACGACACCACGTCCTTGCCCAGGTCGTGAATATCGCCGGCGACCGTGCCGATGACGACCTTGCCGGCCGCGGCCTGCCCTGCGCGCTGCTCGGCGAGCTTCGGCTTGACGATGTCGCCGATGGCCTTGAGCATGTCGCCCGCGATGATCAGCTCGGGCAGGAAGTATTCCTTCTCTTCGTAGCGCTGGCCGACGATGGTCATCGCCTCGCGCCCGGCGTCGAGCACGATGTTCGGGTCCACGCCGGAATCAACCATCTCCTGCGCCAGCTTGATCGCCGCTTCCTCTTCCATGTCGGCGATCAACGTGACCAGTTGTTCCTTCATGAGCTTTCCCTCCTGTGGTGGTGCGGGTTACTTGACGTTTTTGCCACAGAGGACGCAAAGAGCGCAGAGGTGGGACGGTTGCTTGCCAGACCGTCTCTGATTCCTCTGCGTCCTCTGTGGCTAGTGGACGGCTTCCAGGCAGGCAAACGATTCGGCCTGGCCGGTTGTGTAGATGCGCTGCCCCGTGCGGGCATCGAACAGGTGGATGCGCGCCGGGTCGATGTTGACAAAGACGTGACGGCGCTCTTCCAGCCGCTGCATAGCAGGGACGACAGCCTTGATCAGGTCGCTGCCGAAGTGCAGGTCGACGACGGTTTCGCCGCCGAGCGGCTCGACGACGGAAACCTGCGCGGGCATGTTGCACCCGTTGGCCTGCGCGGTCGAGACGCGCACGTCCTCCGGCCGGAAGCCGACCACGACCTTGTCTGGCAGTTGCTCGATGCCTCCCCCGGCGAACGCAGCGCGGACGGGGTGGCGTCCGCCCTCTGCGGCAAGCGCGAAGGCGGGATGCGCCAGAAGCAAATTGTCGCCGTGGGGCCGCACGTCGGCTGTAACGAAATTCGTCGGCGGGCTGCCGATGGTGGTGGCGACAAAACGATTTTGAGGGAAATTATACACCATTTCCGGCGTATCGCATTGCTGGAGGACGCCCTTGTTGAGCACGGCGATGCGGTCGGCCATCGACATGGCCTCCACCTGGTCGTGCGTGACGTAGACAAGAGTCTGCCCGAGCTCACCCTGCAGACGCTTCAACTCGACCCGCATTTCGAGCCGGAGCAGCGCATCGAGGTTCGCGAGCGGCTCATCCAGCAGATATGCCTTCGGCTTGCGGACCATCGCGCGGCCGATTGCCACGCGCTGGCGCTCGCCGCCGCTGAGCTTGGCGGGCTTGCGCTTGAGCAGGTGATCGATGTAGAGCGACTTGGCCGTCGCCTGCACCAGCCGCTCGATCTCGTCTTTCGGCAGCTTGCGCTCGCGCAGCGGATACGCCATGTTGTCGAAGACCGTTTTGTCGGGGTAGAGCGCGAGGTTCTGGAACACCATCGCGATGTCGCGCTTGCCGGGGTGAACCTCGTTGGCCGGTTCGCCGTCGATGTAGACCGCACCCTCGTCCGGCTTCTCCAGCCCGACGATCAGGCGGAGCGTTGTCGTCTTGCCTGCGCCGGGGGGGCCGAGGATGGAGAAGAACTCGCCATCGCGTATATCGAGGTTGAGCGACTTGACCGCCGTAATGGGGCCGAAGCGCTTGGTGACATTCTCTAGTTTCAGGTTCGCCACGTCTGCCTCCTGCCCTATCGGATCACCAGCTTGGTGTCGCCGTCAAAGATGTGGATGTAGTCCAGGTCGAGCGCCACCCACTGCGGATCGCCGGGCCGGGAACGGTAACCGCCCGGCGCCTTCACCTGCACACGGTCGCCGCCCACTTCGGTGTGCGCAATGGTCATGGGGCCGAGCGGTTCGAGCGCGTAGGCGGTCCCCTGCCAGAGCGCGTTCGGCTCGGCCTGGTGGTAAACCTTCATGTGCTCGGGTCGGATGCCGAGGATCAGGTTGTTGGAGCCGGTGCGGTCTTCCAGCAGGCGGCGGCGCTTCGCATCGACCGGCACGCGCAGCCCGCCCTTCTTCTGGGCGAGGAAGCCCTGCCCGTTCTCTACTTCATACGAGCAGTCGATGAAGTTCATGTTCGGGCTGCCGATGAAGCGGGCGACGAAGGTGTTGACGGGCCGGTTGTACACGTCGTCCGGGCTGCCCCACTGATAGAGCTGGCCGCAGTACATCACGGCGATGCGGTCGGCCATCGACATGGCCTCCACCTGGTCGTGCGTGACGTAGATCATCGTCTGCTTAATCTCGCGCTGGATGCGCTTCAACTCCCCGCGCATGTAGGCGCGGAAGGACGCGTCCAGGTTCGAGAACGGTTCGTCCAGCAGGAAGATGCCGGGGTTGGTGATCATGCTGCGGCCGAGGGCCACCTTCTGCATGTCGTTGATGCTGAGCTTGCCCGCATTCCAGTCGAGCATGGGGGTGAGCTCGAGCAGTTCTGCGATCTTGCCGACCTCGCGCTTCATCTCCACTTCGGGGCAGCCGCGCACCTTCAGTCCGAAGCCGATGTTCTCGTACACGGTCATATGGGTGAAGATGGCGTAGTTCTGGAAGACGAAGCCGACCCCGCGCTTGCCCGCGGGCACGTCGTTCATGCGCTTGCCGTCGAAGAACAGGTCGCCCGACGTGGGCTGCTCCAGCCCGGCGATCATGTTCATCGTGGTCGTCTTGCCGCAGCCCGACGGGCCGAGGAACGCGACGAACATGCCGTCTTCGATGTCCAGGCTCAGCCCCTCGACCGCCAGTACTTCCTTGAACTGCTTGCGCAGCCTATCCAGCTTGATGCTCGCCACGTCCGCCTCCTACTTCTTGATCGCGCCGAACGTCAGGCCGCGCACCAGGTACTTCTGAATCATGATGCCGAACACGATCACGGGCACGGCTGCGATGAGCCCGAGCGCGGCCTTTGGCCCGTGCTGGGCGCCCGCATCGGCAGTCACCAGCGTGTTCAGGAACACCGGGATCGTCACCCACTTGCGGTTCGTCAAAAGCAGGGCGATCAGGAAATCGCTCCAGTTGAGGATGAAGACAAACAGCGCGGTGCTCGCCAGGCCGCCCTTAACGAGGGGCAACACGACCTTAAAGAAAGCGCCCCAGTTCGAAGAGCCGTCTACAATTGCGGCCTCGTCAAGTTCGCGCGGCACGTCGTCGAAGAAGCTCTTCATGAGCCAGACGACGAATGGGAACGTGACCACGCCATAGATCAGCGAAACGCCATACCAGGTGTCGACGAGCTTGAACGCGGACCACATGATCATCACCGGGATCATAATCGCCATCGGCGGGAAGAAGCGTAGCTGCAGGATCGAGAAGGAGAGGCTGCCGACAGGGCCGCGGGTGTAGACGCGCGCAAGACCGCGCGCGATCAGGTTGTCCGCGAGAATGCCGATCAGCGAGAAAGTCGCGATCCCCCACCAGGTCTGGATGATGCCCGTCCTGGCCCATAGCAACATGAAGGGCATCACGACGAGCACGAGTAACAACAGGCGTCCTAACGCGATATACCACGGAAACGTGCCCGTCTCCGTCGTGAAGCGTGAAATGCCGTAGGCCGCGAGGGTCCCGATCACCAGCGCAAAGAGCGTGCCCGCGATGGAGATGACGACGCTGCTGCGGATCGCGGGCAGCGCGGACTCCTGATTGCCGCGGAAGAACTTGCCCCGGTACTCTGTGAGGACCGTTTGGAAGTTCTCCATCGTCGGTTCCTGCGGCACCCAGTAAATGGTCCCCGCCGCGCTCGTCCACTCGTTCTTAGGTTTGAACGCCATCGTCGTCATCCAGTAGAACGGGAAGATCGCGATAAGCGCCCAGATAATGATCACCGCGTAGCGCAGGAAGTTCTGCCACGGTTTCGGCTTGGACATGGTTAGAGCTCCCCGGCCGGGTCGACGGCATTGACCGCGCGTGTCTGCTGCGGCTGCAGCGGGCGCAAGGCAAATGAGGCGATGATCGTGATGATGACGAGGACGATCATCGCAGCCGCGGCGGCGTAGGACCAACGCAGATTCAAGAAAGCCGCCTTGTACATAAAGATGGACAGGGTCTCGGTGGCCTTAGCCGGACCGCCAGCCGTCATCAGGAAAATCGAGTCGAATATCTTGACCGCTTCCATGAAGCGGATAACTAGCGCAATCACGATGACCGGCTTGAGCATCGGCAGCATCAAGTACCGGAAGCGCTGCCAGAAGCTGGCGCCGAGCATAGCCGCGGCCCGCATCTGATCCTCGGGCATGCCCATCAGCCCGGAAAGGAGAATCAGGAACATGAGCGGCGTCCACTGCCACACCTCTGCTATGATCACCGAGATCATGGCCGTGGTTTCGGTCGTCAGCCAGGGGATCGCCACGGCCGTTCCGCTGACGATTGACAGAATCGCATTGATGGGGCCATTCGTCTGGAAAAGCATGAAGAACATGTAGCCGGTGATGGCGGGCACGATCATCATTGGCACAAGGTTGATGGTATGAAAGATCCGTTTACCGCGGAATTCATCCATGAAGAGGAAGGCGAGCCCGAGCCCCAGCAGAAACTCGAGCGGCACGGCGATACCCACAATCACAAAGGTGCGGCCTAAAGCCTGCCAGAACGCCGCATCGGTCAATACATCGATATAGTTGCGGCCCCAGTCCCACAGCTTGTACGCCTCCCACCAGTTGCCGCCCTTCACGGGGGTCCACGATGTCATGCTGATGTACACTTCCAAACCAAGCGGGAAGATGATGATCAGCAAGAGCACCAGTTGCGCGGGGGTGATCAGCGTCGCGGCGAACGTTCCTGTGTCATTCATGTCCAGGAACCGCCGCTTGCGGGGCCTGGTGGGTTGCTCCACCGGCGCCGCGATAGGTGTTGCGACGTCACCTTGCATGGAAATATCTCCTGGCAAGAATTCCGTTTGGCGAAGGATTCCGCGCAGGGCGAAGGCGGCGAAGAAAGGCGCGCGCCCTGCGCGGAATCGAGGGGACGGAAGCCCCGGAAGCCTACTTAATCTTCGGCGTATCGACGATCGTCGGCCAGGAGGGGAGCTGCCCCTGCAGCGCGGCGATTTGCTTGTCGCGGCCGATGCGGTCCGTGATCTTCTCCCACTCCGCCGCGGAGTCCTTCACAGCCTGCGCGGCGGTCTTCTTGCCCGCCGCGACGGCCTGGAAGTTGTCGCCCCAGGCCTGGATGTAGTCGTTGTTGCCGCTCATGTTAATGCAGGGCACGGAATGGACAATCGTGTTCTGCAGGTTTTCCACCTGGTACGGGTGGTAGCTGTTGACCACGATCGGGTCCTTCCAGTCGCTCACCTGGAACGGATCATAGTAGCCTGCGGGGTTGCCCGTCATCCACGTGAAGATGGACGGCGAGTTCGCCCACTGCAGCAGCAGATAGGACGCTTCCGAGTACTTCGACTGCGAGGAGACTGCCTGCGCAATGTTCGGCCACCAGGTGCCGCGACGGATCAGCTTGCCGTTGATCACCTTGCCGGGGACAAGGCCCGTCTTCATCTTGCCGCTGACCTTGCTATCCTTGTTGGTCGGGTTGTCGAGGAACTTGGTGATGTTTGGGTAGCCGCAGGTCATCGCCGCGCCGCCGGCCGCCCAGTTCGCATACTGCTCGGGCCAGCCCCAGCTAAGCGCGTCCGGTGAATGCCACTTGAGCGAATCAACCAGCCACTGCATGGTCTCAACGCCCGCGTCCGAATCGATCAACGCCTTGGCCGTGTTCGGGTCGAAGAGCATCTGCACCGGATCGGCCATGCAGCAGAAGCGGTGGTAGAGATGGACTTGCGACCACACCGGGTTCCGCAAGTCCGTGCTGCCAAACAGGCCCTTATCGGGGCGATGGAAGAACTGGGCGATCTGGTCGAACTGCTCCCAGGTCTCCGGCCATTGCAGATCCCAGCCGTACTGCGCCTTGAAGTTCTTCTGCTCGGTCGCGTCCTCGAACAGATCGGTTCGGTAGGTCCAGCTCTGGTAGTCGCCGTCGAAGTCGACGAGCACGCATTTACCGGCGTGATAGTTGAACTGGAGCCGTGTGTTGGCGCCACCGGTGTACCATTTTTCCCACTCGGGCTTATACTGGCCGACAAAGTCGTCCAGCGGCAAAAGCGCGCCCGCTTCCGCCAGGGTGCCCTTGTCCGGCAGCCAGAACGAATAGACGTCGTAGCCGCCCGCCTTTGTCGTCGTGTCCTGGACAATCTTCGTGAACTGATCATCGGGGCCGATGCCGACGATTTCGAGCTTGATGCCGCTCTCCTCCTCAAAGATCTGCTGCACCGTCGGCGATTGATCCGTCGGCCACGGCACGTTCCAGTGCCCGGTCGCGCCGGTCGTCACCATCACGAGCAGCTTTTCGGGCTTCTTGTCCTTCGGCAGGTTTTTGAGGCCGAGCATGGCGCGACCCGCCGGGGTGTCGGGGCCATACTGGAAACGCTCCGCGCCGTCAAAACCGGTCGGGCCGCCGATCATGCCCTGGGCGAGGCCAGATTTCGTTGCGGCCACAACAGGCGCAGCGGTGGCCGCAGCGGAGGCGGCTGTGGCCGGGGCTGCGGTGGGAGCTGCGGGGGCCGGGGCCTGTTGCGCGCAGCCTGCTGCGACGACGCCGGCGCCAACGATGCCGGCCGTGCGCAGAAAATCGCGCCGCGAAAGCTTCTTCTCCATGAGGGCTCTCCTTTCGAGCTAGAGCGGTGGTGGTGGAGTGTCGTTCGGGCCTGACGGGTGCGCTGTTTTGTGACAGCGGACCCGTCAGGCCTTGCAGTGCGTTAGTTGTCTGCCAGTTTGCCGAAGCGGTGGACGATGGCGAGCGCCGGGTCCAGCGGGACCGGGACGCCCTGCAACTCCTTCGGCGTCTCGATGATGCGCGTGCGCCGCAAGCTCTTGCCTTCGTACTGCGGCAGCCACCGGCACTGATCCTCCAGCATGTCCGCGGTCATGTCGCGAATTTCCTTGAGCGTGAGCACGGCGGAGGTGAGCGGGTCGGCGGCGACGGCGGCGAAGAGCAGCTCGGGGTCGCCCTTGATGGCGGCCTCGGCGGCCAGCAGTTGCACGGAGACGTTCATCTGGTTGAGCATGGCGAGCTGCTGCGGCAATTTGCCGACCTTCACGGGGTGCAGGCCGGTGCGGTCCGCGTACATCGGCACCTCGACGCAGCAACCATCGGGCAGGTTGCTGATGTAATCGCGGTTGATGATGTTGCCCTGGAAGCGGAAAATTTTATCCGTCTCCAGCGCTTCGAGGATGTTCGAGCAGTACTCCGCGCTGCGCGGGGTCAGGTCGCCTTGCTCGAAGCCGAGGTAGTCGACTTCCTGGTACTTGCGCGCCAGCATGTCGCAGAAGTAATAATACGCGCCGGATGCGCCGCCGAATCCGGGCTGGTCGCAGTAAGTGTCGAGCGCCATCTGGTTCTTGCGGAAGTAGGGCAGGTACTCGGAGAGGTGGCCGCTCGACTCGGTCATGAAGTAGCCGAACTGGCGCATCGTCTCGCCGCGCACCTTATCGTTGATGAAGTATTCCGGGCTCTCGAAGGCCGCGCGGAACTTCGGGTAGAGGTCCACGCCGTCCTTTTCGAGCTTGAGGAACCACGCCATGTGGTTAATGCCCGCGGCCGTGAAGTTGATGTCTTGTTTCTTTTCGCCGAGGTAGCCCGCGATGAGATCCATCGTGGTCTGCACGCCGTGGCACAGCCCGACAAACGGAATGTCCCCCGCCATGCTCATGCCGATGGAGTTGGCGGCCATCGGATTGACGTAGTTGAGGATGATTGCGCCGGGCTTTGACAGCTCGGCCATGTCGTCCATGAGTCCCTTGAAGACGGGGATGCTGCGCTGCGCGCGGAAGACGCCACCGGGGCCGACGCACTGTCCGAGACATTGGTCCACGCCGTACTTCAGCGGGATCATGTAGTCCGACTTGTACGCCTCCATGCCGCCCACCTGGAACATGGTGATGACGTAATCGGCGTCCTTCACCGCATCGCGGCGGTCGGTGGTCGAATAGACGGTGGCATCAAGGCTGTGCTTCGCGATAATCTTGTTCGTGTATGCTTCGACGCTCTTGAGCTTGGAGAGCGTCGGTCCCATGAGGGCGTACGTGGAGCCCTCGAGGCCGGGGGTCTGAAGCAGGTCGTTGAGCAAGGTGGTGCTGAAGATGATGCTCCCAGCACCGATCATGGCGATCTTCGGCATGGCGCTATCCTCCCTGATGCGTCTTTGAAGTGCGGCTGGATAGAAATGGCGCGGCGAGCGCGACGCCGCAACAGTGAGAAGGGAAGTGAGGCTAAACTAAGATAACAGGTTACGCGAAACTGCGTCGCGAAGCAATAGCGATTCGGCCCTTAACCGGCCACGCATCGGCCATGCGGTGTGCTATAATGCGCGCCGCCGAAGGCCGCCGGTCTTCGAGTCCTCGAAAGTCCGAAGCGCACGCCGTTGACCAACCCGCAACCCTCGTTTGACGCCGCCGAGTTTGAGCGCCTCGTCCGCGATGCGCTTGCCAACCTGCGCGACCAGGCCGGGCTTGCCACGCACCCGTTCGCCGCGCTTGTCGTCGCGGGACCATCGAAGGGCGGGCAGGCCGCGACGCGCGCGGACCTGTTGCGCCGCGTCCTGCTGAACGCCATCGAGCGGCTGCGTCCGGCGGCGGAGACGGAGCGCAAGGCGGGATCGCCGGAGTGGCGGCCCTACCAGTTGCTTCACGGGCGTTATGTTGAAGGGCTGTCGCTCCAGCAGTTGCAGGCGCAGCTTTCGCTGAGCGAACGGCAGTTGCGCCGCGAGCACAGCCGCGCGCTGGAAGCTGTGGCGCGACATCTGCAGGACACGCTGCTTCCCGGCGTCGAGCCAGCGCCCGTCGAGGATGCTGCGCAGGCGAGCTATCCGGTCAGCGCGTCTGCGCTCGACCTGCTCGACCTGCTGGGCGGGGTGATCGACACGCTGCGGCGGCGAGCGGAGAGCGAAGGCGCCCGGCTGGACATGACCTTGCCGTCCAGCAGCCTGCGCGTGCTCTCGGATCGCGTCGTGCTGCGCCAGGTGTTGTTGAGCCTGTTCAACTATGCGCTCGACGTGCGCAGCGAAGGCATGGTGCGGATCGCGCTGGAGGCGGACGGCGGACGCGTGCTGGTGCGCACCGACTTTCAGATGGACGAGACGCTGCCATTGGATGAACAGCGGGCGCTGGACCTCGCCTGTTTCTGGTGCGAGCAGATCGACGCGGTGCTGCTGGACGGGCTGGAACGGCCCGCGCCCGGACATGGGCGGCTCACCCTCAGCCTGCCGAGCGCGGACCAGCCGGTGCTGCTGGTGGTGGACGACCAGGGGAGCGCGCTGCGGCTGTATCAGCGGTATCTCGCGCACACGGGGCTGAAGGTGACGGGCGTGCGCGATGGCGCAGAAGTGCTCGGGCTGGCGAAGCGGCTGCAACCGCAGGCCATCATGCTCGACGTGATGATGCCGAACATGGACGGCTGGGAGGTGCTGCAAGGGCTGAAAGCCGAGCCGCTTACCCGGCGCATCCCGGTCATCGTCTGCTCCGTGTGGGAAGAGCCGGAGCTGGCCTCATCGCTCGGCGCGACGGGCTTTCTCGCCAAACCGATCAAGCAGGCGGATCTGCTGGCCGCGCTGCAACGGCTGAAGTTGCTGTGATGGTCGGGTTGAGCGCAGACAGGAGCGCGTTGAGCGCCGCGCCCATCTCGTCAGCGGTCAGCGGACGCGCCATGCTGGCCTGAATCGCGTCGCGCAGTTGCCCCGCGACCTCCTCGCTCAGGTTTGCCGCCGTCACCAGGAACACCGGCACATCGCGCCACCCCGGCGCGCGCTGCATGGCGTCCAGCGCGTCCAGCCCGTTCATATCGCCGAGTTTCAGGTCCAACAAGACCAAATCCGGCCGGCCCGACGCGCCCTCCTCGCCCCGCACGCGCCGCAGCAAGTCCTCGCCATTTGTGATGCCTTCCACCTCAACCGGAGCAGCGCCGTTCCCCGTGGACGCCAGCGCCAGCCGCACAAAGCGCGCCATCGCCGGGTCGTCGTCGACCACGAGCAGCGAGCGGACAGGATGGGGCAGGGAGGCCACGGCGCGCGCCAGCGCATCCCGGCGGAGCGGCTTGAGCAGGTAGGAGGCCGCGCCGGGGGGCAGTGCCTGCGGCTCGACCACCGCGCCGGGCAGCGAAAGCTCGATGACGGGCAGGTCGTAGGGGAGCGACTCGATCAGGCGGCGCGCAGCGGGATGTTGCGCCAGCGCGCGATCGAGGATGAGCGCATGGGGCAGGAGGTTGGCGATGGCTTCGGCGGCGGCGGCGGCGTCCTGCGCGCCGATGACGCGGTACGCGCCCGCATAGGTCTCGATCAGGTGACTGGCGTTCGGGTCGGGCGAGAGGACGACGAGGACCTTTGCGGATTTCGGCCCGTCGAAGTAGGCGCGCCAGCGGTCTTCCCCTTCCGGCTCGGCCGGCTCCGCAACTGTGCCGGGGAGCGGGAGGGAGAAATAGAAGGACGTGCCCAGGCCGACTTCGCTCTCCAGCCACATGCGACCGCCGTGCATCTCCACGAAGCGGCGGCTGATGGGCACACCCAGGCCAGAGCCGCCGCGCCGCCGCCACACGGTTGCGTTCGCCTGCCCGAAATCGTCAAAAACCTTCGCGACTTCGTCCGCCGGGATGCCTACGCCGGTGTCGAGCACGCAGAAGACGACCTCCGTGGCGCGACGCTTGACGCTCAACGTGATGCCGCCTTCCTCCGTGAAGCGCAGGCTGTTGCCGATCAGGTTGATGAGCACCTGGCGGATGCGCGTGCGGTCGACGAAGAGGTCGGGGAGGTCGGGCGCGACCTCGACCCGGAAGAAGAGGCGGCGGGACGCGATGGCGGCGCGCATGATCTGCTCGGTTTCGCGCACGATTTGCCCCGGCGCGACCCACTCCTTGGCGAGGATTAGACGGCGCGCTTCGGCCTGCCCCAGCTCCAGGATGTCGTTGACCAGCCGCATCAGATGGTTCGAGTTGGCGTAAATCTCCTTGATGTCCTCGTACAGGCCGGGGGGCCAGCGGTGGCGCTCGGCGTAGGTGGCCGGGGAGTTGACCATCAACTCGGAGAAGCCGATGATGAAGTTGAGCGGCGTGCGCAGCTCGTGGCTGACGGTGAGCGCGAACTGGTTGCGCGCCTGGCGGACCGCTTCAGCTTCAGCGCGCGCAGCGGCAAGCATCTCGTTCGCGCGCTCCAGCCGCTGCACGGTCGAATCCAGCTCCTCCATGCTCTGGCGCAGTTCGGCGCGGTGCTCCTGCACCTCCTCAAGCCGTTCGACGGCGGTGCGCGTGCTGTGAAACGCCCAGCCGAGCACGGTCAGCAGGTTGACGCTCCAGATCAGCGCGAGGCCGACGGCGACGGCGGTCAGGAGGGGCGCGAGGAGGATCGGCCAGGTGAACCAGGCGTCGGGGAAGACGTGGGCGGCCGTGACAAGTTGCGCGACGATCAGCGCGATGGAGAAGATGACCGCCGGGCGCGTTTGCAGCACAGCCACCGCCACCGGGCCGACGAGCACGGGGAGGAACAGCAGCGGCAGCGACGGTTGGAGCCGGACGAGGCCGAGCGAGTAGATGCCGAGGGTGAGGGCAAACAGGACTTGCGCGGCGCGCAGATGGCCGCGCGTGGAGACGATGTAGGCGGCCCACAGCAGCGCCTCGAACCCGAGGAAGACGATGGCGACCGTGCTGGTGCGCTCAAGAAAGAGGACGATCATGCCGACGCCCCAGCCGACCGCAGCGAGCAGCGCGATCATGCGGACGAGGAAGTTGCGGCGGAAGGTCTCGACCTGCTCGGCAAACTCCTCGACCAGTTCGCGGCTCGGGGCGTCGATGGTGGGGGTCATGGGAACCTCGGGGCCTGCCGGACGTCTGGCTGGAAGGGGCGCCTTCGCAGGCGGGCGCCTTCGCAGGCGGCGCGCGTCCGCAAGCAGCATAGCATTCACCAGAAAACCGTTTTACGCAAGTCGCGTGACGCGCAGCTTTGGTCGCATCCGCCCTTTGTGATATACTCCCCTATTGCGGTCTGGCGCGCTTGACGGCCAGAAAGGTGACACAACCCGTAATGAGGTGCTTCGGCCCATGAAAAGGCCCCTCTTGTTTGCTATCGTGGCCGTTGTGGCGGTCTTCGCGCTGGCGTTTGCGTTCGCAGTGGTGACTGCGCCGGCTCAGGCAGCGCCGGTCTCGCAGGAAGCGCGACCGGTGATCGTGCAGCCTGCGCCGGATGCTGCGGTGCGCGATGTGGTGCAGATCATCGGCACCGCCGTTCACCCGCAGTTCCAGCGTTATGAGCTGTACTTCGCGCCCTCGCCCGTGCCGTCCGACCAGTCGTGGACGTTCATCGGCGACGCGCACAACAACCAGCAGCCGCTCGGCCTGCTCGGCACGTGGGACAGCCGCTCGGTGCCTGACGGCGCGTACGTGCTGCGTGTGCGCGTGGTGAAGCAGGACGGGAACTACATCGACAGCGACGCGCGCCGCGTGATCGTCGCCAACACCCGTCCGCCGGAGACGCCGACGCCTGAAGTGTCGCCCACCCCGCCCCCTGAACTGCCGCCGACCGATGCGCCGGTGGTCGAACAGCCGACGATTGAGCAGCCGACCGTCGTCGTGGAGATCCCGACCATCGCGCCGACGCCCACGCTCGGCCCGGACGACGCGACCGCGCTCGCCACGCCCGCTGGCGGCACGCCCGGACCGACCGCGACGCGCCGCGTAATCGCAGCCAGCGGCTCCACTTCCGGCGACTCCGGCGATTCGGGCAGCGTGTCAGACATCGCCGGGCAGTTGTTCAGCGGCAGCCGGTTAGTCGACACGGCGAAGAAGGCGGCCATGTACACGGCGGGCGCGTTCCTGGCCGTGGGGTTGTTCTTTGCGGTTAAGGGCATTCTGGTCTGGTTGTGGTTCAAGATTAAGCCGTGACTTAAGACCCGACGGGTTTTTGAAACCCGTCGGGCCTGGGTTTAGGAGATCATACCCAAGGGGCTGTCCTTCCGGGGCAGCCCTTTCACGTATTGAGGGCGACATGCCGGGACTGAGGGCGTTACTCGGACAGCACAGGGCGCAGGGGGGCGGAGACGGCTCCTCGACCGGCGCGCCCGTCGCGATGATCGTCGGCCTCGGCAACCCCGGCCCGGAGTACGCGCGCCACCGGCACAACGTCGGCTTTCAGGTGCTCGACCTCTTTGCGGAGCGGCACCGGCTGGCGTTCGACAAGTTCCAGAAGCGCGCGCGACTCGCGCTTGGTGCGGTGGCGCTGCCCGGCGGCTGGCGGGGACGCGTGCTGCTGGCGAAGCCGATGACCTACATGAACAGCAGCGGTGAAGCAGTTGGCCCGCTGGCGGCGTTCTATAAGATACCGCCGGAGCGCGTGCTGGTGGTCCACGACGACCTTGACCTGCCCCTGGCAAAGCTGCGGCTGCGCGCGAACGGCAGCCCCGGCGGGCAGAAGGGCGTCGCGTCGATCATCAGGGCGCTCGGCACGGACGGGTTCGGGCGGCTCAAGGTGGGGATCAGCCGGCCGGGCGGACAGGGCAGCGGCGCGCCGCCGGCAATGGACCCGGCGGACTATGTGTTGCAGCCGTTTTCGACGGAGCAGGAGAAGGAAATGGCGCTGGCCCGCACCCGCGCGCTGGACGCCATCGAGGCGTGGTTGAGCCAGGGCATTGAGGCCGCCATGAACAGCTTCAACGCCGAGCCGACAGGGAAATCGTGAAGCTAAACGGGCTGTTGGATTTAGGGCAGGGGCTCCCGGCCATTGACGAGCTGGCCGCTGCGCTGGCGCAGGGGAAGCCGCCCCAGGCCCCGCTGGACGTGTACACAGCGGCGCGACCGTACATCGTGGCCGCGCTCGCGCGCGCCTTGAACCGGCCGCTGGTCGTGGTGACAGCGCGCTCGGTGCGCGCCCGCCAGTGGGTGGACGAACTGCGCATCTGGCTGCCCGACGAGGTGCCGGTCTACAACTTTGCCGATCCCGACGCGCTGCCCTACGAGCGCATCCCGTGGGCGCCGGAGACGCGACAGCGGCGGCTGGAGGCGCTGGTCGGGCTGCTCTCGTGGGCCGGGCCGACGCCTGCCACGCCCCTCGCGCCGGTGGCAGTCGCCTCTGCGCGTGGGCTGATGCAGATGACGCTCCCCCTGCGCGAGATGCGGCTGGCGTTGCGCGCCGTGCGACAGGGGCAGGCGTTCGACCTCGACCGGATGTTGCTCAACTGGGTCGGGCTGGGGTATGAGAGCGCGGCCATCGTGGAGGCGCCGGGGCAGTTCAGCCGACGGGGCGGCATTGTGGACATCTGGCCGCCGAACGCGCGACGGCCCGTGCGCATCGAGTTGTTCGGCGACGAGGTGGACAGCCTGCGGACGTTCGACCCCTCCACGCAGCGCACACTGGAACGCATCAAGGAGACGATGGTCGGCCCGGCGAGCGAGGCGCTGCCCCGGCTGGGGGAGCGCGCAGGGGACCGGCTCGCCACGCTGGACCTGGACACGTGCCATCCACCGGCGCGCATCGAGTTTGAGCGCGAGATCGAGGCGCTCCGCAACGGCTCCGGCTTCCGCAACCTGGAGTGGTTCATCCCCTATTTGTATTCGCAGCCGGGCGCGCTGGTGGACTACCTGCCCGCCGAGAACGCGTGGCTGCTGGTGGAGGATGCGGGCGAGTTGCTGGCGAGCCTGGCGGATTTGGAGGGGCAGGCCGAGCAGTTGGGCCGCGACCTGAAGGCGGCGGGCGATATTCCGGCCGTGGTCATGCCGCCCTATTTCACCGGCCCCGCGCTGGCCGAGCGGCTGACCGCGCGACCGGTCATCTACTTCGGGCACACCACGCTCAACCGGGGCGGCGCGCCGGCCGAGGGCGATCCCGCGCTGGCGAGACATTTCCACGCCGGGCCGCGCTTCGGCGGGCAGGTGAGGGCGATTCTCACGGAAGTCGAGGAGCCGCTGCGCCGTGGGGAGCACGTGGTCATGGTCAGCCGGCAGGCCCCGCGCCTGGCGGAGTTGCTGCGCGAGAACGGGCATGCCCTCGCGCCGGTCGACAGCATCCCGCAACAGCCGCCGAGAGGGTTGACGCTCGTGCAGGGCGTGATGGAAGAGGGATGGCGGCTGGAGTTCGGCAGGAACGGCAAGAACGGCGGAGACGGCGAGGGGGACGGGCCGGGCGGATTGTGGTTCCTCACCGATGCGGAGTTGTTCGGGTGGGGCAAGCCGAAGCCGAGACGCCCGCAGCGGCCACGCGCCGTGGCGCCCGAAGTGTTCTTCGCCGACGTGCAGCCGGGGGATTACGTCGTCCACCTGGAGCACGGCATCGGGCTGTTCAGGGGCCTCATCAAGATGCCCGTGGACGGCGTGGATCGCGAGTATTTGCAGGTCGAGTACGCGCAGGGCGACCAGCTTTACGTGCCCGTGCATCAGGCCGACCGGCTGGCGCGCTACGTGGGCGCCGGGGAGAACGCTCCAGGTCTGCACCGGCTCGGCACGGCGGACTGGGAGCAGGTCAAGGCGCGCGCGCGCAAGGCCGTGGCGGAGATTGCCGACGATCTGCTCGAACTCTATGCCGCGCGCGAAGTGGTCGAGGGGCATGCGTTCAGCCCGGATGCGACGTGGCAGCAGGAGCTTGAGTCGAGCTTCCCGTATGTCGAGACGGAAGACCAGCTCGTCGCCATCGAGGCGGTCAAGCACGACATGGAGTCGCCCCGGCCGATGGACCGGCTCATTTGCGGCGACGTGGGGTACGGCAAGACGGAAGTCGCGCTGCGGGCCGCGTTCAAGGCAGTGATGGACGGCAAGCAGGTCGCGATCCTCGTGCCGACGACCGTCCTCGCGCAGCAGCATTTCACCAACTTCAGCCGCCGTCTCGCCGCATTCCCGGTGACGGTCGCAATGCTCTCGCGCTTCCAGACCCCCTCGCAGCAGGATCGCGTGCTCTCCGGGCTGGCGAACGGCTCGGTGGACCTGGTCATCGGCACGCACCGCCTGCTGTCGAACGACGTGGCGATCAAGGACCTGGGCCTGCTGATCGTGGACGAGGAGCAGCGGTTCGGCGTGTCGCACAAGGAGAAGATCAAGCAGCTTCGCACGGAGGTCGACGTGCTGACGCTGACCGCCACGCCGATCCCGCGCACCCTGCACATGAGCCTGACCGGCGTGCGCGACCTGAGCACCATCGACACGCCGCCGGAGGAGCGGCTGCCCATCAAGACGTGGGTGGGCGACTTCGACGAGGCGCTCGTGCGGCAGGCCATCCTGCGCGAGATCGACCGGAACGGACAGGTGTACTTCGTCCACAACCGGGTGCAGGGGATCGAGCAGATTGCGGCGAAGATCGGCAAGATCGTGCCGGAGGCGCGCATCGCCATCGCGCACGGGCAGATGCCGGAGAAGGAACTGTCTGCCGTGATGCTGGCGTTTGCCGAGGGCGATTTCGACGCGCTGGTCTGCACCACGATCATCGAGAGCGGGCTGGACATCCCGAACGCGAACACGATCATCATCAACCGGGCGGACACGTTCGGGCTGGCGCAGCTTTACCAGTTGCGGGGGCGCGTGGGGCGGTCGGCGGTGCGCGCGTACGCCTACCTGCTGGTCGACAAGTACAAGGCGCTGAGCGAGGACGCGCGCCGCAGGCTGGATGCGATTCAGGAGGCGAGCGACCTCGGCGCCGGGTTCCGCATTGCGATGCGCGACCTTGAGATACGGGGGGCGGGCGAGCTGCTCGGCGCGCGTCAACACGGCCACATTGCGGCGGTCGGGTTCGACCTGTACACGCGCTTGCTGGCGCAGGCCGTGCAGGAGGCGCGCGAGCGGGCGGGCGGACCGGCAAGGCCGCCCAGAGACGATGACGAGGCAGAGAGAGCGGCCACTGCCGGATCTGAGTCAGCCGGGCCGACCGGCGCGCGCAATGCGCTCGAAGACCCGCTGGCGCCGACGGTCCAGCTTGACCTCAACCTGCCTGCGCGCATCCCGGAGGAGTAC
>CAZPTI010000069.1:15391-18411 GCA_964588925.1 uncultured Anaerolineales bacterium | reverse complement strand
CTACCGCACGATCCGCAGCCGCGTCCAGGCCATCCAGTCCTGCGCGGATGACTCGCCCGCGTTGACCGAAACGCGGAAGCAGCCCGGCCCCGTCGCTTCTGCGAGTGAGGCGCTGTCGCTTCCCAACCGTCCGTCGTATGTCTCTCGGGCCGAGAAGATCAACGGCGGGAATTCGTTGCTCAGGCTGCAACCGGGCAGGAAGCTCACGTAGAGCGTCGCGTCCCCGACGCCCGCGCCCTCCATCAGCCCAACCTCCACCTGCAGTCGCATGCCCGTTTCAATCGGGTAGCTGCCATAGCTCCGATAGATGCCCTCGATGCGCCCGCGGTCGACCCATGTCGGATGCGTCTCCAGGAATAGTTCGGGCCGGCTGCCGTCCTCCAGCGCATAGCCCCGCCGCCACTTCACGAAGCCGCGCTCGTCACCGTCCGAGCCGTCGAACGGGAGCGCGCCCTGGCTGCCGCTCCACTCGGCCTCGTCTGCGTGCGCGATGAAGTCGAACACCACGACCGTGCACGGCCGCCCGCGCCGCCGGAAGTCGGCGGCCCTGCCCTGCGCATCCTCCGCGTGAATGCGATAGTAAGCCGCCGGAATCACCGCGCGGAACACGTCGCTGCTCCCCTCGCGCTCCATCTCTTTCGGCCCCGCGTAGTCGGTCCATTCGATGAAGGACGTCCATTCGATGGCCGCGCGCGTGTCCGCGTTGGCCCCCGCGACCCGCGCTCGGATCAGCACGGAATCGACACCGCACAACGGCTGCGGGCTCGGCCCGTCGCCGTGGACCTCGCCCACGGGCGTCTCCTCGATCACTTCGATCTCAAGCGGCCCCGGCTGCACCGCAGTCAGCCTCATCGCGCACGCCGCTGCGCCGCCAGGGCCCGTCGCCGTGATCACGTGCTTCCACGTGCCGGCCGCATTCGGGCACAGCCCAATCGAGCCGGACGGGTCGACAAGGTCGTTATCGAATCGCACTTCGGTCGCGTTTTCGGCAGACCAACTGAGTTGCGCGCACTCACCGACCTGCACTTCGCTTTCGGCCGGGCCGCAGACCAGCCGCACCTCGCGCGGCGGAGGCGTCGGGGTGATCGTCGCCGCGGGCGGAGGCGCTTCGGTCGGGGCCTCGGGCGGCTCAACCGGCGCCAGATCGGCGGGCGTGATGTTGCAGGCCACATACTTGGCGTTCCCGTTGACCCACCCCTCCATGCCGTCGCGCTCGCTGCGCACGCGGATCCATTCGCTGCCGGGGTCCCGGCCCAGCGGCTGAAGCAGCGCCCCGCCGGGCAGCTTCGCGATCGCCGCAAAGCCTGTGCCCGGCCCGGCGCGCAGGTTCAACGTGCCCGCCGTTACCCGGCATTCGAGGAACACAATGTCCACGTTCTCTCCCGCCGCGCCCCCGAAGCCCTTCTGCGCATCCAGTTCGGCCTGGTGGAACCTGTCCCACATCCCCATCCGCCGCGCCACCGCGCGCATATCGTCCAGCCGCGCCGACACTTCCGGCGCGTTCGCACCCGCGATCAGCACCCACTCGCGCGGCCCCGCAGTCGCCGTCTCGCCCGTCGCCGCGCCCGTCACCCTGACGCGGCCGTCAAAGACGCGTACCAGCGTGAACCGGATGTTCGGGTCGTATGCCACCATGTAGCGTGTGCCCAGCACCACGGCCTTCCCGTTCTCGGTGTCGATCTCGCGATAGTGGTTCGCGGCCTGCGGCCCGGCGTCTGCCAGTCCGACGCCGCGTTGGAGCTGCGTGCAGATGCCGCCCGTATCCGGGCATTGCAAGATGCGCGACTCAGTATCGTGGTAGAGCAGGATTTTGAAGTCAGTCCACTTGAGCAGCGCGCGACCGCTCGCCCTGGTCCAGATGCTGTCGCCCGCGCCGGCGGTCGTCGTTGCGTAAACCTGGTTGTCGCCGGCCCCCGACGCGCGCATCCAGACCTCGTTTTGCTCCGGTTCAAGGCTGGCATTATTGGATGAGGGCGGGAGCGAGGTCGCGGGCTGCCCGCCAGGTGGGGTTGCGGCCGGGCCAAAGACGCAGGCCAGAGCGGCCAGCGCCAGTACGCAAAACGCGGCAAACACACCACGAGGCTTCGGGTTCATACTTGCCTCCTATCGCCTCCAGGGCCAATCGCAGCCGCTCCGCTAGGTCTGCCGCGATCGTGACCAGAGCTCGCTCCCGGCCCTGCCGCTCAGCGCAGCGGTTGCGGCTGCCAGTCCGCCCACAACAAAGGCCGTCGCCACCTCCGCAGGAAGGCGCCAGGCCGCGGGCAAGGCGTCAAACGCCGACCACGCCGGCGCGAACGTGAAGGCTGAGGACAGCGGCCACGCCAGCGCGCTGAGCGCCGCGGCCAGCCCGGCCACCGCAAACGCGATGGCGAACGTGGCCCGACGCCGCGCGCGTGCGCTGCCCGCGGCAATCGCCACTCCCAACGGCGGCATAGTGACTGCGATCTGCGCCATGAAAAGCGCCCATCTATCCGGTTGAACGTAGGGCAGCATGGTAAATGCGGCAAGGAACGCACCGAGCGCGGCCCCCGCGTACCGGCTGGCGCGTGACCCGAACACCGCAGCGAACAACTCCATGCCGACCACCGCGCCAAACGCGACGAGCGACGCCCGCAGCCCGCTGTCAAAGGCCAGGGTAGTCACTGCGGCGGCGCGCATTTGCGCGACGAGCAGGATGACCGCCAGCGCCAACATGACGGCCAGCCCGGTTCCCGCATACGCGGCTGCCGCGGCCGTCGCGATGCGTCCGCCGTCCTCCGCCGCCCGAATCCCCGCGGCCCACAGCCGCGACGCGGGACCAAACGGGAAGGGCATTTCATGCAGCCGCAACCCTGCCGCGCGCATCTGCCCGAGCGCCTGCGCCCTGCGCCAGCCGGGCCCGCCCTGCAACTCTTCATCCAGCCCCGCAGCGCCGAGTGCGAGCGTGGCAGTGTGGCGCGTGACCCCGCTCGCGTCCGAGAGGGCCGCGCGCGCCAGCGCGCCGCGTTCTCCCGTCGCCACCTCGCTCAACCCAATCGCCC
>CAZPTI010000069.1:0-15356 GCA_964588925.1 uncultured Anaerolineales bacterium | reverse complement strand
AACTGGCTCGTCCGTGGGCGTTGCGGCATGCAGCGCGGCGAGCAATCGCTTCGCCGCGTCATCCGCCGCCACTTCGCGCGCCCAGTGCCCGATCTCGCGGCGGCACGCCACTGCGCTGCGCAGCATGAGGATTCGCTGCGCAGGCGTTAACGCCAGCTTCCGCTCCCGCACCGCGCGCAAGCGCGCCGCGTCGAGCAGCGGCCGCGCAGGCGTGTCCGCGGCCTCGCGCCAGTCGTCCCACGCGCGCGCCAGCGTCGCGCGCGCGGGCATGTCCTGCGCGCGGTCCGGGTCGAGCCAGCCCCGCACCTCTTCCGCCAGCAGGCGGTGGCTGATCGCGTACCTCAGCGCGCCGTCTGCGCCCGGCCGGCTGCTCGCTACGGCCGCGCGCAGCAGCCGATCCAGCGCGTTCTGCGCCTCCTCACGGGGCAGGCCGGCCGCGCGCGCAATGTCATCGAGGGTGCGATAGGTGGGTTCACCCGCGCCCAGCGCCAGCGCCTCCAGCGCCGCGCGCGCGGCCGGGCGTTCTCCCGCTCCCAGATCGGCGATCACCGCGCGC
Source organism: uncultured Anaerolineales bacterium (assembly GCA_964588925.1). Lineage (GTDB taxonomy): Bacteria > Chloroflexota > Anaerolineae > CG2-30-64-16 > CG2-30-64-16 > JALOOB01. Next base: position 14,800 of record CAZPTI010000069.1, on the reverse strand, counting down.
AGCCGCTCGGCCAGGATGGCTTTGCTGCCTTCCTTCGGGTAATGCTGTTCCGTGATGACCTCGGCGCCGTCCGCCGCCCGGTAGAGCGCGTCGCACACCACCTGGAGCAGGGCGGGGTTGACCCGACCTTCCCCCTCATCCCGGTCTTCGTCGACGGTTTCGAGATCCTTCAACAGGCGGTTGAGCGTCCCCGTCTCATACCGGCCCGGCGGTTCGTGATAGGCGAGCGGGCCTTCCACGGCAAGCCGCGCGGCGTCGCGCGAGAGCGGTTCGAGCGTCATCAGCCCGCCGAGCAGGTCGGATGTTCTGTCCGCGTGCGACGCCAGCCGCACCAGCGCGTCCCCGCGCACCACCAGAAGCACCGCGGCGCGCGGCGAGAACGGCCGCGCGTAATGCTCGGCAAGCGCATCGAAAAAGTCGGCCTGCCGCGCCGGGTCGGCGCGCAGCAGGAACTCCTCGAACGCGTCGAACACCGCGACGACGGGCCGACCGGTGGCTGCCGCCAGCGCAATCAGCATGGCGCAGAGGTCTCCCTGCGCGGGGAGCGCCGTGTCCAGATCGGCCGCCTGCGCTGCCGCGCGCAACGCCATGACCGGATCGCCCGCCGCGTACTCGCGCACTGAGACGACGAGGTAACCCTCGCGGAGCAGCGCCGGGATCAGCCCGGCGTTGACCAGCGACGTCTTCCCGACGCCGGCATCTCCGGCCAGCACCGTCAGCGGCCGGCCGAGCGTCTTCGCCAGCAGCGCATCCGTCTCGCGCTTGCGCCCGAAGAAGATGGGGCGGTCGGTGATCTCGTATGGCGTCACGAACTTGTACGGCTCGGCGCGCCGCGGCCGGACATCCCGGTCGTCCAGCGGCGGCAGGTAGGCCCAGCGGCTCGACGCGTAGATGCTCCCCTGCGCGTCGCGGCTCCGCAGGTAGATCACCGGCACATGCCATTCGTTCTGCGCCCGCAGCGCCTTCCGCCCCGCCACGGCCGCCGCGGCCACCGGCTCGCCGCGCGCAAGGGTCGCGTAGAATTCGAGCGCAAAACGCCCCGCCAGTTCCGTGGGGATGAGGGCCTGCATCGCCACGACCGCCGGCACCCCCGCCCGAATCGCCCGCGGCCCAATGCTGCCAAAGACGGTCGCGCCCGCCACCGCGCCCGACTCGCAGGCGTTGGCGACGAAGAGCCGCACGCCGCGCTCCGACAGGTTGTCCGCGACGGCCGCGGCCGGGATAAAATCCATGCGCCGGTCGCGCTCCGCCTCGAAGACCAGGTAGCCCTCACCGTCCTCCGCGCTCGCGTTCCCCGCCGCGCCGCGATCCAGCGCCCCGTGCCCGTCAAAATGAACGATGTCATAGGGTCTGGTGTTGAGCGCGCTGGTGAATCCGCTGAAGGTGGGCGGACACAGGGTGACGGTGACGCGGTGTTGCGCGGCGAGGTCTTTGAACGCCGCAGTTGCGGCCTGCGCATCCGCGGCATCGGGTAGACCGTCCGCGTCGACCGGCCGCGGGGAAACTACGAGGATGTCGAGCCGTCCCGCCGCCGGCGCAATCGGTGGCTTCCGGGCAAAGTTGATATAACGGGTGAGCAGAAGCTGCCCCGCGGCCACCGGATGCGCGCCCGCGGGGTCGCAGATCAGCTCCCACGGCAGTTGCGCCAGGTCGACCGCGTCTTCATCGAAGCGCAGTTGCAGGGGGATCGGCCCGCCTGCGCTCGCAGCCTCCAGCGTGGCCTCATAAACGGCGTTCGGCGAGGGACCGGGCGGGAAGAGAGTGTCGAAGAGACGTCGCCCGATCCGGCGATTAAGGAGGTCGCGGGCGATCAGGCGGCCTTCCGCCATCAGCCCGGCCGCCGTCAGCGTGGCGCAGTCGTCGGGGGTCAACGCGGCGCTGGCCCGCTCGCCCTCGCACAGCGCGCGCGCCAGGCCGACAGTAAGCGCCGGGAAGGGTCGCGGCGCGACGTGAGACAGCTCGCCGGCGCGCGATTCAATGACGCGCACCTCGCAAGACGGGCCGAGGTCCGAGAGCTGGATCCGCAGAACGTCGCTCACGTCGCCTCCGCGGTGGCAACAGTCGTTCGGCTGGATAGAAGCAGCGCATCTATTATAGCATTGTCCGTCAATTGCGCTCAGCGCAAAGCGGGAACTCGACTCAGACGCAACGGCTGCGCAGTTGCCGCCAGATGGGGTGAATTGTCAGGATCGGTGTTAAGATGATCTTGATAATCTGCGTCATCTGCGTTGAATTAAGGAGTCGCTTGTGAACCCCAGGCAGCGTTACCTCGCCGCGGCCCGCCGCCAACCCGTCGACCGCGTCCCCACCCACTTCCGCGCGTCCAAAGCCCTGACGCGCCGCCTCTTCGCCCACTTCGGCATAGACCCGACCGGCGGACTGACCAGCGCGCGCGCCCTGCTCGCCTGCCTCGGCGCGGACTTCTGGGCGTCCGGCTCGCGGCCCGACGCGTGGGCCACCTTCCTGCCCGCCTACACCGGCCCCCAGCCGCAGCCGCCCTGCATCTCGGACGCGGCCTACTTCTCAACCATCGGCGTGCCTGTCGTACGCGGCGGCGTGGACGAGATCGGCTTCGACTATCCCGCCTACGTCGACCCCCCGCTCGCCAGCATCGCGCGCGCCTCCGACCTCCCCGCCAACTACCTCACTAACCTGCTGCCGCGCTTCGACTTCTCCACCCTGCTCAACCGCCAGTCCACCGCGCCCGTCCTTCCCGGCGATCCGCTCTCCGCCGAATCACTCGCCGCGTCAGAAGACCACGTCATCTGCATGGGCATCCTCAACAACATCTTCATGATATGCAGCTATCTGCGCGGCATGGAGCAGTTCATGGTCGACATGGCGCTCGACCGGCAGCTTGCCGAGCGGCTCATCGGGGAAGTAGGCGAGTTCTGCCTGGAGTTCAACCGCCGCTACCTCGCCGCGTTCGGCGGCAGGGCGCAGCTCTATGCCGCGTGGGACGACGTCGCCGGCCAGGACGGCATCATGTTCTCCCCCGCGCTCTTCCGCCGCTACTTCCAGCCCCTCTACCGCGAGATGATCGCCGAAGTTCACCGCTACCGGCTGCTCTTCAGCTTCCACTGCTGCGGCAGCGTCCACCAGGTGTTGCCGCTGATGATCGACGCGGGCATCGACATCTTCGACGTGGTCCAGACCTCCGCGCGCGACATGGACCTCGCCACAATTCGCGCCCGCTACGGGGCTCGCATCGCGGTCAGCGGCGCGATCGACGTCCAGAAGCTCCTCGTCAGCGGGACGCCCGCGCAGGTGGCCGACGAAGTCCGCCGCGGCCTCGACCTGTGGGGGCTTGACGGCGGCCTCATCCTCGGCCCGTCGCACGAGATGGTTCCCGAAACGCCCATCGAGAACGTCCTCGCGCTGTACGCGGCGGCAGCGCAGATATGACAACGCGCCGGACGCTTCGCGGGCGTCCGGCGCGTGCTGCTGATTAACTCGGAGGCGACATCAGAGCGCGGGCGGCCGGTACCCCTCCGGATAACCACGCGGGATTCCCTTGCGGTTCGCGCCGGCCTGCCCCCAGTGCAGGATGTCCATGAAGACGCCGAGGATAAGCCACATCCAGTCCCAGCCCTGAACGCCCCCCGGCGACCAGGTTAGAAGATACATGATCGTCGTGTAGGGCAGGAACAAGATGCCGAGCAGCGGCAGCAGCCACTGCCCGCGCCAGACAATGTCCCAGCGGCTGCTGAAAAGCCACGCCAGCAGGAGCACGATCCGGGGGGCCACTGACAACGCCAGGGCGAAGAAACACCCGAGTAGGAGCGGCATAATGGGACCTCCTCGAAACAGAATGGGCGGAATGCTTTCCAATTGCCAGCATACTGCGCAATGCGATATTGCGCTACCCCCAAAACTATGCGCAAAGGGCGTACGTCGCGCCTGACGTCCTGCGGCTATCGCGTCTTTGCCGGCTCGATCTTCGCCACCACCAGCGCGGACGCGTCCGCATCCCCCTGCATCGCGGCGAACGTCTTCACCTCCGGCGTATCGTCGGCCAGCAGGTCCTGTATGAACCGGAACGACAGCGGCTCATACAGCAACTCCGCGTTCACCGTAAACGGCCCGGTCGCGCCCTTCACGTCCACCTCGTAAGTGACCTCGTCGCGCCCGCCGACGAAGTTGCGATCCTGCGCGGCCTCGCCGTACACCGCGATATCCTTCGGCAGCGTCGCCTTATCCGCGCCCGCGGGCAGCAAGCGGTTGTCCTTGAGATACTGCGCGCCGCGCAGCAACTGGTACGTCACGGCGCCCTTGTGGTCGCCCATGATCGGCTCGTAAATCTGCACCTGGTCGGCCTGGGTGACTACGTCGTAGTGCGGCTCGTAAGCGGTCGCGTCCTCATCCGCCGCGTTCCCCGTAATGCTCCCATCCGGGTTGTGCTTGCCCGACTCGAACACCACCTTCCCCGCTGCGTCCGTCACAGTCACATGCAGCCACGCGCGCCGCGAGGGGAAACTCGCCGGGAACTTATGCCCCGTCAGCGCGTCCACCTCGAACGTCGCGGACAGCTTGTCACCGGAAAGGTTCAGGTCGTTCAGCGTCAGGTTTGCCGACCGCTCGCCCACCTGCGCCGCCACGCGCGCCAGCGTCGCGTCGAAGTGCGCCGTGTCCGCGGTCACGCCCAGCGACCCGCCCCACTCCCGCAGGATGCGCAGCATGTACGCGTTCCCGCCGACGAAGTAGTGCTGGTAGAACGGCTGCCGCTCGGGCAGGTCCGGCGGGGTGATCGAAATGCGCACGCCGCCCTGCGCCTGGGGCATGTGGCACCCCTGGCACGACTGGTTCGACTTGCCGAACGTGGAATGCTGCCACTCGGTGTACGGCGTCTGCTCGGGGAACTCGCCGAGCACATTGCCCGCGTCGTCAACGTACGGCGTGCTCAGGTTGTGGCACGTCGCGCAGTGCTCCGCGGTCCCCATATGGCTGCCGAACTCCGGCTTGAAACCCACGCTCGCCTGCATGAGCTCGCCGACGGGATTCTCGAACGGCCCGTAAATCACGCGGTCCGGCCGCGCGGTCTCCGCATCGACCGTGTACCCGCCGCTAAAACTCTCCATCGTGCCGAGGTCTTTGTCCTGCACCTGGTGGCACAGCGTGCAGGAGACACCTTCGACGGCCGCCTCGTGCAGCGGGTTCGCCGGGTTGTAGAACCCGTTCCCCAGCGCGGCCACTTTCCCGCCGTCCGCCACGGTCTGCGTCTCGGCGATGGGCATGTGACACGTGGCGCACTTCTTCTCGATGACTTCCTGCAGCGCGGGCGCGCGCTTGACCTCCGAGCTGACCTTCGCCTGCCAGACCGGATCGCGCCCCGCGTTCGCCATCATGGTCGAGCGCCACATCGTCGGCATGGACACGTCCGCGCCGCTCTGGTCTTTCAGGTTCAGGTGGCACGACGCGCACAGCCCCGATCCAGCGAAGTGCTCTGTGGTGAAGGTGGCGAGCGCCGTGCCCTCCGGCGCCTTCTTGACGAGCGCCGGCGCGCTGGTCTTTGCGCCCGGCGCCTTCCCGGTGGTCTGGACCCCGGTGCTGATGTCTTTCGTGATCGGGCTTTTCGCCGCCGCGCTCTCGCTCTTCTGAGACGGAGCAGCGAGCGGGTTGGGCGCAGCGGCCTGTGGCGGCGCCGCGCACGCAGCAAGCAGCGCGGCAGCGACAAACAGCAGGATCAAGCGGCGCAGCGCGCGGTGGGTCTGGCTCCCTCGCATGGTTCGCTCCTTTTGCGGTAAGAAGTTCGCTTTGCGAAGGGTATCACAAGAGGAGCAGAAAGGCGAGCGCCGCCGGTTTGCAGTAGGCGCTTCAGCGCCCGGCTCGGACGCCGCTACAGGTCAAACCCGTAAATCTTCGCCGCATTCTCATACATCAACCCGCGCGCCAGCCGCTCCGCGTCCGCCATGTCGATGTACCCGCTCTCCACCTTCTCGCTCAGCACCGTGGCGACCACGTGCTGCCACGCCAGCAGCGCGCCGACCGCGTCCTCCGACGTCCACGTGTCGCTGCCCCACGCGATCAGGTCGTTCGTGCGCGTCACTTCGATGTACTGGTGCAGCGCGGAGATCGCCGCAGTCGGGCTGATGATCGGCGCCCACACCATGTCGGGCAGCGCGTTGCGATAGTTGTGCGCCAGCGCGCCGACCTCCGAGTACCACGGGTAGCCCATGTGGAACAGCACGAAGCGCGTGCGCGGGTGCCGCTCCAGCGTCGGCGCAAAGAGCATCGGCCGCGAGCCGGTCAACTGCCCCAGCCCCATGTGCACCTGGAACGGCGCGTCCAGCTTGGCGGCCAGCGCGCAGAACCAGTTGAACAGCGTCTCCTCGAACAGGCTGCGCTCTTCCGCGCCCACCGTCTCCGGTCTCCGCCCAAACACCTTCGCCGCCGCGGCCAGATCCCCCGGCCCGTATCCCAACGAGCGCTCGTACGCAGACGCGGACTTGAGCGCGACCGCGCCCGCGTTCCGCCAGCCGGTGAACAACGCCAGCAGCCAGTCGAGATACGCGGCAAAGTCCGTTCGCGGCGCCTCCGGGTAGAAGCTGAACGGGCTGTTGCCATCGTGATCCCGTACGTCGGGATGGAAGCCGCGTATAAACATATCCGTCCGCATCGCCGGGCTGAACATCTCTGGGTGGCCGATGTCGCTGCCATACTGCCAGTATGTGTCCTGCACCGCCCGGCGGTAGCGCCCGGCCTCAGCCAGGATGTTCACATGCTCGCCCGGCGTCGCGTGCCGCGCGGCGACGCGCTCTGACAGCGCGTCCCAGTTCTCCGCCGTGATTTTCTCGCTGAACCCGTGGACGCGCTGGATGCCCTTCTCCAGCCACGTGAAATAGCTTCCGCCGCGGTGCCGGGCCAGAAGGGCAGCCCGCTCCTCCGGCGTCGCGCCGATCACCTGCGCGCCGCGCCAGCCGACATACGACTGGTCAAGGACGCGCTCCAGCGTCAGCCCGAGCTGCAACTCGTCCGGCCAGTGGTGCTCGTGCGAAGACACCACCGGCAGCGTCTCCAGATAAGAGTAGATGTCCTTATAAGTAGTTGGCATATCACCACACCGTTCGTAGTGAGCGCTTCAGCGCTCCGTTAGCCGCATATAATCCAGGTCATCCAGCACGCGGCCCATCTCCGCGCGCCGTCCCTCCGCGCGCCAGACGTTGACGATCTTCGTCACGCCATCCTCCTCGCGCCGCCACGTCTCCGGCCCGCTCACGCGCGCAAAGTCCGCAAGAAGCGCGGCCGTCACCCTCTCAGGAGGAACATACTCTGTCGCAAACACGACCAGCGCGTCCGCCTCCGGCGCACCCCACCGCCGGTACTGCGGCGCGGACGAGTAGACCGGCTGCCCGGTATAGTAAGCGATCTGCGCGGCAATGCTGTAATCGACCGCAAAGGGTAGCGCCCCCTCCGGCAGCCGCACCTCGCGCGCAAACGCCGGCCAGCCCGCCGCGTCGCGCCGGATCGACTCCGTCACCGAACTGCGCGGCAGCTTGACGGGCGACGCCAGCCGCAGCGCTGTCCCCGCGCCATAAACGGCGAGCGGCACGCATAACGCCACGGCCAGCCAGAACAACACGCGCTGTCCGGGATAGAGCAGCCCGATCAGCGGCCACAACGTCAGCAGCCCCAGCCCAAGATTCCGCGGGCTGTCCGCGCGGCTCAGCAGCACCGGCAGAATCAGCCCCGCGGACGCCACGGCCAGCAAATGCCAGTGGGGGCGCGCCGCAGACCCGTCGGGTTCTAAAAATCCGACGGGTCTTAAGTGAAGCGCGACCGCGACCACCGCCAGCCCCGCCAGCAGCGCGGCCGGCAGCGAGTGATAGTCGCGCGCATGGGGCAAGGTGGAGCGCAGCCCGACCTGGACAAAGCCGTACCCCTGCCCGTGGTAGATCGCCCAGCGGATCATCGCCCAATCGTTCGCCGCGTTCCAGCCGAGCACCGGGATCAATCCCAGCGCCGCGATTCCCGCTGCCAGCCACAGCCCGCGCTCGGCCAGCAGACCGCGGCGGAAGAGCAGGACATAGACAGCAAGCGAGATGACATAAAACGCGCTGCTTAGCTTCACATTCAGCAGCAAGGCGAGGGTGATCCCGAATGCGATCCATTCCCACGCGCGAAACCTGACAGGTCTGAGAGACCTGTCAGGTTTTTCCGCGGCAAGGATCCGCCCCACGATTAACAGGTTGACCAGCAACAGAAAATACTGGAGTGAATCGGGATAGGCCACGCGGCCGGTGATGACATAAATGGGCGCGACGGCGACAATAGTCGCGGCGATCAACCCGCCCGCTTCCGACACATACCGCCGCCCTACCCCATACGCCAGCGGCACGCACAGCACGCTCAGCAGCGCGTTCAGCCACCGCGCGCCGAACTCCCCGCGCCCGCCAGGCAGCGTACTCGTCTTGAGCAGCAGGGCAATCCCCGCCGGATGGTCGTGATACGCGGGCGCAAGCCGGTCGGCCCAGAGCAGGTAATACGCCTCGTCGCCAAAGAGCGGCATCGCGCCGAGCCGCCAGAACCGCAGGGCCGTCGCGACCACGATCAGCCCGAATAGGATCAGCGCGGAGATGGCCGGGATGGGCAGGGACCGCTTCAAGGCAAACGCTCCACAGCGACGCGGTATCGGTAGACGTCGCGCGCCTGATTCAGCTCGATGTCCACGCCCGCCCACGACAGGACGAACGCGCCCGTCCACCGCCACTGCCTGTACCGCTCGCGGCCCGCAAACTTCGGCTGACCGTCGGCCGTCTCCACGCAGAAGCGCACCTTCCGCGCCTCCGCGGTCCAGCACGCGCGGCCCGCATCCACCGGCGCCCACTTATCGGGCGAATCCGGCACGTCGGCGAAGACGCGGTTCACGCCCGAAGAGTCGCTGTACCTCGTAAAGTTCACCGCGCCCTGTTCGTTAGTGAGGTAGACCAGTTCCGGCGCGACCGTCAGGCCGGAGAAGTCCGCCGCGATGTCGATCTGCCCCGGCGCAGGCACGGTGTAGGTGAACACCACGCTGCCGAGTGGCGTCACCTGCCGGTACTTGCGCCGCAGAAACTCGGTCCACGTGTCCGCCGTGTCGACCGCGAACCGCTTGACCAACTGCCGCCCGTCCGCCGTCGCGCTGACCTCAGCGGTTTGCGACAGGTGCGGCTGCCCGCCTGCGACGATGATCGGCGCGCCGAACCCGTATCCCTCCTCGATCAGTTCCTCGCCGTCCTGCGTCAGGACCAGCCCTTTCTGAATGCGCGCGATCTTCCCCACGTGTGGCCGCGCATCCTCGTACAGCCGCAGTTCCAGCCCCTCGCCGAGTGCCAGCGTGAGCGGCGGCGGTCCGGGGAACAAGGCGGCGCGCAACCGCACGATCCAGTGTGGCTCAACTGCCTCTTTGATGACGAACCACAACGCCCACAGCAGCGCGAGCGCCGCCAGCAGCGTAAACAGCACGCGCCGCGCCCCGTCCCTACCGGCCACCGGCGTACCCCGTGTTGGCATTGTCATAATGGAACTTCGACCAGACCACCTTGCCGAGCGGCGCGACATTCCGCAACACGTGCAGCCCGTTGTTCGCGCCGACCACGATGTCCGCGCGGCCGTCTGCGTCCAGGTCGCCCACCCACGGCGACGAAAACACGAACGCGCCGAGATCGACCGGGAAGCCGCTGATGGTCTCTCCGCGGCCGTTCCACGCGTGCAGCTTGCGATCCTTCGACCCCGCAACCACGTCCGGCAGTCTATCGCCGTCCAAATCGGCCAGCGCGGCAGAAGAAATGAACTGGTCCCCCGCGGCGGCCGGCCATCCTGGCAACGGCTCCCCGCGGCCGTTCCACGCATACATGCGCCCATCCCACGAGCCAATGACGACATCGGGCGCGCCATCCCCGTCCAGGTCGCCGGCCGCGGCCGATGCTTCCACGAGGCTGTCCGTCTGCTGCGGAAAGCCAAGCAACGGCTGCCCCTCCAGGTCAAGCGCGTGAACCAGCCCCGCGTCGTCCCCGACGACAATCTCATTCCGCCCGTCGCCATCCAGGTCGACGAGCACAGGCGACGAGTCGGCATCAGCGGCGAGCCGAACGGGAAAGCCCGGCAGCGGCGTCCCGTCGAGCCGCCACGCGTGGATCACCCCCGCGTCGCGGATGCCGAAGGCCGCGAGGAACGCAGGCGGCGCGCCCTCGGCTAACGTCGCCACGGCCAACACCTCGCCGTCGAACGCGGCGGTCGAGTCGCCCCAGCCGAGCGCAGCCTGCGGCCAACCCTTCACCGGCCGCCCTCGCGCATCAAGCAAAAACATCTGCCCCGCGCCGAGCACGGCCACCCTTCCGCCGGGAAGCAGGGTCGGCCCGGACCAGATGCGGTGCCGCAGGTCCACCGGCCACCCCGGCAGGTCCGTCCCGTCTGCGCGCCACGCGAACAGCTTCCCCGCCTCCGAGCCGACCACCACTTCCAGCGAACCGTCTCCGTCGAGATCACCTGCCGCGGGCGAAGAGAAGAACCCGCCGGGGCTGAACTTCGGCCAGCCAGGCTTATCGTTGAGCGCAGTGTCGGTCACATAGAAATACCCGTCCCACGCGCCCCACGCGATTTCAAGCGCGCTGTCGCCGTCGAGGTCAGCCACAAGGGGAGAGGCAATCGCCGGACCGCGCGTGGCGCGGAACGAATGGGTTGCGCCAGGCTCGGCCGCCGGTTCGGCTTTGGGCGGCAGCGCCGCGCATCCTGCCAGCGCCATCAGCAGTGCGCAACTCCCCACCACAAACCCGACGGGTTTCCAAAACCCGGCGGGTCTCGCGCATCGGACGGGTCTCGCGCGCCCCCTACCCATCCGCCCGCGCCTCCACCAGCGGAAACTCAAACGCGACCCGCTTCAACAGTCGGTTCTTCAACTGCCTCCGCCGCCACAGCAGGCTTCGCCGCACCGGATGAAACGTCACGCGCAGCCCCGCGCCGCGCAGCGCCTTCTCCAACTCCTCCCGCCCCAGCACGCGCCCCGCGCCAATCCCCGGCTTCGCCACAACGCCGACAGGCGAATCCATGACGATCAGCGACGCGCCTGGCCGCAGCGCCCGCGCGATGCGCTTCACCGCGCCGGACAGGTCCGCCGTGTAGTGCAGCGACGCGTTGCAGATCGCCATGTCGAAAGCGCACGGCGCGAGGGGCGGCTGCTCCAGGCTGCCCAGCACGGGCAGAAACCGCCCCGCGCCCAACTCCGAAAACCGCTCCCGCTCCGCCGTCCCGCCGTACTCCGTCACGTCCGGAAAGTGCCGCGCCGCGCCCAGCCCGAAGTCCGCATCCGGGCTGAGATCGACCGCCACCACGCGGTGCCCCATCTGCGCCAGCCGGTGACTCAGCCACGGCACGCCTGCGCCGAGGTCGGCAAAGGTCAGGCTGCTGAGCTGACGGCGGAGCAACTCGCGCAGCGCCGACCAGCTTTCGCGGCGCACCTGCCAGTAGAGCCGCGGATAACCGCGCGGGCTGCCCTCCGGCAGGGCGCGCGCCTCCTCCGGCGTCAGCAGCTCGATGCCTTCCGCCAGCCGCGCCGCGCGGTATTCCGCCGCGAACGCGTCGCCCGTCGCGCGCAGTTCAGGCGGGCGCAGGTCGAGAAAGCCGCTTGGGTGCCGCGGAAATGCGACGCGGTGAGAAGGGCAGCGCAGCGTCTCGCCGTAGATCGCGAGCGGCCCGCCGCACAGGGGACATCCTATTTCTCGTATGTTCATGGATGAGTCACGATGGCGTCCGTCCGTCGCAGGACGAGGAGGAAGTGATCGCCGAGCGAGCGCAGCCCCGGCCACGCGCGAACGCGGCGTTCCAGCCCGCCAAACCGACGCGCGGCGTCAGGCCAGCGCGCCGCGGTGTACGGCGGCGGGATGACCACCGGATAACCGAGGCAGGTTTCGAGCCGGAAATAGGGCCGGAACAGCCGCGCGAACTCGCCCGGCGTGAAGTAGCGCACCGCGATCTCGCTCGCGGCCTCGCCCGCTGCGGCCGACATCCGCGCGGTCCGCCACCCCTTGCCGAGCCGCCGCGTGGCCTCGCGCGACCGCAGCCGCGCAAACCCCAGCGCCAGCTCCCACACGCACCAGCGATTCATCACGGAGCAGAGGAACGGCGCGCCGGGGGGCAGCAACCGCGCCAGTGTTCGCGCCAGCGCGTCCAACTCCGGCTCGCAGTTGAGCGGCCCGAAGTTGCTGTACGCGCCGTCAATGCAGCCCGTCACGGTCTCCGTGAGCTGCCCGGCCGGCGCCGCGCGCCAGGTAACGCGGACGGCGCCGGGTTGCCCTTCAGCCTGGCGCCGCGCCGCGTCGATCATGGCGGGCGATATGTCGGTGGCAATCACCTCGCGCCCGGCTGCCGCCAGCCGCAGCGCCATCTCCCCTGGCCCGCACCCGATCTCCAGCGCGCGCCCGCCCGCAGGGAACAGCGCGCACAGCCGCTCGAACGTGTCGTCCGACAGCCACGCCATCACGGGGTTCGCCGCATAGTCGCTGCGGTAGCTCTCCGCCGCGCGGTCGAACGCGGCCGACACCTGCGCGTAGTAATCCTGCGTCACCGCCTCGCCGCCGTTCGTCTCATGCCCCGCCCATCACGTTCGGCGGGCCTTCGGGCAACAACTCCGCCTTCCCCGGCTGCCGGCGCAGCGCCTCCACTGCGGCCCGCGCGGCCAGCCGGCTCGCCTCCAGCCGCGCGCGGCGGTCGGGCGGCAGCTTCATCTCGCCCGCGGCCACCTTTGCGGATAGCCATTCTTTCCGCATGAGCCGTTGCGTCCAGTGATAGAAGCGCGTCGAGTACGCGCGCTTGAACAGCAGCCGGTTCTCCGCCGAGTGCTCCCAGTCCGCCGTCACGAGCCGGTCCTTTACCTGCTCGTAAAACTCCGTCCCTGGCAGCGGGTACGCCACAGTGGAGCTGAACTCGTCGGGCCGCGTCTCGCGCAGCAGGCTGATCGTCTTCTCGATGTCCTCCCACTCCTCGCCGGGATACCCGACCATGATATAGAAGTACGTCTCGATGCCGTACTTGCGGCAAATCTCCGCGGTGCGGTAAAGCTGTTCGACCTTCGTCCCCTTGCGCATCGCGTCGAGCACGCGCTGCGAGCCGGACTCCGCACCGAACGCCAATCGCCGGCATCCGGCCTCTTTCAGCAGCCGGATCATCTCGTCGTCGACCAGGTCCGCGCGCGAGAGCGCCTCGAACGGGATCACCGCGTCGTTGGTGAGCAGCGCGTCGTGCCAGCGCCGCAGCCACCGCTTGTCGACGCCGGTCACGTCGTCCACCACGCGCACCTGGTCCGGGTTGTAGCGCGCCTTGATCTGCCGCATCTCCTCCGCGACCGATTCCGGGCTGCGCATCCGATACGACCGGCCAAACACACTCTTCTGGCACCACGTGCAGCCGTAAGGACACCCTCGCCCCGCAATCACAGACAGCGACGAAAAGCCGTGCGCCTTGCGCCACTCCGCCTGATACCGGTCGAGGTCGACGAGGTCGCGCGCAGGGAAAGGGATCGCGTCGAGGTCAGCCTGATGCGGCGCATCGCCCGTGCGCTTCATCCCGCCGCCGGGGAGGGGCAGCGCGAGGCCGGGCAGGTCGTCCAGCGCAACGTCACGCCGCCACCCCGCGGCCCTGTAGCGCGCCAGCAGCTCGACGAACGTCCGCTCCGCCTCGCCGACCACGGCTGCGTCGACGAGCGGCTCATGCCCGTTGCCCGCCACGTACGCTTCCGGCCGTCCGGTGGGGTCCGCGCCGCCGACGATGACAATGGCGCCGCGCTCGCGCGCGATGCCGGCCAGTCGCAAGGCAGCCGCGCGCACGGTCGCCAGCGCGGCGATGCCAACCAGCTTGGGCCGGTGCGCCTCCAGCGCCGCGCGGAACGCATCGTCGCTCGTCTCAAACATCCCGTCGAACACGGCCACGCTGTAGCCCGCCTCCCGCGCCACTGCACCCAGGTACATCAGGCCGAGCGGAAAGTACGGCGTCACCAGCCGCTGCTCGACCGGGTCCTGGTTGAGGAAAAGCGGGTTGACCAGAAGGATGTCGCTCATTTCGTCTGCCTCGCCGTTGCCAGGCTCTGCGCCAGCAAAGCCCACAACACCCACATCATCATGCGCCCCTGCTGGCTGAACCAGGGGTAGAAGTCGAAAAAGCCGACCGTCGTCAGCCCGGCCAGCCCGCCGATCAATGCGGCTGCCACCGGGCGAGGGAACCCCGCAGCCGGCCAGCGTCTCCACGCCGCGCCAATTGCCACCCACGGCGCAACTGCCAGCGCATACCACAGCCCCGCGCCGACAGGTCCCAGCTCCGCCCGCGCCAGCAGCGGCACGTTGTGGACCGGCTGGAACGTGGGGTAATCCTCCATCGCGGCCGGCCGCGCGTCCCACAGCGCCACGCTGAAATTCGCGTAGCCGACGCCGGGCAGGGGACGCGCCTCAATCAGCGACCGCGCGCCCGCCTCCAGCCCCGCGCGCTCGTCCACCGACCGAATCTCGACGCCCTCGACGCTCAGACCGAGCCGCGGCCGGAGCAGCGGCCACTGCGTGACCAGAAAGACCGCGGCCACGACGTTCAGCGCGGAAAACAGGGCGGCGGCTGCGCTGCGCGAGAGCGGCTCCCGCGCGCCGGCTGCGAATAACAACACCAGCATCGCGACTCCGCCGATCCCCAGCCCGAGCCACGCGGACCGGCTGAAGGTGAGCAGCAGCCCGGCGAAGGTGACAGCCGTCAGCAGAAGCGCCGCAACGGTCGGCCACCGCGCGGGCCGTTTCGTGAGGGTCAGCCCCGCGCCGATCAGGCAGCCCACCATAAGAAACCCGCCGAG
>CAZPTI010000068.1:0-18481 GCA_964588925.1 uncultured Anaerolineales bacterium | reverse complement strand
AAATGCTCACGATGGCGAACGCGCCCCGGAAAACGAAGAACTCGCTCCAGAAGCCGGCCAGCCCCGGCAGGCCCAGCGAGGTGAACGCGGCCACCGCAAAGAGGCCGTAGTAGTAGGGCATTTTGCTGCTGAACCCGCCGAACATCTTGAGGTCGCGCACGTGCGCCCGCTCGTAAACCACGCCGACCAGGAAGAACAAGGCGCCGGTGCTCAGGCCGTGCGTGAACATCTGGAGCGCCGCGCCGCTGAGGGCCATCGAGGACGCGTCGATGATCTTGGGGTCGGCATTGCCAATGGCCGCCGCCGCCGCGCCGACGCCGAGCATGATGAACCCCATGTGGCTGACGGACGAGTAGGCGATGAGCCGCTTGAGGTCCCATTGCGCCATCGAGACGAACGCGCCGTAGATGATCGAGATCACGCCGAGCGCCACGATCAAAATGGCGAAGCGGTGCGCGGCTTCCGGGAAAACCGGCAGCGCGATGCGCAGGATGCCGTATGCGCCGAGCTTCAGCAGGACGCCGGCCAGGATGACCGAACCCGCGGTGGGGGCTGCGGTATGGGCGTCGGGCAGCCAGGTGTGGAACGGCCAGCTTGGCACCTTGATCGCGAAAGCAACGAAGAAGGCGAAGAAGGCGAGGCTGGAGAGCAGGACGTTGCCGGCGAACGGCCGCGCGGCCTGCGCTTCGAGGATGTCGAAGCTGCCGGTCACGAAGTAGATGCCGATGATCGCCAGCAGCATGAAGATCGAACCGGCCATCGTGTAGAGGAAAAATTTGATGGCCGAGTATTGCGGGCGGTCCTTCGCGTTGCCCCAGATGCCGATCAGGAAGTACATTGGAACCAGGCCGAACTCCCAGAAGACGTAGAACAGAACGAGGTCGAGCGCGATAAAGACGCCCAGCATGCCCATTTCCAGCAGCAGGAAGAGGAAGAAGAACTCCCGCACGCGCACCTTGATCACGCGGCTGGAGTAGTAGAGGCCCAGCGTGGTCAGGAACGTGGTGAGGAAGATGAAGGGCACGCTGAGACCGTCCACACCGATGTGGAAGCTCACGTTGATCGCCTGGATCCAGGGGACCTTGACCTCAAACTGCATGCCCCCCGCCGACTGGTTGTAGGCGAACCATAGCATGATTGCCAGACCCAGCGGAAGCGTGCTGATGGCGATAGCGCCCAGCTTGATGAGTCGTTCCTCGCGCGCCTTGTCGAGGTTGAGCCACTTGCCCCACGGCAGCAGCGTGAGGAGCGCGCCGACAAGGGGGGTGAAGGTGATAATGATCAGCAGCAGGTTATTCATCAAAGACCCCTCCGATGGACCGGTTGCCTAAAGGGATGAGAGCGCGGACGACGCAAACGGGGCGTTCGTTCGATGTGCGTTTCGAGATCCTTACGCAGGTCCTCGACGGTTCCCCAATTCGCGCGCCCTTCAATCACCGCCAGCCGAGTTGCGGCGGCATTAGCGGCGATTTTTGCCCGGCGTATTTGGATGAGACGCCACCGCAAAATTGCATTCATTGTTTCTACTTGGGCAACAGCAGGAACACGCCCAGCGCGACCGACAGCGCGAGCAGCACGGTGAACAGGTAGTTTTGCGCCTTGCCGGTTTGGAGCGTGCGGAGCGCGCTGCCGAGCCCGGCCGCAATTGCGCCGACGAGATTGACCGCTCGGTCAACGATGTTCACGTCGATCCAGTGACCGACCTCTGACAGCCATCGTCCTGCGCTGCCGACCCAGTCGATGAACGGATCGATCACTTTTTCATCGTCGAATTTATAGAGCAGGTTCGCAAGGCGCTGGCTGCCCTTCACGAAGACCTTGTAATAAAGCTCGTCAAAGTAGTACTTGTTCTGCAGCACGCGGTACAGCCCGCCGAGCGGCTTAGCCAGCGGGTCGAGCGTCTCGCTCTGCGCGCGGGCCGCGTAGCCGCGGTACACCAGGTAGCCGAGCAGCAGGCCGCCGAGCGCCACCACCATCGACGTCAGCAGCGGGACCGCGTTGAAAGCAAGCTCTTTCGCCTCCAGGCCGAGTGCCTCCGCCAGGCCGCCGATGTAGTGATGGAACGGGTTCGAGGAGAGCGCTCCGAGCACCGGGAAGGTGGTCGGGATGCCGACCCAACCTGCGCCGATGGCGAACACGGCGAGCACCATCAGCGGCACGGTCATCCAGGCGAAGATGCTGTCATGCTCCGACGCATGGACGGCGGCTTCCGTCCTCGGCTTGCCGAAGAAGGTCATCATGATCTGGCGGCCGGTGTAGAACGCGGTCAGCAGCGCGGCGAGGGCCAGCACGGCGAAGATGACCGTGTGCTCGTGCGCCCAGGCGTCCGCGAGGATTTCATCCTTGCTCCAGAAGCCTGCGGTGACGAACGGGAAGCCGCTCAGCGCAAGGCCGCCGATGATGAAGGTCCACGCGGTGCGCGGCATCCGGCGGAAGAGCCCGCCCATGTTGCGCATGTCCTGCGGGTCGAAGTTGTGCTCCTGCCGCGGGCTGGTTTCCGCCGTGTGCGAGTCGACGTGGACGGAACTCACCTCGTGCGCATGCGCCGCATGGCCGTGCGCGTGTTCGGCCTCGTGATGGCCGTGCTCCACCCCGTGAATCACGCTGCCGGAGCCAAGGAACAACAGCGCCTTGAAGAATGCGTGCATCAGCAGGTGGAAGGTCGCGGCCACGTACGCGCCGATGCCGAGCGCCGCGAACATAAAGCCAAGCTGCGAGATGGTCGAGTAGGCGAGCACCTTCTTGATGTCGTTCTGCGCCACGGCAATCGTCGCGGCGAAGAGCGCGGTGAACGAGCCGATAAAGGCGATGAAATGCAGCGCCGGGCCGGCCTCGACCGCGGCCATGAGCGGGAAGGTGCGGATGATCAGGTACACGCCCGCGGAGACCATCGTCGCGGCGTGGATCAGCGCGGAAACGGGCGTCGGGCCTTCCATCGCATCGGGCAACCACACGTGCAGGGGGAACTGCGCGCTCTTGCCGATGGCGCCGAAGAAGATCAGGATGGCAATGATCGTGGCCCAGGGCGTCGCGCCGATGAGAGGCAGATTGACCGTCGTGGTCGCCAGCCGCTCCAGCGTCTCCGGCCTGAAGATTTCGGCGAAGCTGAGCGTGCCGGTCTGCGCGAAGAGCAGGAGGAACCCGGCCAGCATCACCGTGTCGCCAACGCGGGTGGTCAAGAACGCCTTCAACCCGGCTTCCTTCGGCGTGATTTGCTTCGGGTTCGGGTACTTGCGCGCGAACCAGAAGCCGATCAGCAGGTAGGAGCACAGGCCCATGATCTCCCAGAAGACCAGGGCGAGCAGCAGGTTGTCGGCCAGGATGAAGCCCAACATGCCGGTGGCAAAGAGGGCGATGTAGGCGAAGAAGCGGCTGGCGAGGCGGTCGACGTGGCCCGGCTCGGCCGGCTTGCCGCGCTCGTCGTGGCTGCTTTCCGGCTTGCCCACGCCCATGTATCCCACGGCATAGATGAAGATGAGCGCGCAGACGAAGGGCACCATGAAGAGCATCGCGCCGGTCAGCGGATCGACCGCGAAGCCGAACGCCTCCCACGTCGCGCCGGTCGGCAGCCAGTCGCGCGAGATATGGAACGGGTTTTCGCCGAAATGCTCGATGCCGAACGTGGTGAACGCAATGGCCCAGCTCACGATCCAGGCCAGCGAGACGCCGCCGATGGCGAGCCCGGCGCTCAGCTTCTTGCTCCGGTTCGCGAAAAGGACGATGAGCGCGAACGCCGCGAGCGGCAGGAGCGGAATAATGGGTGTCAGATTGAAGATAGCAGGGAGTGCCTCGTGTTCGGTCATGGCGCTATCCCTTCATCGTGTCGATGTCTTCGACGACCACGGTGTTGCGCTGGCGGTAGATCGAGATGATCAGAGCCAGGCCGACCGCGGCCTCGGCCGCAGCCACGGTGATGACGAAGATCGCGAAGACCTGCCCCGTCATCTGGGCTACGCCGACGTAGCGCCAGAAGGCGATCAGGTTGATGTTCACCGCGTTGAGCATCAGCTCGACGCCCATCAGCACGCCGACCGCGTTGCGCCGGGCCAGCGCGCCGAACGCGCCGATGCAAAACAGCGCGGCCGAGACGATGAGATACCAGGTGAGTGGAATCATTATCAGCTCTCCCGCTCACGGGCAACGATGATGGCGCCGATCATGGCAACGACCAGCAGGACGGACGCGACTTCAAACGGGATGGCGTAGGGGGTGACGAGTTCGTTGCCTAGAAGCTGAATGGCAGCATCGGCTGCGGGCGCCTCGGCGGTCGTCACCTGCCACGGCATGCGCGTGAGGATGGCGGCCAGCAGGACGAAGAAGACCGCGGCGAACCCGGCCACCAACCCCCACTGATCGTTGAACCGCCGCGCGTTCGGATCCATTACGCCGCGGCTCAACATGATCGCGAAGATGATCAGCGTCGAGATCGCGCCGACGTAGATGAGCACCTGCGCGATGGCGAGAAACTCCGCGTGCAGCAGGATGAAGATGCCGGCGATGCCAAAGAAGGTCAGCACCAGCC
The DNA here is from genome assembly GCA_964588925.1 of uncultured Anaerolineales bacterium. Taxonomy (GTDB): domain Bacteria; phylum Chloroflexota; class Anaerolineae; order CG2-30-64-16; family CG2-30-64-16; genus JALOOB01. Next base: position 13,959 of record CAZPTI010000068.1, on the reverse strand, counting down.
ACAGCGCGGCGCGGAATAGGCTGCGCGTGGTGACGACCAGCGCGGCGGAGATCAGCGTCACGGCGCTGATGACGATGAACATGACTTGTTGCATGAGCGCATCCCCGGTTGGCGGAAAGGCGGATCAGACAGCCGACGAAGCGGGCGTCAGGTTGCGCGATTCGGCGTAACGCTTTGCGGCCCGGCCCAGCATGGTGGCGGCGACAAAGATGATGACCAGGTTGCCAGCAAGCATCAGGGCCCACTGGAGAAGCTGCGGGACGGGCAGCTTCAGGATGATCGCGACCCACAACAGGTTCGCCAGCGTGGCGGGCACGAGCACCTTCCAGGCGAAACCGAGCATCTGGTCGATGCGGAAGCGCGGCCACGTGCCGCGAATCCACATGAGCAGGAACACGACCGCGATGGTCTTGAGGATGAAGTAGAGCGGGCCGAGGACAGGAACCTCATGGCTGAACGGCCCGCGCCAGCCGCCCAGGAAGAGGGTGGTGGCGATGGCCGAGATGGCGAACAGGTTGCCGTATTCCGCGATGTAGAACCAGCCGAACTTCAGGCCGCTGTACTCCACGAAGTAACCGGCGACGATTTCCGAGTCTGCTTCGAGCAGGTCGAACGGCGCGCGGCCGACTTCTGCCGAACCGGCGACGAAGTAGGCGATGAACGCCACCGGCATGAGCAGGGCGAACGGCACCTGCTGCGCCTCAACGATGCCCATCGTGCTCAGCGTGCCCGCAACCAGCGCGACGCCTGCGATGGAGAGGATCATCGGCACTTCATATGAAAGAAGCTGCGCGACCACGCGGAACGCGCCGATGAGCGCGAACTTGTTGTTGGACGCCCAGCCGGCCATGATGACCGACACGGTCGTGATCGAGCCAACCGCGACGAGGTAGATCGCGCCGACGTTGAGGTCCGTGCCGATCATGCCCCTGCCGAACGGGATGACGGCCCAGAGCAGCGCCGCCGCGCCAGCAATCAGGATCGGCGCGAGGTTGAACACGGGCCGGTCCGCGCCGTCGGGGACGATGTCTTCCTTAATCAGCATCTTGACAGCGTCCGCGATGGCCTGGAAGATGCCCCACGGCCCGACGCGGTTCGGCCCGATACGGTTCTGGATGCGGCCGATAACCTTGCGCTCCATCCACGTCAGCGTGAGGGTCGCGATCACCGGCATGAGCACCAGGATAATCCCGATGACGAGAAAGTTGACCACGGTCACGGCGTCAGGGGGCAGGAAGCTGCTGAGCCACGCAGTCCACGAACTGCCCAGGTTCACGAAGAAGTTGCGGATGTAATCGAACATATTAATGCCACTCCAGCGCTTTCTTCTTCCATGCGTACAGCAAGCCGCCGAGGAGAATGAGGACGAAGAGCACCATTTCGGTCAGCGCGTACAGCCCGAGCTGGTTGTAAGCCACCGCCCACGGAAACACGAAGATCGCCTCGACGTCAAACACGACGAACACGAGCGCGTAGAGATAGTACTGGGCCTTGAACTGCACCCAGGTGTCGCCGATCGTCTCCATGCCGCATTCGTACGTGGCGTTTTTGGCGGGGTTGGGTTTCTTCGGGCGGAGGAACCAGGCCATGACCAGGCCGATGACGGGTAACGCGAAGGCGATCACTGCAAAGATAGCGATGAACGCGTACTGAGAGAGCACGGTCTACCCTCCTTTGGGCCGCGCGCGCCTGTTAGCGGGACGCTGCGGTGAAGGCCGTTTCTATAAGGGTGACGCAGGGATGAGGTGTTTGGGACACCCTGCGCGAACGTGCGCATTGTAGCAGACCCGTTACTAGAACGCAAAGCTCGAAAGATAAATGTGATTAAAGATGGCGCGCCGCGCTGTTCGCGGTTGTCGCGCCGCAGATTATACCTCTGTCTCGCCACGTGTGCCAAATGTAACTTATGTTATTATTCAGCCCTGTTTGATCGCGAAGCTTTTGACAACCGTGTTCCGTTCGTGATAGACTTCGCCAACGCGCGCAGGGGCGCGCCATGCGGTATGCCGCGCCATGCGCGGCCGCGCGTGTTCGTCGCCCCGCGTTGCCAGCCTTTCATAAAACACAATCTTTGCAGGCTTAGCGGAGCAGGTTATGCCAGAGGGCTATCTCCCGATCCTCGTCATGGTCGTCGTGGCGTTCGGGTTTGCCGCGATTGCGCTCGGCGTGTCGGCGCTTCTCGGTCCCCGGCGACACAACCCGGCCAAGAACGAGCCGTACGAATCCGGCATCCTCCCCTTTGGGGATGCCAAGCGGCGTTTCCCCGTCCAGTTCTATGTGGTGGCGGTCCTTTTCATCCTCTTCGATGTCGAGGTCATCCTCATGTACCCCTGGGCGGTTGCCGCGCGCAAGCTCGGATTGTTCGGGCTGATCGAAATGGTGATCTTCGTGGTCATCCTGATGGTGGGCTTTGTCTACGCCTGGAAGAATGACGCGTTCAAGTGGCAGTAACTGCGCTGCCAGTGGCAGTAGCGCTGTCAAGCCAGCAGGCTGTCACTCTGTATAGAACGAAGGTGCGCGGAAATGGGTATTGAAGACAAACTGCCCGATGAGGGCTTTATTACGACGACGCTGGAGAAGGCGGTCAACTGGGGCCGCAAGTACTCCATCTTTCCCCTGACGTTTGGCCTGGCCTGCTGCGCCATCGAGCAGATCGCCACAGGCGGCAGCCGCTTCGACATCGCGCGCTTCGGCTCCGAGGTGTTCCGCGCATCGCCGCGACAGGCCGACCTGCTGATCGTGTCCGGTCGCGTGAGCCAGAAGATGGCCCCCGTGATCAAGCGCATTTACGACCAGATGCTCGAGCCGAAGTGGGTCATCGCGATGGGCATTTGCGCCAGCGCAGGCGGCCCGTTCAACAACTACGCGATCGTGCAGGGCGTGGACAAAATCTTGCCGGTTGACGTGTACATCCCCGGCTGCCCGCCCCGGCCTGAAGCATTACTGTACGGCCTAACGCTGTTGCAGCAGAAGATTCAGCACGAGCGATTGCGCGACCGCCGCTACGGCGTTAACCCGCTGCGGGAGACGGTTGCCAGCCCGAAAGATGTCAAGCTCGGCGAGCCCAGCCGTTAGGCTGCCGTCGATTATAAGAGTAGGCGCACAGACAGGAACGGCGCATGATTGAGACGACACAACCCATAGCCGCAACCGCGCAGGAAACGCCGCAGACCGACGTCGCCGTCGCCGCGCTGGCCGCGGAGAAGATTCGCGCGCGGCATCCCGATGCGATCCTCGGCACGTACACGCACCGCGGCGAGACGACGCTGACCATTCGACCGCAGGATTTGCTGAACGTAGCCCGGTTGCTCCGCGAGGATGCGGAGTTGAGCTTCCACCACCTCGCCAACGTTACCTCCGTGGACTGGAGCAAGTACCCCGGCTACAGCGCGCGCGAACGGTTCACCACGGTTTACCAGCTTCTCTCGACAAAATCCTGGCGGCGCATGAGCCTTAAGGTTCCGGCGCCTGGTGGCGACAGCCCGGTTGTGCCGAGCCTGACGTCGCTGTGGCCCGGCGCGGACTGGCCGGAGCGCGAAGTGTATGACCTGATGGGCGTGCGCTTTGACGGGCACCCCGACCTGCGTCGCATTATGATGCCGCATAGCTGGCCGAACCACCCGCTGCGTAAGGAACTTCCGCGTGGGGGCGAACGCGTCCCCTTCTCGATGACCTGGGAGGACGAGGAGTTCGAGAGCTTCGGCAAGCAGATCATCGAGGCGCGCGCGGTGCAGCAGGTGCCGCCCAAGCAGGCGGACGCCAATAAGCACATGATCCTCAACATGGGCCCGCATCACCCGTCGACACACGGCGTGTTGCGCGTCATCGTCGAGTTGGACGGCGAAACGGTGGTTGCCGCCTACCCGGACATCGGTTATCTGCATTCGGGCTTCGAGAAGCAGGGCGAGACGATCCGGTATAAGGACTTCCTCCCGTACACGGATCGCTCCGACTACGTCTCGTCCATGTGCAACAACCTGTGCTATGCGCTGGCGGTCGAGAAGCTGATGGGCGTGGAGATTCCGCCGCGCGCGCAGGTGATTCGCGTGATCATGTGCGAGCTTCAACGCATCGCTTCGCATCTGCTCTGGCTGGGCACGCACGTCATGGACGCGTCGGGCATGAGTCACGCGATGTTGATGTATGCGTTCCGCGAGCGCGAGCAGCTGCTCGACATCTTCGAGCTGGTTAGCGGCGCGCGGCTTACCACATCGTACATCCGTCCCGGCGGTGTCTGGCGCGACGTGCCGCCGAGCTTCACGGAGCGCGTCAACGACATCCTCCGCACGTTCCCCGCGAAGTTCGACGAGTACGAAAGATTCATGAACGACAACCCGGTCTGGCGCGCGCGCACCGAGGGTGTGGGCAAGCTGACCGCTGAACAGTGCTTGAGCCTCTGCGTCACCGGTCCGATGATCCGCGCGGCCGGCGTTCCGCTCGACTACCGTAAGATCCGCCCGTACAGCGGGTACGAGAACTTCGATTTCAAGGTGCCGACCGCGTCCGAGGGCGACACATTCGCGCGGTACATGGTGCGCATCGAGGAGATGCGTCAGAGCCTGCGCATCGTCGAGCAGGGCATGAAGAACCTGCCCGACGGCCCGGTCTGGTCGGCGGACCGCAAGATGGTTCCGCCCCCGCGGCAGGAGCTTGACGTCAGCATGGAGGCGGTAATCCACCACTTCAAGCTGTGGACCGAAGGCATGACGCCCCCTAAGGGCGAAATCTACGAGTGCGGTGAAAGCCCGCGCGGCGAGGAAGGTTTCTACCTCGTGAGCGACGGCTCCGCGATCCCGTACCGCCTGCGGTTCCGCACGCCTTCGTTCCATAACCTGCAAGCCCTGAACACCATGTCGAAAAACCGGCTCGTGGCCGACCTCGTGGTGAACATCGGCTCGGTGGATATCGTGTTGGGTGACGTGGATCGGTAGGATCGGCGAATAACACAAAGACACCAAGACACAGGGAACTTCTGTTGAGGTGAATCAGGTGAATCAAGTGAATCAACCGAATCCTGGTCGGCTTTCCGAACAAGCAATTGCAGAAATCCGGGCGCTACAGGCCCGTTATCCCGTGTCCCGCTCCGCGCTAGGACCCGCCCTTTACGTGGCGCAGCGCGAGGCCGGCTGGCTGCCCGCCGAGGTGATGGCGGAGGTCGGCGCGCTCTTCGGCCTGGACGAGGCGGAAGTGGGCGAGTTCGCCAGCTTCTACCATATGTATAACATCCACCATGAGCCGGGCGAGTACACGATCGAAGTGTGCGACAACGTGCCGTGCATGCTGCGCGGGTCGAGCAAGCTGACAAAAATGCTCGAAGAGCGGCTCGATGCCAAGTTCGGCCACGCGGGCGAAGCCGGGACGACCACTTCTGATGGCAAGTTTACGCTGGGTCTCGTGGAGTGTCTCGGTTCGTGCGCCACCGCGCCGATGTTCATGTGCACCGAGAAGAAGACACAGAAGATCCGCTACTTCGAGGAGCTGGACACGCCGGAGAAGCTCGACGAGGCGCTGGCGCTGATCAGCTCGGGTCACGGCTTTGATACCACTGAACGGTGGCCTACCGGCCCGTTCCACCACGGCGGGCGCCCCGACACGAACTTTTTGCTCGGCAACGTCGACAAGCCCAACAGCCACACGCTTGACGTTTACCTTGAAAGCGGCGGCTACGAAACAGCGCGCGCCATCGTCAGCGGCGGCAAAACGCCAGCGCAAGTGATCGACGAGATGAAAGCCGCGAACGTGCGCGGTCGCGGCGGCGCGGGCTTCTCGGCCGGTCAAAAGTGGAGCTTCATCCCCGCGGGCGTGTACCCGCGCTACCTGGTCGTCAACGCTGACGAGTCAGAGCCGGGCACGTTCAAGGATCGCATGATCATGGAGTATGACCCCCACCAGTTGTTGGAGGGGATCATCATCGCTTCCTATGCCATCGAGGCCGAACACGCCTTCATCTATGTCCGCGGTGAGTACTACTTCGCGGCGGAGCGGCTGAACGCGGCGATTGCCGAGGCGGAAGCCCGCGGCATTCTGGGCGACAGGGTGCTCGGTTCGAACAAGAAGCTGCGCGTGGTCGTGCACCGTGGCGCGGGCGCGTACGAATGCGGCGAGGAAACCGCGCAGTTGACCTCGCTGGAAGGTTACCGCGGCCATCCGCGGCTCAAGCCGCCGTTCCCCGCGGTCGCCGGCCTGTACGGCAAGCCGACCATCGTCAACAATGTCGAGACGATCAGCAACGTGCCGCACGTGCTCAAGAACGGCGCGGACTGGTACAAGCAGTGGGGCACGCCGAACAGCACCGGCTTCCGCATCTACTGCCTGAGCGGGCACGTGAAGAACCCCGGCCTGTACGAGTTGCCCCACGGCGTGACGCTCCGTGAGCTGATCTACGACTGGGGCGGCGGGCTGACCGAGGACGCGGAAGGGCTGAAGGCGGTCATCCCCGGCGGCCTCTCCATGCAGTTGCTCGACGAAAACCAAATCGATACGCCGATGGACTTCGACGCGGTCGCCAAGCAGGGGTCAAGCCTGGGCGCGGCGGCAGTCATCGTGATCGGCAAGAACACGAGCATGGTGGAGCTGGCGCGGCGCACGATTGCGTTCTACCGCGAAGAGAGCTGCGGCAAGTGCACGCCGTGTCGCGAGGGGACGGGCTGGCTGGAAGACATCCTCGAGCGGGTGGAACGCGGCGAGGGCAAGACTGACGACATTGCGCTGATGCTCTACATTGCCGACATGATCGCGGGCAAGAGCTTCTGCCCGTTCTCGTATGCCGCGGTCTGGGGTCTGCAAAGCAATCTGGCGAAGTTCCGGCCCGAGTTTGAAGCGGCCATCGCCAACGCGACGCAGCAGCCCGTCATTCCGATCCGTCCCATCTACCGGCCCGATCCCGGTGCGCCTTCAGGCGTAACGGCGCCGGCGTTGCCGATGGAAGAACAGTTCAATAAGCCGACCGTGAAGCGGTAGTCCAGATGAAAGGGTGGCAACGATGCCATCGGTCAAGGGGATTCCGGGACCGCACCGGTGCTTCTTTTATAGTTTTGATTGTCTTGAGCCGGAGCATGTCCACGTCAGACGCGAGAACATGCTTTGCAAGTTTTGGTTGGAACCCGTTGTGCTTGCCAGCAATGACGGCTTTTCGCCCAGAGAGTTGAATCAAATTCGCGGGCTTGTAGTGAAGTATCGGACGCACCTGCTGGAGGCGTGGGATGAACACTGCGGTCAGTAACGAGCCGTTGATTTCTGCCGTTGAGGTCTCGGACGCATCAGTCACAGCGCACCTGACAGACGGGCGAGTGATTTCTGTGCCGCTGGCGTGGTCGTGGCGCCTTTCAGATGCGACACCGGAACAGCGGCAGAATTACGAGATAATCGGACGCGGGCAGGGCATTCACTGGCCGGACGTTGATGAGGACATTAGCGCAGTCGGTATGCTCACCGGCATCCCAGCCCGACCGCCGAAGTCCATATCAAAGTGGCGGCCGGCGCGACGCCGCGGCGCTGCATCGTCATCCATGCAGTAGTATCGGATTCATCGTTGACGCGACTCCTCCCACGTTCAGTCAGGGAGGCAACTGAGGGACAATATGGCTGATTTGGTCAACGTGACCATCGACGACATCAAAGTCCAGGTTCCTGCCGGAACGCTGGTGATCGACGCGGCCAAAGCGGCCGGCATCGACATCCCCATCTTCTGCTCGCACCCGAAGCTGGACCCGCTGGGCGCGTGCCGCATGTGCCTGGTGGAATTCCCCGGCCCGCGCGGGAGCCGCCTCGACACGTCCTGCACGGTGCGTGTGAGCGAAGGCATGGTGGTGCGGACGGACAGCGACGCGGTGAAACAGGCGCGTGAGGCTGTGCTCGGCTTCATCCTGATCAACCACCCGCTCGACTGCCCCATCTGCGACAAGGGTGGCGAATGCCCGCTGCAGGACAATACGATGGAGTACGGTCCGGGCGCGAGCAAGTTCGTGGAAGTCAAGCGGCGCAAGCAGAAGCATTACCCCATCAGCGACCTGATTATGCTCGACCAGGAACGCTGCATCCTCTGCTGGCGCTGCATCCGCTACCTGGAAGAGTGGGAAGACAAGCCGCAGATCGGCTTGTTCGAGCGCGGCGGCGAGACGATCATCGACGTGTTCCCCGGCCGGCCGGTCGACGCCAAGACGTCGGGCAGCATCATCGACATTTGTCCGGTGGGCGCGCTGACCAACCGCGTGGCGCGCTTCCGCTACCGCCCCTGGGAATTGAAGAAAACGCCGAGCGTTTGTACGCACTGTCCCGTCGGCTGCAATCTCCGCTTGGACGAGCGTGTGCATACGTTGCGGCGCATTGTCGCGCGCGAGAACATGGCGGTCAACGACGAGTGGATCTGCGATAAGGGCCGCTTCCTGCACCAGCACGTGGACCACCCGCAGCGACTCACGCAACCGATGGTGCGCGAGAACGGCGAGTTGCGGCCCGCGACGTGGGACGAGGCCATCGCCCGCGTCGTAGACACCTTCGAGCGCATCGCCGAGCAGCACGGGCCAAACGCTACGGGTGGCATCGCGGCGGGCCGCGTCTCGAATGAATCCGGCTACCTGCTCCAGAAGTTCTTCCGCCAGCTTGTCGGCACGAACAACGTGGACTTCTCCGAAGGCGCGTCTGTGGCCGCGCTGCCGACCGGCCTGCCGGCCATTGCGGACATCGCAAAGAGCGATGTGATCGTCCTCGTGGGGTTCGACCCGAGCGAGGCGACCCCGGTGCTCGACCTGCATATCAAGCGGGCCGTGCGGCGCAAAGGCGCGCGGCTGGTCATCATCCATCCGCGGCGCATCGAGGCTGCGCGCTACGTGAATGACCCGCGCGGGCCGAAGGGCGCGTATATCCCGACCCGGCCCGGCGATGAGGCGCTGGCGTTGAGCGAGCTGGCCGCTGCGGCGCAAGCGCGTAAGGCCGCGCTGGCCGCGGCGCAGCAGAAGCAGGAGCGCGGCGGTCGGCCGCAGCAGGGCGGACAGGCCGGTCCGGTTGCCATGACGCGTGTCGCTCGCGCAGACATTGACGCCGCGGCGGAAATCCTGGTCAACGCAAAGTCTCCACTGTTTATCTATGGCCCGGATGCGGCGCGCGGCCCGCGCGGCCGGCTGACCGTGACCGCGTTGAGCAATGTTGCGGTAGCCCTCGGCCACGGTGACAAGTTGGCCTACATCGGCCACGAGGCGAACGGGCAGGGCTTGCGCGATGTTGGCGTCGTCTCCAATGCGCTGCCCGGTCACGCGGCTGTCAGTGACGCAGCCGCGCGGGAGCGGCTCGGCAAGCTGTGGGGCGTTCAGCCACCGGCCGAAGCGGGCGCGGCCTACCAGGACATGCTCGACGGCAAGGTGAGGGCGCTCTACCTGATGGAAGCCGACCCTGCCGTGAGCCCGGCCGCAGCGGAAACGCTCAAGAAGCTCGACTTCCTCGTCGTTCAAGACTTGTTCCTTACCGATACGGCGAAGCTGGCGCACGTCGTCCTGCCTGCAACGTCGTGGGCGGAGTCGAACGGCACCTACACGAACCTCGAACGCCGCGTGCAGCGTGGACCGGACGGCATCGACTCCATCGAAGGCTGTCTGCCGGGGTGGGCTATCCTCGCTCGCATGGCCGAGCGATGGATTGCGTCGCAGACGCCGGTTGCGGTTGCCGATGCCGTGCCCGACTGGAAGCGCAAAAAGCGCGCCCGCGCCGAGTCAAAGGGCGCGCCCGCTCCGAAGGCATGGAACTACCCTGATGCGCCGGCCGTGCTGGAAGAGATCAGCAAGGCCGCGCCGGTCTACGCGGGAATGCGTTGGGAGAGCCTGACCGATCAGGGCCAGCAATGGCCCGCGACCGCGCTCGCTCGCCCTGCGCGGCGGTTCGAGCCGGTCGATACGCAGCCCTTGCCCGTGGCCGAGCCCGGCCAATTCACCCTCGTCAGCGGCCCCGTTCTGTGGGATGGCGGCGCGCTGATGCAGCACTCGGCCGCGCAGCTTCAGAACCTGATTCCGGGCGCGTTTGTCGCGCTGAATCCGGCGGACCTCGCTTCCGTTGGTGTGCCGGACGGTCATGGCGTGACTGTGACCTCGGCGCGCGGCAGCGTGACCGCCGTGCTGCATGCGGACGATTGCGTCCAGCCCGGCACTGCCTGGATGCCCTATGGCCTCACCGGCCAGCCCGCGGAAACGCTCGGCGCGGGTCGCGGAGAGCCTGTCACCGTCACCATTTCGCGCGCGTACGCTTCGCTGGAGTAGCGGCATGGATTGGATCAACCTCATTCTGATTCCGGGGATCAAATCCGTGATCCTCGTGGTGGTCCTGCTGACCGGGTTCGCCTACGCGACCTGGCTGGAGCGCAAGCTGATTGGTCGGTTCCAGTTGCGCCTCGGCCCGAACCGCGCGTGGCCGTTCGGCCTGGGCCACCCCATTGCGGACGCGCTCAAGATGATCTTCAAGGAAGAGATTATCCCCGCGCGCGCGGACAAACTGCTCTACGTAATTGCGCCCGCGTTGGCGATTGCGCCCGCGCTGCTCATCTTCGCGGTCGTGCCGGTTGGCCCCACAATCAACCTGTTCGGCGCGCAAATCCCGCTGCAGGTGGCGGACGTTAACATCGGCTTCCTGTGGGTGCTCGCGGTTGCCAGCGTGGGCGTGTACGGGGTCATCCTCGGCGGCTGGGCCAGCAACAACAAATACTCGCTGCTCGGCGCGCTGCGCACGAGCGCGCAGATGCTCTCCTACGAGTTGCCGATGGGCATTCTGCTCATCGCGCTGCTGCTGACGACGACGCTCGGCACGCAGGACGGGTTCGGCACCCTCAGCCTCAACCAGATCGTGCAGATGAACCGCCCGTGGTGGCTGTGGCTGTGGATTTGGGTTGCATTCCCGTTCTTCTTCATTACGATGCTGGCCGAGACAAGCCGCAAGCCGTTCGACTTCCCTGAGACGGAGAACGAGCTGGTGGCCGGCTTCCAGACCGAGTACGGCAGCATCAAGTTCGCGCTTTTCTACATGACCGAGTACCTGCACATCATCGGCGCGTGCGGCGTCGCGGTGTCGGTCTTCTTCGGCGGATGGCGCGGGCCGTTCGTCGAGCAGTTCCCGATTCTGGGTCCGCTCTACTTCGCAGCGAAGGTCATCGCCTTGATCTTCCTGTTTATCTGGGCGAGCGCCAGCGTGCCCCGGCCTCGGTACGATCAGCTGCTCAAGTTCTGCTGGACGTGGCTCTTCCCGGTGTCGCTGATCTACCTGGCTATCACGGCCGTGATCGTGACGTTGGTTTGAGGTGTTGTAATGGCTGTAAGCGATTCCTTTAAGGGCGCGGCCGAGATCGTTAAAGCTTTCGGCATCACGCTCAAAAACCTGATCCAGGGGCCGGTGACGTACCAGTACCCGGAGCAGCCGATGCCAATCTACCCGCGATTCCGCGGGCGGCACGAGCTGCGACGCTACGAGAACGGGCTGGAGCGGTGCATCGGCTGCATGTTGTGCGAGGCCGCTTGTCCCACCGGCGCGATTCACGTCGAAGCGGCCGAGAACGATCCCGCGAATCCGCACAGCCCCGGCGAGCGGTACGCGAAAATCTGGGAAGTGAACCTGCTGCGCTGCATCTATTGCGGCGACTGCGAGACGGCCTGCCCGGTCGAAGCGGTGGTTCTCGGCCACGAGTTTGAGCTGGCGACCTACACGCGCGAAGGGTTCCTTTGGACAAAAGAAGAGCTGCTGGTGCCGACCGACCCGAATGTGGTTGTCCGCGCTGAGTAGTTGTCGGATTGATTGTACGCAGGGCGGGCAAGACTCGCCCTGTCCGCCGCCTGATTCGCGAGGGTGACACCCACCCGTAGTCACCCGCTCGCCCGGAGGCAGGGATGTTCCTGTTTATCGTCTTTGCTCTGATCGCGATTGTCGCAGCCGTTGGCGTCATCATCAGCCGCCGGCCGATCTATAGCGCGCTCTTCCTGCTGCTCAACTTCGCGTCGCTCGCTGCCATGTACGTCATGTTGCAGGCTCAGTTTCTCGCCGCGGTGCAGGTCATCGTGTACGGCGGCGCGATCGTCGTGCTCTTCCTGTTCGTCGTCATGCTGCTTGGCGGCGGCGAATTGAACGACATCCGCGATACGAACCGCCCCTTCCTGCAACGGGCAGGTTGGTCCCGGTTGGTTGCGCTGTTCCTGGGCCTGCTGATGGTCGTCGGGCTGGGCTATGGCCTCGTCTCCGGCCAGTTGAACCCGGCGCAGGGCGACCCGACTGCGTTCGGCCAGGGCAGCGTGCAGGCCATCGGGGCCGTGCTCTACACCGACTACCTGCTGCCGTTCGAGCTTGCTTCGGTGCTGTTGCTGGTTGGCATGATCGGCGCGGTGGTGCTGGCGCGTCCGCCGGAATGAGTTGCCTGCCTTAGGGGCATACAACTGTTGGTTTTGAGTTTGTAGGGGCTGCCTGCGGTCGCCCCATCTGTGGAGAGAGAAACCGTATATGGTCCCGACCTCCTATTTTCTTGTCCTGAGCGCTGTGCTCTTCGCCATCGGCGCGCTCGGCGTGTTGATCCGCCGCAACGTGCTGATCATCTTCATGTCCGTCGAAATGATGCTCAACGCGGTGAACCTCACCTTCGCCGCGCTCGCGCACCATTTCCTCCAGATTCACGGTCAAATCTTCGTCCTGATGGTCATGGTCGTCGCCGCGGCTGAGGTCGCGATCGGCCTTGCCATCGTGATGTCCGTGATCCGGCACAAAGATACGACGAACATCGAAGACGTGAATTTGTTGAAGGGCTAACATCGGAAAGGCGCGAGCATGCTTGACTATGCTTGGTTGATGCTTGTTTTCCCGGCGCTCGGCGCGCTGGTCATTTCGCTCTTCGGCACGCGGCTGGGCCGCCGCGTCGTGGGCTTCCTCGCCCCGGCGATGGTGTTCCTCAGCTTCCTCGTGGCCGTGGCGATGTTCGTCCAGATGCTCGGTCTGCCGGCCGAAGAGCGCAGCCACGAGGTTACTTTGTGGCAGTGGATGGTTGCGGGCCGGTTCAGTGTTGACGCGGCCCTGTTGATTGACCAGTTGTCGATTACGATGGCGCTGGTCGTCACGGGCATCGGCTTCCTGATCCACGTTTACTCTGCGGGCTACATGCGCGACGACCCGCGCTTCCCGCGCTTCTTCGCCTACCTCAACCTGTTCATCCTCATGATGACCACGTTGATCCTGGCAAACAACTACCTGCTGATGTTCGTGGGCTGGGAAGGCGTGGCCTCGCGTCGTATCTGCTGATCGGTTTCTGGTTCGAGAAGCCCTCCGCTGCGGACGCAGGCAAGAAGGCGTTCATCGTCAACCGCATCGGCGACTTTGGCCTGCTCCTTGCCATCATGATCATCTGGTCCGGGCTTGGCTCGCTGCGCTTCACCGACGTGTTCGCCTCCGCGCCGGAAGCCTGGGGCGTGGGCAACGCGGCGGTTATGGCCGCGACAATGCTGATGCTGCTGGCTGCCACCGGCAAGAGCGCGCAAATCCCGCTCTACGTCTGGTTGCCCGACGCGATGGAAGGCCCGACGCCCGTCTCCGCCCTGATCCATGCCGCGACGATGGTCACGGCCGGCGTGTACATGATCGCCCGCTCTGCGCCCCTCTTCCAGCTTGCGCCGACGACTGGCAACTGGGTCGCGTGGATCGGCGTAGCGACGGCCTTCGTCGCGGGCACCATCGCGCTGACGCAGACCGACATGAAGCGCATCCTGGCCTACTCGACCGTCTCGCAGCTCGGTTTTATGTTTGTGGCAGTCGGCGTCGGCGCATATGCGGCGGGTATTTTCCACCTGGTCACGCACGCATTCTTCAAGGCGCTGCTGTTCCTCGGCGCGGGTTCGGTAATGCACGCGCTGCACGGCGAGTTGGACATCCGCAAGATGGGCAATCTGCGCGAGAAGTTGCCGATCACTTATTGGACGTTCCTTATCGGCGCGGGCGCGCTGGCAGGCATTC